>JAJQEJ010000039.1 GCA_021201735.1 Oscillospiraceae bacterium | reverse complement strand
TCCCTATTATACCACAAAAACCTCGCCATTGGCGAGGTTTTTTGACAGGCTGACGAAGGGCTATCCGTGTAGGATAGCCCTTCGTCGCGCGGCTCCATTGGTGTGAGCAGAGCGGCGCAAATGGGAAAGGGGTTGCACCGTAGCGGGAAACAACCGATGAATCGGTTGCCCCCACACCCACTGTGTGGAGAGTATCAATGAGGCAACGTCATGCAAAGCTTGGGGGCAAACACACAAAAGAGTCCAAATTGATCACAGTGGGCATGAACGGCACCTTGCGATGTCGCGGCAAAACCACAACACCTCAATGACATTATTATACAACAATAAAATTCGGATTACAAGTGAAATAAACAAAAAGTTGATAAAAAGAGTCTAATTTTAATTCGCGGCGATCTCGCAATCACATTGCTCCTGCGCGGCGCACTGTGCGCACGTTCCATAAAACATCAGTTCATGGCATCGAATCAGGTGTGGCGACGCATCATTGACGCGGCAGTCGAGCGCATTGTCGTAGGGGACATCCAAGTCAAACACCGCACCGCAGACAGTGCAGCGCAGATGGGCGTGCGGATTTGTGTTGCCGTCATATCGCTCAATGGGTGTGTTCAGACGCATAATCTGTCCGGAGTCGGACAAATAATTCAAATTCCGATAGACGGTGCCCAGACTGAGACCAGGGTTGTCCTTTTTCAGGCGGTTATACACCATTTCGGCGGTCGGATGCCGGTCAGTCGACTGAACCGCCTGCAATATCAACTCGCGCTGCCGGGAATATCGAATTGTTCGCATAGGTCATACCCTCTTTCCGCATCATTGGGTGCAACGTTCACATTTGCGTTGTAGTTTAGCATAAATTAACATGTTATGCAAGAAAAATGAAAAAATATTTCCCATTATATTATGCTATCGACGGAGAATACTAATTCCGATGGCGAATCAAACGTCATCAATGAGTTTTCGATTTTTGAGGAGGATGCGAGATGAAGCGAGTGATTGCCGCGACCTGTCTGGTGTGTGCGTTGGCGGGCGTCATGGTCGGCTGTACCGATAATCGCGGTGTCATAGTCAGCCCGACCCCGGCAACGGGGATTGTCAGCCCGACTGCGACACCGGCGATTGTCAGCCCGACGCCGAGCACAACGATTGCATACAACGCGACGGGGACAGCAAAGACCGCCGGTGAGAAGGCTGCAACAGGTGCGAAAGACGTTGGAAAAGGAATCGTAACCGGTACTGGTGATGTGATAAACGGTGTCGGCGAGGGCGTAGAGGATGTCGGAAACGGCTTAAAGAAAGCCGTGCGTTAACAGCTTTTCCGGTGTTTGGCTTGAAAAAGGGGTGAACTTGCATACTGCAAGTTCACTCTTTTTGTTATTCGGTTTTAAATTGCAGCGCGTCATCCGTCACCGTGACGGTAATGGCGCTGATGGGTTCCAGATAGCTATCAATAATCAGACTTGCGATAGCGTCCTCTAAATCCTTCTGGATCAGGCGGCGCAGGTTACGCGCGCCATAGGTGAGCGAGTAGGATTTTTTCGTCAGGTAATCCAGCAGCGCATCGTCCCACGTAAAGGTAATACCCTTGTCCGCCAGTGTACGCGCCAGGTCGTTGAGCATAATCTTTGCGATGCTCTGGAAGTGCTCCTCCGTCAGGCGGTTAAAGTATACGATCTCATCCACGCGGTTGAGAAACTCTGGGCGCAAGAAGGACTCCAGCGCCTTCATCGCCTTTTCGCGGCCCTGTTCGGTCATGCTTCGGCCAAACCCCACGGAGCCGCTGTTGGTGTTGCTGCCTGCGTTTGAGGTCATGACAATGACGGTGTTTTCGAAATTTACTGTGCGCCCGTGTGCGTCGGTAATATGGCCGTCGTCCAGAATTTGCAGCATAATATTGAGCACGTCGGGGTGCGCCTTCTCAATTTCGTCAAACAGGATGACACAATATGGCTTGCGGCGCACTTTTTCAGTCAGTTGTCCAGCCTCGTCGTAGCCGACATAGCCGGGGGGAGAGCCAATGATGCGCGAGACGCTGTGCTTTTCCATAAATTCCGACATGTCAAGCCGGATCAGGGATTCCGGCGTATTAAACAGGTCTTCTGCAAGACGCTTGACAAGCTCCGTTTTACCGACACCGGTCGAGCCGACAAAAATAAAGGAGACTGGCTTGCGCTTGGAGGCAATGCCCACACGACCGCGCCGGATGGCGGCGGAAACGGCGTGTACAGCCTCATCCTGTCCAATGATGTGGGATTTCAGCCGCTCCTCCAGCTTGGAAAGGCGCTCATACTCCTGCTCCTCAATCTGGGTTGCGGGAATTTTTGTCCACAGCTCAATAACCCGCGCCAAATGTGCGATTGTAAGCGGCGGCGCGCTCTGCGCATCAAGCCGCCCAAGCTCTTCCTGCAATTGAATCTCATGGCTTTTGATGGTAGCAAGGCGGGCGTAATCCTGTGCGCTCTCCTCAGTGGAGTGCAGGCCCTCCCGCTCGCTGGTCAGCAGATTGAGCTCGCGCTGGAGATTGTTCTGGCGGCGCTCATTGGTTTGCAGCGTCTCGCTATCGGTGAAGGGGCTGGACGCAAGGGTGTTGTGTTCGGCGGAAAGCTTACTCAGCTCACGCCGCAGATCGGCTTGGCGCTGCTCATTGGATTTGAGCAGGTTTTGCCGCTTGTAGTCACGCTCGTTTGCCTCACTCATCAGCGACTCACGCTCCTGCGCGAGGGTTTCCAGCTCCTGTTTGATCTCCATGCTGCGGGCGAGCGACTTATTCTTGAGGTTCACATCGGAGCAGGCCTCGTCAATGAGGTCGATGGCCTTATCCGGCAGGAAACGATCGGTGATATAGCGCTCCGACATGTTGACCGCCATGCGACACATCTCGGGCGAGATGGAGACATAGTGGAATTGCTCATAATACGGGGCAATGCCCAGTAGAATTTTGACCGAATCCTCAATGGACGGTTCGTCGACCATGACCGGCTGGAAGCGCCGCTCGAGTGCGGAGTCCTTTTCGATATATTTCCGATATTCCGTCAGGGTGGTCGCGCCGATCACCTGAATTTCTCCGCGCGAGAGGGATGGCTTTAGAATATTCGCGGCGTTCATGGAGCCCTCTGCGTCGCCCGCGCCGACGATATTATGCACCTCGTCAATGACCAGAATGATATTGCCGAGCTTTTTGATTTCATCAATGAGTCCCTTCATCCGGCTTTCAAACTGGCCGCGAAACTGGGTGCCCGCGACAAGCGCGGTTAAATCCAGTAGATAAATTTCCTTATTGAGCAGCTTGTAGGGGACGTTGCCAAGGAATATCTCCTGCGCAAGTCCCTCCGCAATGGCGGTTTTGCCGACGCCCGGCTCACCGATCAGGCAGGGGTTGTTTTTCTGCCTGCGGTTGAGAATTTGTATGGTGCGCTGAATCTCCTCGGTCCGTCCGACGATGCGGTCGAGCTTTCCTTCCTCCGCTTTTTGCGTCAGGGAGATACAGTAGCTTTCCAGGAATTTGCGTTTGACATTTTTGTCGGTTTTTGTGGTTGTGCTTCCGCTTGTTTTTTCCTCATGAGTGTGCCGCGGGGGATCCTCATTCGGCGTGCGGCCCTGGGTGTGGTTTTGCGCGTTATTAAGCAGTTTATTTAAAAAAGGAAAGGTTGCGGTTTTGCTGTCGTCATCGTCGCTCGGCTCTTGGTCGGTGAGGATCAGGCCTTCCATTCCCTCCGCACCATTAAAAGCGGACATCATCTCGCTGGTCAGCCCGTCGAGATCGTCGTCCGTGATGCCCATCTTGTCCATCATTTCTTCGACGGGCTTAATGCCCATCTCTTTGGCGCACTTTAAACAGAGCCCCTCGCTTTTTGTCGCGCCGCCCTCCATTTTTTGAATAAAAACAATCGCAACATTTTTATGGCACCGGGCACAAAGTGTTGGCTGCATATATATATCAACTCCTTCAAAAGAGAAACATGGCACAAGTTCTCTTTTTACATTATAAACAGGAAATGTGAACTGCTTATGAAATTTCAACAATTTTATTTGTTATATTGCCACAAGGTCAGCAGGGAAAGGGGCGTATGCTCCGTAAAAAAGCGCAAAAGCACGGTGCTTTCGATGGCGTCGTCCGGAAGCAGGCCACCGAAATATTGCAGCAGCCAGCCGATTAAAAACAGGAAGATGCAGCCCTTCACGAGTCCGAACACCGCACCGCCTGTATGGTTGAGGAGATTGAGGACAGGCAGTTTTGCCACAAGATTCAGCGCCCGGAATAGCAGGTGGAGCAGCGCGAGCAGGATGAGAAAGGCGGCGATAAATACGATGAGATACGAGAGCGCAGGGGCGATGGTTGCCGCGAGTGCGGCGGAAGCGGAGGTGGTGGCCGACTCGACGCCCGCTGCGATGGAATCCTCCATAGATTCGACCAGCGGCGCGTAAAAACCCATGTCCTTGAGTGCCGCGAGGATTTCTGTGAGGGAGTTTGTGGTATCCGACGCGGCGGTGGTGTCCTCCGTCCCGGCGGGAAAGGTAGGCGTCACGGCCTCTGTCCGCTCCCGCAGACTGTTTTCCATCCAGCTTGCGATGCGCGGCTCAAGCTGCGCCGTGAGGGCGGGGGAGAAGGTTTTCGAGGCCATCCCAGCGCCGAACAGGGCAAGCAAAACCGCGACCAGTCCGCACAGGGACAGGATCAGACCGCGCCGCGCGCCGGATATGATAAAAGCGAGCAGCACAACGGCGGCAATCAGGTCCAGAATCAGAAAAACGCTCATAAAATATGCTCCTCATGTTATTATGTCAGGCTTATGGCGCTCCCGCAAGTACTTTTTTATGCCAGCAAGCGGTCAGGAGGGGAGATAGAGCCGCGCGGTGCTTGTGCCGATGAGCATGACACTTCCGTCCGGCTGCATCATCGCCTGCTTGGCACCCTGCGTGCCCTCCAGTGTATGGTACAGCTTTAAATCTTGTGTGTAAATATCGAGGCGGTCGGCGGTCAGGACGGCAAGATAGCGTTTGGAGGAGGAGATGGAGAGCACCTGCTCGTTGACCGCGAGCTCCGATACGTCCCCGCTACTGCTCAGTACGGTCAGCGTCGCTTTGGAACCGGCGCGGTATTTTCCGATGAGCAGGGCGGAAAAACCGTCCCCGTCCAGCGTATATTCCTTCAAATATTGGTTTTCATAGCTGCAGGTGGCGAGGGTTGCACCGTCCGGCGATGTGAGGGTGAGATTGTCGTCACCCAGTGTCCAAATGCCGCCGTCATCCCAGCGCATGGATAGGACAACCGCATTGCCGAGGGAAAATTCAGATACCGGCTGCGGCGTTTCCATGCTGTTGCCCGAGAGGGGATAGATGGAAACGTTGCTCTCAAAGCTGTTCCCCGTCACCCCCATGGTCAGCACGGCGACCTGCTGGCTGTCGGGCGAGACCATCGCGTCGGCAATGAAGCGGCTGGAGAGGCTCAGCTGCAGGATAGCGGAGCCCTGCGGATTGTAGACCTTAAGGGCGCTTTTGTATCCGCCCGCTTCTGTGATGGCACAGACATAGCCGCCGCTGCTCACAGAAGCTGTAACAATGCTGCTATCCGTCTCCATCGAGAGGGAGAAAACTTCCTCTCTGTCGCGGAAGGCGTAGAGTACTGCCGTATCCGAGTCGTAGACGATACCCGTTTTACCGTTAGAGGAGGCGAGGGGGGTTTTGAGCGTAAGCTGCATATCCACATAGGCCGTGCCGCTCTGTGAGTAGAGCTGAATGCCGTGGTCAGAGCAGAGGAGCAGGTCGCCGTCCAAGGCTGCGAACGACTCGGTCGCGCCGCTGTTGTAGGTAAAACTGTCCGCCTGGCCGGAGTCGTTGCGCTCTAGCGCATGGTATGTAAAATAGCGCTTGATGCTGTCGAAATTCAGGTCCTGATAGTGTGCAACCAGAAAGACGGCACCCACGATGAGCGCGAGTGTTACCACAAAGGTGAGAAGGCGGACAAGCAGCTTTGGGCGTTTTTTCGCAGTCTTGCTTTTCATATTCATAACACCGCCTCCTTATACCATAATTTGGTCATGTAGAGCCCGTCGGGCGGGACGGTGGGGCCTGCGAGGGTACGATTTTTCGCGGCAAGAATTTCCCCAACCGCGTCGGGCGGGAACTTGCCCTCCGCCGCGTAAACGCAGGTTCCGACCATGGCGCGCACCATGTTATAGAGAAATCCATCGGCGCACACCCTGCATGTAATCATCGCGCCACTGCGGGAGATATCGAAATAGAATACAGTGCGCACTGTGGAGCGCACGTGGGTGCCGACCGACTGCACGGCGGCAAAGTCCTTGGTGCCGACAAAATGCGCGGCGGCGCGCTGCATGACCGTTTCATCAAGCGGTTTGGGATAAAACCAGGCGCGGTTTACATAAAACGGGTTTCCGAGTCTGGAATTATAGATGCGGTAGGTGTACTCTTTTTTCTCACACGAGCCGATGGCGTTAAACGCATCGGAAACCTCGGTTGCCTTGGTTACAACAATGTCGTCCGGCAGGCGGGTGTTCACAGCAAGGGGCAGCCGGTCGCAGGGGATGGTGGAGTCCGTGCGGAAATTCGCGATGTAGACTTCCGCATGTACCCCCGCGTCGGTGCGGCCCGCGCCGATACACTTGACCGGATGGCACACCACGTACCCAAGGGCCTTCTCTAACGTCTCGGCGATCGTCACGGCGTTTTTTTGCATCTGCCAGCCGTGGTAGGCTGTGCCTGCATACATCAGTTTCAGTGCGATATTGCGCATTGTGTTATCTCCTTGTCTGTTGCGCTAAAACCCAAAGTGGCCCAGCGTGCCAATGCCGACCACCATGACTAGGCCGAACAGCAAAACCGAAATATCAGCGGCGCGCAGACGAAACTGCCGCATTTTGGTGCGCCCCTCGCCGCCGTGGTAGCAGCGGCACTCCATGGCGATGGCCAGCTCGTTTGCCCTCCGGAAGGAGGAGACGAAAAGCGGGATGAGCAGGGGGATGAGCGCCTTTGCCTTTTGCAGCAGGCTGCCGGTGTCAAATTCCGCGCCGCGCGCCTTCTGGGCGGACATGATTTTATCCGTCTCCTCAATGAGCGTGGGGATAAAGCGCAGGGCAATGGCCATCATCATCGCGAGCTCATGCACGGGCGCCTTGAGCTTCTTGAGCGGGGAGAGCAGAGATTCGATCCCGTCCGTGAGCAGCATGGGTGAGGTGGTATAGGTGAGCAGAAAGGTGCAGGCGATGAGCATGGCGATGCGCACAAGAATATAACAGGCGCTCCGGACACCCTCGGCGTAAATCTCAAGCTTCCAGAGGGTGAGCAGGGGCTCGCCCTCACCCTTGGTGTAGAAGAGGTTGAGCACCGCGGTGATGGCGACCACCAGAAGAATCGGACGCATCCCGCGCAGTACGGCCTTAAAACCCACCTTGGAGATGAGTATTTCCGCCACCAGAATCGCCGCCAGAATGGCATAGGTCAGTACGTTCTGGCAGAGGAAGAGGGCGATAATGAACAAAATAACAAAAATGATTTTAATGCGGGGGTCCAGACGGTGGATGAAGGTATCGCCCGGGAAATACTGCCCGAGTGTAATGTCTTTAATCGCCATGTCCCGCCCCCCGTCCGGCAAGGGTGGACAGAAGGGCCCCCTTTGCCTGCTCCACAGTGTAGACCGACGGGTCGACGTCGAGGCCCAAGGCGCGCAGATGTTGAAACACGCGCGTCACCTGCGGCACGCCCAGCCCGATCTGCTCCAAAAGCGCGCCTTGGGCAAAGACCTCTTTCGGTGCGCCGGAGAGCGGGATATTGCCCTCATGCATCACGACAACGCGGTCCACCATCCGCGCCACATCCTCCATGGAGTGGGATACGAGGATGATGGTGGCATTTTTCGCCCTGTGGTATTCCTTAATGTTTGCCAGAATCTCCTCCGAGCCGACCGGGTCGAGCCCGGCGGTCGGCTCGTCGAGCACCAGCACCGACGGCTCCATGGCGATCACGCCCGCGATGGCGGCGCGCCGCTTTTCGCCGCCGGAAAGATCAAACGGGGACTGGGTGAGCAGCGCGTCCTCCAGCTTCACAAATGCGGCGGCATTACGCACGCGGCGGTCAATTTCCGCCTCATCAAGTCCCATGTTCTTCGGTCCGAACGCGATGTCCTTATAGACCGTTTCTTCAAAAAGCTGATATTCCGGATACTGAAACACAAGGCCAACCTGAAAGCGGGTTTCACGCGTTTTTGCCTTGCTCTGCCAGATGTCCTGCCCGGCAAAGGTGACCGTGCCACTCGTGGGCTTTAGCAGGCCGTTGAGGTGCTGAATGAGCGTGGATTTGCCCGAGCCGGTGTGGCCGATGATGCCGAGATATTCGCCGCTGTACGCGATAAAATCCACCTCTGAAATGGCTGTGCGCGCAAAGGGTGTGCCACCGGAGTAGATATGGGTCAGCTTATGTGTTTCGATGATTGCGTCCAATGGCTTCGCTCCTTATCCTGATTGGTTGGCAAATAACCGCGCGATTACAGCGGCGCATTCTTCTGTGGAAATGGCGTCGAGAGGGACGTCGTAGCCGCTCTGCCGCAGCTCCCACAGCAGCGCCACCGTCTCCGGCACTGCCAGGCCGAGCGCGCGTAGCTGCTCCACATGCTGAAATACAGCGCGCGGCGGGCCGTCAAGCGCAATCTGCCCCTTCGACATGACGATGAGGCGGTTTGCAAGCGCCGCCTCGTCCATATGGTGGGTGATCAGCACGACCGTCACCCCAGCGGTCTGGTTGAGCTGCGTGACTGTCTGCAGCACCTCGCCCCGCCCGATGGGGTCGAGCATCGCGGTTGGCTCGTCCAAAACAAGGCATCGCGGGCGCATGGCGAGGATCCCGGCGATTGCGAGGCGCTGCTTCTGGCCGCCGGAGAGGAGGTGCGGGGCGTGCTTGCGGTACTCGTACAGACCGACTTGCCGGAGCGCCTCATCCACCCGCGCGCGGATTTCCTCAGACGGCACACCCAAATTTTCCGGTGCGAACGCGACGTCCTCCTCCACCACGTTGTAGACAATCTGGTTATCCGGGTTTTGAAAGACCATGCCGACCGTGCGCCGGATGTCGAGCAGGAGGTCTTCGTCCGCCGTCTGCATTCCGTCCACCCACACGGCGCCGCCTGTCGGCAGAAGAATGGCGTTCATGTGCTTTGCGAGGGTGGATTTGCCGGAGCCGTTGTGTCCTAGCAGGGCGACAAAATCCCCCTGCGCGATCGAAAGGTCTAAACCGCGCAAAACAAGCTCGCCCGAGTGGCTCTCATAAGCCTCATAGGAGAAGGAAAGCGCCTCGGTTTTGATGATTGGGTCTGTCATGTCATGTCCTTCCTCGCCGTCCAGCGCCCCGCCGCGCCACAGGGGAGCACAAGCCCCGTGGCAGTGACGGGTAGGCCAAGCTCCGCGCTGCGCGCTGCGCCGCCATGCATCTTGCCTATCACCGATTCCAAAATGTAGGTCAGTACGCCGGGGGCAAGGCCGGTGGTGTAGGAGCTGATGAGGAAAAAGAGCGGCGTGTCGGAGAGCAGCTGCGCGGCGAGCGCCACGAAAGGGTAGAGGCTCTCCTCCAGCTTCCATACCTCGCCCGACGGCCCGCGCCCGTAGGAGGGGGGGTCCATGATGATCGCGTCGTAGCGCCGTCCGCGGCGGAGCTCCCGCTCCGCAAATTTGGCGCAGTCGTCAATGATCCAGCGAATGGGGGCGTTTTCTAGCCCGGAGCTTTTGGCGTTCTCCTTTGCCCATGCCACCATGCCCTTCGCGGCGTCGACATGGCACACCGACGCGCCCGCCGCGGCACATGCGACCGTCGCCCCGCCGGTGTAGGCAAAGAGGTTGAGGACGGAAATGGGGCGGTTTGCGCCGGAAATTTCTCGGCGGACAAAGTCCCAGTTGGCGGCCTGCTCCGGGAAAAGGCCTGTGTGCTTGAAGTTCATGGGTTTTACATGAAAGGTCAGGTTCTCATACCGCACCGTCCAACGCGCGGGGAGCCACTCCTTCTCCCACTGCCCGCCGCCGGAGGAGGCGCGGTGGTAATGCCCGTCCGCTTGTGTCCACCCGGGATGGCTGCGCGGGGTGTTCCAGATCGCCTGCGGGTCGGGCCGGACAAGGGTGTAATCTCCCCAGCGCTCCAGCTTTTCCCCGCCGCCGCAGTCGAGCAATGCATAGTCCTTCCACTGATCTGCAATCCACATCGTATCCTGTCTCCAAGCCATACGAGCAACCGCTGCCCGCTTATTCTTTATTGCGTAGATTGTCCTATTATAACACCTGCGTAAAAGAGCGTCAATTAGAATAAGGATTGTACTTCCCGTCGAAATGTGTTACAATAGCTATGAATTTCTATGTGGCGAAAAGAGGGGTTAGCATGGACGCGACACAGCAGCAGTTTCGAACGGCGAGTTTCGGCGGGTTTCACAAGCAGGATGTGCTGCAATACATTGAGTCGAGTGTGCGCGCGCAGGAGGAGCAGACTGCCGAGACGCAGGCGGAGCTCAGTCGGCTGACGCGGGAAAAGGACGCGGCCGAGGCGCAGGCGGACGAGTACAGTGCGCGTGTCGCGGCGCTGGAAGAGGAGCTGAGGCAGTGCAGGCAGACGCTCGAGCAGGTGGAGCGGGAGCGTGAGACGGCGCGTGAGGATGCTGTACGGCTCACGGAGCGCCTTACGGGGCTGGAGGCGCACGTGGCGCAGATTGAGCCGCTCGCGCAGACCTATGAGCAGGTCAAGGACCGTACCGCCGGGGTGGAGCTGGAGGCCCATCGCCGCGCCCGCGCCATTGAGGAAGAGGCCATGGCGCAGGTGCGCAAGACAAAGGCCGAGGTGCGCGTGTGGGCGGACAAAGTGCAGACGGAGTATGACCGCCTGCGCGCCGAGCTCGATGGGGCGCTCAAAGGTATTTCGGGCGATTTTGGGAAAATGCGCGAGCGGTTGCAGGTCATCTCCGGCACGATGGGCACGGAGGATACCAATCTGAAGAATATTTTACGTCCCTACCGGGAGCCGGAGAAGCCGAAGGAGCAGGGGCGGTAAGGGAGGCGGTTTATATTATGGAGTATCAACTAAACACGGACCACCTGAGAGAGGCGATCCCCACACTCACCGCGGGAGACCGCGTACTGCTCAGCGGATGTATTTATACCGCGCGTGACGCGGCGCACCAGCGCTTTTTTGCGCTGCTTGATCAGGGAGAACCACTGCCGATTCCCATCCAAGAGGCGATAATCTACTACGCGGGTCCCACACCGGGTCAGCAGGGGATGGCGGTCGGCGCGTGCGGTCCCACGACATCCGGGCGGATGGACGCCTTTACCCCCCGCCTGCTGGATCTCGGGCTGGTCGCGATGATCGGGAAGGGGGAGCGCAGTGACGCGGTTGTGGATGCCATCATGCGTAATCACGCCTGTTACTTTGCCGCCGTCGGCGGGGCGGGGGCGCTGATTGCCAAGTGCATTAAAACCGTCGAGGTGGTCGCCTTTGACGATCTCGGCTGTGAATCGGTCAAGCGTATGACCATCCGTGACCTGCCACTCACCGTTGCGATTGACGCGAACGGCGGCAACCTCTATAAGACAGGGCGCGCGCAGTATGCGTGCAAGACCGGCTGATTCTACCGCGCAGAACATCATGAAAAAGGCGAGGTGGCCGTCCCCCAGTGGGCCGGTTACCCCGCTTTTTTGTCCTTGTTTCACTGCGTATTCCATATTGCTTTGTGGTTAAAATAGTTGACGAAATATTTACCATAATATATAATAAATGCATTACCGAATAAAACCGAACATGCTCAGACATATAAGAGGAGGACTTTCATCGTGAAAAAAGCAGGGATAGCTATGTTACTATGCGCATCTATGTTTGCCGGTATGTTCCCGGCGGCGGCAGTGACTGTGGATTCGCAGGACCATTGGGCGGCAAAGTATATGCAGGAAGCAGCGACGGACGGATGGCTGGAAGGATATTCTGACGGAAGTATGCAGCCGGACACCGAAATCTCGCGCGCTGAGTTTACCACATTGCTCTGGCGCGCACTGGGAAAAGAGACGTCCGATAATGGCGTATGTCAGTTCGCCGATGTACCCACAGACGCTTCCTACGCCCAGGCGGTAACGACACTCTCCGCGCAGGGGATTGTCACGGGATATGATGCAGACCAGTTTTGCCCGAATGAGAAGGTGACACGCGAGCAGGGGGTTACCATGCTTGCAAGAGCGTATACCCTGACGCCGTCAGATAGCAGTGCAGGTCAGACCTATCGCGACTGGGACACTGTTTCGGGTTGGGCGCAGGATGCGATGAGCGCTATGGTGGAGTGCGATTATATTGATGGCCTCCAGCAAGAAGATGCAACCGCGCTGAATCCGACCGCTCCCATCACGCTCGGTCAGGCGGCTGCCATACTGGTTCTGGTGTCGGACGGCGAAACGGATAAGACCGTGGCTGCGCTCGCCGGTGTGACGAATTCTGCCTTTGAAGGCAGCGGCACAGAGGCTTCTCCCTATCTGGTGCGGAATGAGCAGGAGATGTGGTATGTGGGACGCGGGGAAGAGAATCCGGATCCGTACCAGAGCTGGACACTTGACGCGCACTATCGTCTTACAACCGACGGAATTGTGTTAGAGAATTGGCTGCCGATCGGCGATAACCGGACGGATACAACGGAATCCCGTTTCAATGGGAGCTTTGATGGCGATGGACACATCATCACCATACAGAGTCTGGGCACCTTGGTTCCCTGTCCGAAGGTGGTCGAAGGAGTCAATTGTAACTACTATTATGTAGGGCTGTTCGGCTATGTCGGCAAAACGGGCGCAGTAAAGAAGCTGTCTGTTGCAGGTGCGGTGGAAGTAGATAAGGGGATTTTCAACGTTGAAGATGTGGTCTACGTGGGTGCGATTACGGGCTACAACAACGGTACGCTGAGTGCTTGCAGTGTGTCAGCGCATGTTGAGCTGATAAAAGACATGCCGGATGAGGATGAAGAATCTGCTGTGGGGGGAGTAGCGGGTGTCAACCGCTAGGAACTGCAGATAGAATAGGTTTCATGAAACGATACGCAAAATGAATGGCATGCAAAAAAGCGAGACCGCCGTCCCGAAAAAGGGCTGGCTGTCTCGCTTTTTTCATGAATGCATTAATCAGGCATGAAGCAGCAGAATGTGCTCCGGCTGGAGGGTGACATAAAGCTTCGCGGGGTTTTGCAGTGCTGCCCACTTCTCCTTTGGCAGCTCCATGCGCAGTAGGGAAAACCCATCCTGTCCGCCGGGTGTGGCGAGCATGACCACCGTGGCAAATGGCTCCTCCACCACACGGCTCACGCGGCAGAGGATGCGGTTTTCTCCGGCTCCGTCTGCGGGCTGGACAAAGTGGGCGCGGTATCCGATGTGGGTAATATCCGGCGCGACGGGCTGCGTGGTGCGCAAGGTGACCCCCCAGTCGGGCGCGGAGACAGTGCCGTCGGACAGCGCCTGCGCCCGGGAGAAATTTTTGCAGCCGGAGAGCAGGCAGGAGGACATGGTGCGCGGCGCGTCAAAGAGATCCCGCACCGGCTGAATCGGCTCAGACCTTCCGCCATTTAGCACACAGACAGGACGGCAGAGGCGGTACACCTCATCCCGGTCATGGGTGACAAGTAGGACGGTGCCGGGGAACGCGGTAAGTAAATCCATCAGCTCCAGTTCCACTTTCCACTTTAAGTAGCTATCCAGCGCGGAGAACGGCTCGTCGAGCATGAGGATGCTCGGCTCCCCCGCGAGGATCCGGGCGAGGGCGACGCGCTGCTGCTGTCCGCCGGAGAGCTGATGGGGGAGCTTGTCCTCCAGGCCATCCAGATAAAATGATTGCACGAGCGTTTCGACCCTCTCTAGCCGCGCCGACTTGTCCCGCTCCCGCGTACCGGCGGCGATATTCTGCGTGACGGTCATGTTGGGGAAGAGGGCGTAATTTTGGAACAGGTAGCCCACCCGCCGTTCCTGCGGGGTGAGATTGATGCGCTTTTTGCTGTCAAACAGCACCCGCCCGTCCAGTACAATGCTGCCGTGGTCTGGGGTCTCGATCCCGGCAATGCATTTAAGGGTCATGCTTTTCCCGCAGCCCGATGCGCCGAGCAGGCCCGTGACGCAGTTTTGCGCATCCAGTGAGACGTCAAGGTGAAACCGCCCCAGCTGTTTTTCTATATGTATTTGGAGCATATTTGACCTCCATAAAAGGCGTTATTGAGCCGCGCCTGCTTCCAATATGTTCAGATCGCGGCGCTTTTGCCGCTGGTGCTGCTCAAGGAGGTTGATGGCGACCAGCACCACAAAGGAGATGACGAGGTTCACCGCGACCCATTGGTAGGCCAGGGTGTCCTTTCCCTCCCGCCAGAGCTGATAGACCGTGGTGGAAATGGTGGCGGTGCGGCCCGGCGTATAGCCGGAGACCATGCTGGTCGCGCCGTATTCCCCCAGCCCACGGGCAAACGCCAGTACGGTACCCGCCATCAGTCCCTGCGTACAGCCGGGCATCAAAACCCGCCAAAATACCCATGTATTGGAGCGCCCGAGTGTCTTACCGGCGTAGAGAAGGTTCTTGTCAAACGCCTCAAACGCGCCGCGCACGGTCCGGTACATGAGGGGGAAGGTGACGATGATCACGGCGAAGATAGAGGCGTACCACGTCATGGTGATTTTATTGCTCGTAAGCTCCAGATACAGCGAGCCGATAGGGCCGAACGGGCCGAGCAGTTTTAAGAGGAAAAAGCCGACCACGGTCGGCGGCAGCACAAGCGGCAGGGTAAGGACGCAATCGAGTACACCCTTGCAAAAGCGCGGCAGCTTTGCAACGTAGTATGCTAAAAGGATCCCGAGAAAAAAGGTGAACACCGTGGAGATCAGCGCGATGCGCAGGGAGTTGAGCAGAGGGAACCAGTCCATAAAAATACCCCTCAATTCATAAGTAAATGTTAACGTTATAGAATTGCCCGAGGGCGGATGCTTCCACCGCTCCCGGGCAATTTTCCGATTCGTTTTACAGATTAAACAGGCTTGGTGAAGCCCGCGGCCATAAAGATCGCGGTTGCCTCGTCGCCGGAGAGGTAGTCGAGAAATTCCTTTGCAGCTGTTTCATTTTGGGTGATGTTGAGGACGGCCGCAGGGTAAATGACCGGCTCATGGGAATCGGCGGGCGCCTCTGCGACAACGGTAAGGCCCGCGTTATTCGCGTCGGTGAGATAGACAATGCCGGCATCGACCGCGCCCTCCGAGACAAAGGAGGTAACCTCACTGACATCGGAGCCATAGGTGAGCTTGGAGTCATTTTTTAGCTGATCCCACAGGCCCATGGAGGTGAGCACCTGCTCTGCATAGCGGCCGACCGGCACGTTGGCGTTGCCGACTGCCAGCAGCGTCAACTTGTCGGTGCCCAGATCCTCAAAGGAGGTGATTCCGGCGGGGTTACCTTCCGGAACGACCAGGACGACCTTGTTAGCGAGCAGGTTTAAGCGGGTGCCCTGCAGGACAAAATCGGCACCATCGGTATTGTCTGTAGTATTGGTGGCATCCAGCTGATTCATCTCCTTCTCTCCGGCGGAGAAAAAGATATCCGCATTGGAACCCTCTTTGATCTGGGTGACGAGCGTCCCGGAGGAGCCAAAGGTGTAATTGATGGTCACGTTCGGGTTGACGTCTTTGTACATCGCCTTAATCTGCTCCATCGACGATGTGAGGGAGGCCGCCGCAAAGACTTCAAGGGTCACCGGTTCTGCGGATGCGGTCTCCGTCGTCGCGGGCAGAGACTCGCTGGGCGGGAGCGAGGTGGTGGTGCCACCGGTACCACATGCGGCAAGAGAGAGCGCCATCCCGGAGGCGCAGAGAAGAGAAAGAATTTTTTTCATTGCTTAAACTCCTTTTTTGTGTTTTGTTGTCCGTCCGCCGTGTCTGTGGACGGGGGTTGACCACGATCTTCGCTCTATTTCTCTCTGTTCTGTATGCGAAACCAGATGCCTCCTTTCCCGTATTATCGGGCGCAGTTACCAGTGTCGCCCTTTAATATCTCCAGACCGTGCGCCAAAGAGGGGAGGATATAGTCGAGACATTCCTGCACCGCTTTGGGGCTGCCGGGGAGATTCACAATGAGGGTGCCCTTCCGGATACCGGCGGTCGCGCGCGAGAGCATGGCGCGCGGGGTGATGGCGAGAGATGCGTAGCGCATTGCCTCGGCAATGCCGGGGGCGGGGCGCTCAATGGCGGCGCTCGTCGCCTCTGGTGTGCGGTCACGCGGGGAAAAGCCCGTGCCGCCCGTGGTGAAGATGAGGTCTGCCTGATTCCCATCACACAGAGAGATGAGCGCCGACTTGAGCTGCGCCTCCTCATCAGGCAGGATCGCGGTGTGCACCACGTCGTATCCGGCGGCCTCTACCGCCGCCACGATGACAGGGCCGCTTAGATCGGCGCGGCTCCCCGCATAGGCCGAATCGCTCAGGGTAATCACGGCTACTCTGTACATGGCGCATCCTCCACAATCGTCAGCTCGTCGCCCACTGAGATTGTCCCGCCATGCAGTACGCGGGTGAAAACACCCTCGCGCGGCATGATGCAGTCGCCCATCGTCTGATAGATGGCGCAGTGAGCGTGGCATTCTTTTCCGATCTGCGTTAGTTCCAGAAGAACATCATTGCACTTGAATTTTGTCCCAATTGGAAGGGTTTTAAAATCATATCCCTCCACAACCAGATTTTCGCCAAATGCGCCGCTGTCCACCTCGGCACCGCGCGCGCGGAATTCCTCCACCTTTTCGTGCGAGAGGAGGGAGACCTGGCGGTGCCATTTCCCGGCGTGCGCATCGGTCTCAATCCCCCAGTCGGTGGTGAGGGTGACGGACCCTACGTCTTCTTTTTGCGTGCCTTTTTTCTCGCTGATGCATACAGCAACAATTCTACCCATTTCTATGTCATTCCTTCCATTTTCATTCTGAAAATGTCGCCTGCGGGCGGGCGCTACATATTTAGCCGCCGATTTGGTGCATATTGCGCGTTTCACCCTCGGTTTCTCTGTGCTCGGAAAAGTGATGGGAGGCGGGCTTTTGGGCGATTGCCTGTGCAATGGCGGCGCGCAGTGTATCGTCGCTCGCGCCCGCATTGAGGAGCGCTTTCAAATCCGCGCCCGTCTCATATTGCAGGCAGGTTTTCAGAAATCCCGTCGCGCTCAGGCGCACGCGGTTGCAGTTGTGGCAAAACTTGTGGGTCATGGCGCTGATAAAGCCGACCTTGCCCTGAAAGCCCGCGAAGGTGACGTACTCGCCTGGGCCTCCGCCGTCCGGCTGCTGACACGCTATTGCGCCGCCAAAGGACTCCTCCAGCATGGCGAGCACCTCCGCCTGCGTTCTGCGATGTTGGGTGCCGCCGAGGCCGATAGGCATCATCTCAATAAAACGCACGGCGACGTTATGATCCTTGGCGAGCGCGGCGATGGGGACGAGCTGTGCGTCATTTTCCCCACTCGGTACGCAGTTGAGCTTTATATTAAAGCCGGGCACCGCAAGCGCGGCGTGGATTCCGGCAAGCGCCCGGTGGAGCTCGTCACGCCGCGCAATGGCGGCAAACTGCGCCCGGTCGAGTGTATCAAGGCTGATATTCACGCCGTCGAGCCCCGCGTCAAGGAGCGCGGGGAGCTGCTCGGCCAGTAAAACACCGTTGGTGGTGAGGGTGACCTTTTCTATGCCGGGGATGCCCTTGATCCCCCGCACAATCTGCGCCACACCCTTGCGGACAAGCGGCTCGCCGCCGGTCAGCCGGATGCGCCGAAAGCCCATTTCCGCAAAGAGGCGGGACAGGCGGATCATCTCCGCTACCGTCAGGATGGCGCTGTGCGGGATCCACCCGACGCCCTCCGGCGGCATGCAGTAGGTGCAGCGCAGGTTGCACCGGTCGGTCACGGAGATGCGCAGGTAGTCAATATTGCGGTTGTGGTTATCCAACATGCGGGGCACGTCCTTTTACATAGTCTGCCAGCAGTGCCGCCAAGGCGGCGGAATCGTCCTGCGGCAGTGTGGGAATTCCGGGTATGGCAAGGGGCAAGTCGGTCACAAGCGCGAGCAGGGTATCCACGTCACAGACCGGCTCGGCGGAGTTGCCCGCGCGCACCACCTCGACCTTCGGCCAGCTGGAGTGCTTAAAGCCCTCCAGCAAAATCAGGTCGGCGTCGGGGAAGAGGGGGATGAGATTCTCCTCTGTAAAGCTGCCGTAGCGCACTACTTTGCACTTTTCCCTATCCACCACGGCGGTGCCGATGGCGCCCGCCTCAAGATGCTTTGCGGTGTCAGTATGCGGGATTTCCGGCACAAAGCTGTGCCCGTCGTGCTTAATGACCGCGACACGCAGGCCATATCCTGCGAGGCGGGGGAGCAGGGCAGTAATCAGCGTGGTTTTGCCGGAATTTTTGATCCCGCTGATCGCCACAACTAAAGGGCTATGTGTTGGGGTTGTCGAACACACCGGATTTCCCGCCTTCCTTATGGACGAGATGGATTGCGTCGATTTCCATCGTCTTATCTATGGCCTTGCACATATCGTAAACGGTGAGCAGTGCGACCGAGACACCGGTGAGCGCCTCCATCTCCACGCCGGTTTTTCCGTCGAGTTTCGCGGTACACTCACACTGCACGGCACAGTCATCCTCCAAAACCGTCCATTCGATGGTGACGTTCGAGAGCATCAGCGGGTGGCAGAGGGGAATGAGCTCCGACGTCCGCTTCGTCCCCATAATGCCCGCGACGCGCGCCACGCCAAGCACATCGCCTTTCGCGGCGGTGTTTCCGGTGATGGCGTCAAGGACTGCGCGGGAAACTTTGATGGTACCCCGTGCCACGGCAACCCGGTGGGTGGGGGATTTGTTGGACACGTCGACCATGACGGCGTTACCGGCCTCATCAAAATGGTTGAATTTCGGTTCCATACAGTTCACCCCCTACAGCTTCCACACGTTGACCTGCTCGCCGCCCACGAGCGGCGGGGTGCCGGCGGGCAGATCGACCAGGCAGTTGCAGCCGACCATACTCGAGAGCGAGCCGGAAGAGTGCTCATCCGGCAAGAACACCTTTCCATTTGCAATACGCCCGCGGATAAAGCGTCGTCCCCTGCTCTCCTTGGGAAAGGGAGTCTGAACAACCCCTGCTATCTGCCGTGGATAGAGCCAGTCCTCGTCCGTCATGGCGGAGAGGAGAGGCCGGGCGAGCAGCTCGAAGGTCGCCGCCGCGGCAAAGGGATTGCCGGATAGGGAGAGCAACGGCACGTTGCCGTACAGGGAGAAGATGGCGGGGGTACCCGGCTTCATTTTGACATGCCAGAATAGCTTTTCCGCATGCAGCAGCTCAATGGCGTCGTGTAAAATATCCTTTGCGCCCACAGAGACGCCGCCTGTGGTGATGACAACCTCGCTTTTGACCGCGAGCTGGCGGATGGCACTGGAGACAAGGTCTGCGTTATCCCCGGCGTGCTCAATGCGGACCTCAGCAAAACCGAGTTCGCATAGCCGCGCGGCGATCATATTCGCATTGGAGCCATAGATTTTACCCGCCGGAAGCTCGACACCCGTCCCGGGGATGACCACCTCGTCCCCGGTGGATAGAACGGCGATGGAGGGCCGCCGCAGGACCGCAATATTCTCCACGATACCGGCGCTCGATAGCACGCCGATCGCGGCGGCGTTGATGCGGGCACCGGCAGGTATCAGCAGATCGCCGAACCGATAGTCCTCGCCGCGGTAGCAGTAATTGGCATACGGCTTGAGCGAACTGTAGATGGCCACGTCCGGGTTACCCATATCGGTCTCTTCCTGCATCAGCACGCAGTTGCAGCCGGGGGGGAGCATGGAACCGGTCATAATACGTACCGCCTGCCCCTCCTTGACGGGGATCATCGGTACGTCACCGGCGTATATGGTGTCCACAACGGTCAGGGTGACGGGATGCTCCTTGGAAGCGCCCGCGATGTCCTCAGCGCGCAGAGCATAGCCGTCGAGGGGGGAGCGGTCAAACGGGGGCTGCGGCATGGGCGCTGTGATATCATAGGCAAGGGTACGGCCAAGGGACTGAAAGAGGTTTACTTTCTCTGTGCCAAGCGGCGTTATATGTTGTGCCATCAATGCGATGGCGTCTTCCAGTTCAATTCCATTTATCATATCTATGGAACCATCCTTTCATCTATATAAAACAAAAGCGGCTATCCCTTCCCGAACGGGCAGATGGGGTAATGGCATTCCGGGCAGCCGAGGCAGAGACCGCCGTGCCCCAGCGCCCGCAGATCGGCGCGGGTGACGGGCAGGTCTGCCGCGACACGGGGGAGGACAAGATCAAAAATGGTGGCTTTGGCATACATCACGCAACCCGGCAATCCGAGCACCGGTGTGCCGTCGTCAAAATAACTGAGCAGGAACATCGCACCCGGGAGCACCGGCGCACCGTAGGAGACGATGTGGACGCCCGCGGTTCTGATGGCAGCGGGGGTGCGGTCATCAGGATCGACGCTCATGCCGCCCGTACAGAGGATGATCTCCGCGCCCTTTGTGTGCAGGTCATGTATGGCGGCAGTGATGCGCGCCGATTCGTCGCCGGGGGTGTGCTGCGCGATGACGGAGATGCCGAACCCTGCGAGCTTCTCTTTCAAAACGGGGGTGAAGGTGTCCTCAATCAGTCCGGAGGAGACCTCGCTACCGGTGGTCACCAGCCCGCAGGTTTTCCGTTTCCACGGCGTCAGGGAAAGCAGCGGTGTGTCCCCGGCCCGCGCCTCAATGGCGCGCAGCTTCTCTTCGGAGATGACCAGGGGGATAATACGGGTACCGGCCAGCTTGTCCCCTTTGGCAACCACCGTGTTGGTGTGGCGCGTCGCGATCATGACGTCGTCTTCTCCATTGACCGCGTTCAGGCGCGCTACGTCGACCTGAAACAAACCGTCGCAGTCGGCAATCAGTTCGATCTTCCCCTCCTTGACGGGGGTCGGATGCATGTTGTCGTTCTGGCACAGGGCACGCAGGTGCTCAGCCGCGTCGTCCTCATGCAGCATGCCCTCCTGCCGCTCCCAGACATATAGATGCTCCTTGCCCATGGACAGCAGCACGGGAATATCCTCCGGGGCGACAATGTGCCCCTTGCGGAACCGCGCGTCCTTGGTCTGCCCGATGATAATTTGCGTAAGATCATGGCAGAGCACGTGGCCGACGGCCTCTTTTGTTTCAATCAGCTTCACAGGGTAGTCTCCTTTGTATTTAAACACAAGAGGCGCTGGCCGAAATCGGACAGCGCCAACCGGCAGGGAACCTACAGCATCCTGCATCTTCTTGGAAGGTGCTTTTTAAAATACTACAGTTGCTTCGGAAGTTCTTAAGATTGCACCAAGTATAGCATGCGGCAGCACAAAATGCAATCAATAAACCGAAAAAACAGGGGGTGAAGCAGGTGCATTTTACAGTATTTGTCCGACGAAACGAAGGGAAAACAGGGTGCGGAATTATTTTTCCAATATTCCGTCGCGTATCCACCCCTTTTCGGAGAAACGGCGCGCCCAGTAGATGAACGGTGTATCCAGCAGGCTCGTAAAGAAGAATATAACATAGCTGGAAATGCAGATGGAGAGCAGGGTGTGTCCGTCATAGGTCCCCCAAAACGCACCGAAGGTGAACAGCACCGTATTGAGCAGCTGGCTGACGAGGGTGGAGGCGTTGTTGCGCAGGAAGAGGAAGCGTCGCTGATCGCCAAAGCGTTTCTCGGTAAATTTCCACCATGCGTGGTACGCCCAGACGTCAAACCGCTGCACAACGGCGTAGACCGCGATGCCGACGAGCATCATGCGCGGCGTGGTGGAAAATACGGCATAGATGCTCTCGCTCATGAGGTCGCTGCTGTTCGGCGTGTACCAAAACCAGGACTGGGTGAGAAAGATGAAGCAAAGAGACGCGAAAATGCCGATATTGACCGCACGGTTTGCCTCCTTACGCCCGTATAGTTCGCTCAATATATCGGTGACCAGAAAGGTGGAGGCAAAGAGAATGTTGCCGAGCGTCATGGACATGCCGAATGCGTCCACCAAAATGAGTACTTCAATATTCGCCGCAATTGTAGCGATAACCGTCCAGCAGAGCAGCCCTTTTGCGCCGAAGAGGACAAGGGACAGGAGGACAAGCGCATAGGTGGCAAAGAGCATGAGGATCAAAATGACTTCATTCGGCATGGCCTTTTTCACCTCCCACGCCAAAATCAGTGTTGGATAGCAGGATATCCACCCGCGGGTGATCGCGGTAGAGCGGGTAAACTTCTCTTATAAAGGTAGCCGTCACCGTGGGGTCGGGGTGGATGGGGGTACTGTTTTCCTGCATGAGATTGACACATACCCGTTTAAAGTGGGCAAGCCCTGTCTCAATGTCTGCCTGCATACTGTTTGCGGTCTGTCCGGGCAACCCCTGCAGCAGGCAGCATTCGTCAAACCAGCGTGCGATTTCCGCCGGGTCATCGGTCTCAATGCCCTTGTCGAGGTAGCTTTCACGAAACAGCGCGTCAAAGGTCTCAACCCCGGTCTTCACCTGTACGGTCACCCCGATTGCGCCAAAGCGCGCGCGCAGCGCGGGTAACTGCGCGCGATGGAGCCAGTGGCATTCCACATGCAGCGTGTGGATGCGCCGCGCCGCGCAGAGGTGTTCAATTGTTTCCATGGTATCGTCGTCCAGTTCGGGGAAAGAGCCGGAGTTGATCACCTCCAGCGTGCCGTATGCGCCGGTGACCTGACCCAGTACGGCCCTGTTCATCCGGTAGTTTTCCGTCGGATTGCCGCCGCGGTCGAGATGATAATCGCAAAAGCGGCACCGTCGCCAGACGCATCCCATGCCGCGCAGAAGGACGATTTCCCGCTTGTTCTTCTCCGCAATGACAGCATAGCGGATAGGGTCGAAGTTTTCTTGCATGGTGATGACTATACCTTTCCGCTGCGCTAGAAGGCAGCAAAGGGTAATGAAACCCGAATATCTCCTGCGCGGCCTGTAGAATTTTGTTATAGCAATTAAACTGATTGCCCGGAACACCCGCAGAATGTCATATCACACCGCTCATCTAACAGCGCCCGAAGTTCGGCCAATTTTCCTTCATTTTAAAAAAGGCTTCCGTCCATATTCGTGCGGTCGTGGCTGGATATCTCCATTTACGGGAGGGGGCCGCCGGGCAGGGAGACCAGCGCCTCGCCGCCAAGATAGGGCACACTGCGGATCAGTACCCTGATGTTGTAGAGTTCGGAGAGCACCTCCTCGGAGAGTACCTCACCGGGTGGCCCGGCGGCGAGCACCCTTCCGTCCTTGACCACGAGCACCTGATTGGCGTGGAGAAAGGCCTGATTCGGGTCATGGGAGGAGAAAATTACCGTGTAGCCGCTGCCCGCCAGTGCGGCAACGCGCTCCATCACCCGCCAGCTGTTGCCGTAGTCCAGATTGGCCGTCGGCTCGTCCATCACCAGCACCTCCGCGTCCTGCACCAGCGCCCGCGCCAGCAGTGTCAGCTGCCGCTCCCCGCCGGAAATCTGCTCACAGCCCCGGTAGCGCAGATGGGCGATGCCGAGACTCTCAAGCACCTCGAGCACCTTTTCCACATCCTTCTGCTTGGGCGACTGGAAGGTGCCAAGCTGATTGGTCAGCCCCATAAGCACCGTGTCCTGTACGGTGTAATTAAACACAGGCGACACCGTCTGTGGAATATAGGCGATGTGGCGCGCGGTCTCGACACTGGTCATGGTGCGGATGTCCCTGCCGCCGATCAGGATTTCCCCCTTCTGCGGCTGCAAAAAGCCAAGCAGGCAGCGAAAGAGGGTGCTCTTGCCGACCCCGTTCGGGCCGAGTACCGCCACAACGTCGCCCGCGTCGGCTGCAAAATCCAGCCCGTGCAGCACGGGATGCTCCCTGTAGGAGAAGTCCACCCCCTTTGCCTCAATTTTCACGCGCGGCACCCCCTCTCAGGATCAGCCAGATGAACAGCGGCGCGCCGACGAAGGCGGTGAGCACACCGAGGGGGATCTCGTTCGTCGTCACCGTTCTCGCCAGATCATCCACTGCAATGAGAAAGGCACCGCCGAGCAGGATAGACGCGGGGATCAGCTTGCGGTAGTCATACCCGAAGATCATCCGGCAGAAGTGCGGGATGACAAGCCCGACCCAGCCGATGATACCACTGACCGATACCGCAGCGGCGGTGATGAGCGTCGCGCAGATAATCACAATAAAGCGCAGACGGCCGGTGTTGATGCCGAGGCTTTTCGCCTCATCCTCGCTGACGGTCAGAATGTTAATGCGCCACCGGAGCAGAAAGAGCGGGATGATGCCGGCGATGACTACAATGCACACAAACAGTGTGTCGTTGCCGCGGATAGAGCTCAGCGAACCCATCAGCCAGTATGTAATCGCCGGCAGGGTGTTTTCGGTATCCGCAACCAGCTTGATGAAGGACGTCCCGGCGGAAAAGAGGGAACTGACCATAATCCCCGCGAGCACCATGGACAGGATGGTATTAATCCTGCTCACACGGCTGACAATGTAGGCCAGAAACACGGCAAGCAGCCCGCAACAAAACGACAAAACGGTAATGCCGACATAGTGCATGCCCATAAAAATTCCGAGCGCGGCACCGAACCCCGCCCCTGTAGACGCGCCCAGAATATCCGGCGAGACCATGGGGTTGCGGAACATCCCCTGATATGATGCACCCGCCGTTGAGAGGGCCGCGCCGATTGCCCCAGCCGCGATCACCCGCGGGAGGCGGACGTTGACGGCAATGGTCGCGGCCTCACTCGACCATGTTTGGGTCAGACCAAAGGACTGACCGAATAGATCACCGATATGCACCAGGAACCAATTGACCAGAATTTTGATTAGATCGACAAGTCCGATTGCGTAGCGACCCAAAATAAATGAGCCGAAAAACACCGCGATAAAAATGACGATGAGCACGATGAATTTAAATTTATAATTGTCTTCCTCTGACCGTTCCAGCCGCTTCATCCATTCGCCTCCCATAACTGCAATGTAATAAAAAACAGCATTATCATAACCGATTTGCCGAAACCTGTCAATCATTTCTGCCGGATTCATCGCTATTGACAATCGACAATTAATTGTGTTACAGTTGAGCAAAGTTACACGCTTTGCCCCGCATGGAGGGGCGCGCTCTATAACATTTAATTCATGTTGTGAGGTTTTTGTTATGCGGATAAAGAAAATTTCTCTGCTTGTTGTATGCGCGCTGATGCTCAGCCTTGTCTCCTGCAGCACACCGGTGCAGTACAGCAGCGACATTGAGACGGTCATGTTTACCGATAGCGCAGATCGGACGGTCGAGGTGCCGAAGGACATCACGCGGGTTGCGCCAAGCGGCGCGGTGGCCACGATGATTCTGGCCACCCTTTGCCCGGAGTATATGGTCTGCGTGAGCAGCACGCCATCCAGCGCGCAGTACAAATATCTGCCGGAGCGGCTGCTGAATCTGCCGACGACAGGGCAGCTTTACGGTGCCAAAAGTACCATCAATCTGGAATCGCTGATTGAAGCGAGTCCGCAGATTATCATCGATCTGGGCGACCCAAAGGAGAACATCGACGCGGATATGGACGCCCTGCAGAAGACGACCGGGATTGCAACCGTCTTTATCAACGCCGATCTCTATCATATCGCCGACGCCTACCGCAGCATGGGCGAACTGCTCGGACTGGAGGAGCGGGCGGAGGAGATTGCCTCCTTCCTCGATGAGACAATGGCAATGGCGGAGGAGAATTCGGCCAAAATCCCGGAAGCAGAGCGAAAAAGCGTCATGTATACCACCGGTACCACGGGGCTCAACGTCAACGCCTTTGGCTCCGTGCAGACGCTGGTGCTGGATATTGTCGGCGTGGACAATGCCATTGTCCTTGATGCGGTCAGCAATCAGAGCGGCGGAAACACAATTGATATGGAACAGCTCTATCAATACAATCCCGACGTGATTGTATTTACTTCAGGCAGCGTTTACAGCACGGTTTCGGACATGGCGGCGTGGTCTGATGTCAAGGCAATCCAAAACGGGACGTATTATGAAACCCCGTATCTGCCGTACAACTGGATGTCCAATCCGCCCTCCATCAACATGTCCATCGGCGTTTGGTGGCTGGGTAACCTGGTGTACCCGGAGGTGTATGACTACGACATGGTCGAAGTGGCACAGCGCATCTACCGGCTGTTCTGGAATTACGATCTCACGATTGAGGAGGCGCAGTCCATGCTGGCAAACTCGACACTGAAAGATGCCGACCTATGAAAAGACTCGTTTCCTCTCTGTGTGCGGTGCTGTGTCTTCTGTTCTTTCTGCCCCTTCTCCCGACCGGTTCGGTGCAGGCCGCCGGGGCCGTCACGGACACGATTGGCGTGTACATCGGCTATTTCGGCTGGGATGAGGATCAATATGTCGAAAAGGCCACCTACACCTGGCAGGAGCTCGACGACCAGTACGGCGGCGCGCTGAGTACATATGAAAATGTCTACTCCTACTATAGCGGCAGCAGGACCTATCTGGTCGCCGCGCGTGGCTTCAGCATCCGCGATCTGCTGGAGTATGCGGGTGTTGATTTCGGCTCCATTGCCAACATTGACTTCTTCACGAAGGATCAGACTATCGGCGCTTACCGCACGTTTACGAAGGAATCCCTGTTTGACGCGCCGCGCTATTATTTCCCAAATCTTGCCGCCGATGAAGCAAATGGCCCCTACGCCTATAATGGCGGTGATATTACAGACGGTGCTGTCCGCGTCGAGCCGATGCTGGCGCTGGAGGATTATACGCAGTGGGACAGCGTGGGCAGCGAGTTTGAAAAGCTGTATGACAGCTCCATGTTTTCCCCCATAAGCCGTTTCCACCTGTTCTTCGGCCAGCTTTCCCCGACCGAGGCGAACACCAGCTCCGCCGCGAAATATGTCTACAAGCTGCTCATCACCTTTTCAGGCACGCCGAAGCTGAGTACATCCGAGACGAATATTTCGCTCAAGGTCGGCAGCAGCTTCCGCATGACGGTCAACGTCACCGCCGAGGACAGCCTGCTCGACCAGTATGTGAAGGATAACCTGAAGTGGAGTTCTAATAACACAAGCGTTGTCGACGTGGATAATTACGGCAACCTCACAGTCAAGGGCGAGGGAGAGGCGGTTGTCACGGCGTCGTTTCAGGGCTCCTCCGTGTCGGCAACCGTGAAGGTGAACGGCAACGAGGTGTCCACCACCGGAGGCGGCTCCGCCACCGCGGATAGCGGCAGCGGGCAGACCTCCGGCGCAGGGGAGAACGACGGCGGAACAGCGGACGCAAACGCCGCGGAGACGGCGGCAGCGACCGCCGACCAGACCAATGAGGTGCAGTTTTCCGAAAACAACAGCGGCGTATATATCCTCTCGTCCGAGCTGATGGAGCAGGACGAGTATGCAGAGTGGGTCAACAGCATCCTGAACCACGACTATATCGAAAACGATGGCGACGGAGCCCTCGTCAATGCGCGAAAAGAGGGGATGGACGGCGACGCGGAGCAGCTGATTGTCCTGTCAAGTCCAAAAAGCTTTGCAAGACTTGTCTTTACCGTTTTGATCGTGTTCTTTGCCCTCGGCTTTGGTTATGAGATACTCAGTTATCGACGAAAAATGAAGTTTAAATAAAGTATCAGATTGGAGTGATGCATATGCCCGCGACAACAACGGAAGAGACCTTTGCCGTGAGCGATATTCTCAGGGCGGTATCTGAAAGGCTGGAAACGCCTGTGGTGGTCATTCTCATTATCCTGATCCTCGCCGCCGTCGTACTGCTCGGCTGGCTGATCGCGGAATGGATTACCGAGCGCCGCCACCTGAAGGTGGAGCTGCCAAAGCTCCTCGATGAGATGCAGGCAGGCGACAATCCATTGCAGGATGTGATCACGCAGAGCGGCCTGCTGGGGCGCCAGAAGGAGGCGCTGCTTGAGCTGACCCGGCACCCGAAGTTTGACGCCACCATGCGAGAGGCCCTCGCCATCCGGCTGATTGAACAGGAGCAGGCCCGCTATGACAGGGTGTTGCGGTTTTCAGAGCTTGTGGCGCGACTCGGGCCGATGTTCGGCCTTCTGGGTACCCTCATCCCGCTTGGCCCCGGCATCATCGCGCTTGGGCAGGGAGATACCTTTACGCTCTCCTCCTCTCTGCTTACCGCGTTTGACACCACGATTGCAGGGCTGCTGGCTGCCGCCGTGGCAACGGTCATTTCGACCGTCCGGCGGGCGTGGTATAAGGACTATATGTCGACGCTTGAGGCTCTGGCAAGCTGTGTGCTCGAACTACTCAAGGAGGAACAGGAGGTGACCTGCGATGCAGAGATTGCTGAGCAAAAAGCTCAGTGCGGGGGGTACGGAGGAATCTGTTAACCCGATGGACGGTGTTGCCAATCTGGCAGACGTCATGCTCGTCCTTGCCGTCGGAATCATGCTCGCGCTCGTCATGAACTTCAATCTGGATATCGGCACACTGGCGTATACAACCGAGGAGGAGCAGCCCACCAGCGTCGACACCGAAGACGCCTTACCAATCGAAAGCGACGCGATACAAGAGGCGGACGATGTGACGCAGCAGGTGGACGGCGAAGGCATGGCAAAGCTCGGCACCGTCTACTACGACGAGGCCACGGGGCAGTACTATATCATACATGATCAGGGAACTGATACTAATATCCAATAAAAGCAGCGAATCATGCGCAAAATGCAGAAATAGAAGGGTGACAAAAGCCACAGCAAATACCCCCGCCGAAAGGCGGGGGTATTTGCTGTGGCGCAGGCTGTCAAAGAACCGCCATTCAGGTTAAGCAGCAATGGCGGTTCGGCATGTT
>JAJQEJ010000058.1 GCA_021201735.1 Oscillospiraceae bacterium | reverse complement strand
TTGAGGGGGTGTCGGGGGACACTTCCCCCGACCGTCTTTCCCACCCCTTTCCACGTGGAAAGGGGTGCGCCCGCCGCGCAGGCGAAACAAGGGGGCAAGCCCGCAAAGGGCAAGGGGAACCCCTATCATAAGAAGCATCAACCAACAACAAAGGAGGAAAACCTATGTCAACTTTAGGAGAAGTCATCGCCCGCGTGGACGCGATCATCCCGAACCTGATTTCAGAGACCGACAAATGCCGCTGGCTCTCCGCCCTCGACGGACAGCTCGCGGCGGAGACGCTGACTGAGGAAGTGCCGGACGGCTACGCATGGCCGGAGGACACGGACAAGGTACTGCGCATCCCCAACCCGTGGGACGAGATTTATGACGTATACCTGCTCGCCCTGATCCACGAAGCGCTCGGCGAGCTCACGGAGTACAACGCCATGCAGGAGGTCTTTAACGACGCGCTCGGGGGCTACCGGCGCTATCTGCGCCGCCGCGACTGCCCCGCGGTATTGGGGCAGTTCAGGACATAAAGGAATAAGGAGAAGGGAGGCCAATGAATGAGCAAGCTCATTGTGCTGGACATTTCCGGCGCATACATCAAACGCGGCAGCTCGGTCGCGGGGGCGGCGGGGGCGGCGCATGCCGCCACGTTAAAATTACGCTTCGGGACAGACTGGGCGGAGAATATTGTCAAGCAGATCTGCTTTACAGATGCGGAGGGGCAAAATGCCGTCACAAAGCTCGTCTCGCTGGAGAAAAAGAAGGCCGGGGAGGAGACCTATTACGTCGATATCCCGGCAGCGCCGCTGGCAAAGGCGGGAGAGATGACGGTCACGGTGCGCGGGGTGGAGCTCGCGTCGGACGGCGAGACGGTGTCGCAGGTGCTGATGACCGCGTCGACCACCCTCACGGTCCTGCCGTCGCAATTCGCCTCCGACACGGTGGAGGTGATCGAGGCGACGCAGGCCGAGCAGATTCAGGCGCAGATCGAGGCGCTCAAAGCGACGCTGGAGGAGGGCATTGCCGCCGGTACACAGGCGGCGGCATCGGCTACGTCGGCGCAGGAGGACGCGGACAGGGCGGAGGAAGCGCAGCTCGGCGCGGAGGACGCCATGGCGGGGGCGCAGGGCTATGCCACGGCTGCGGCCGCGTCCGCGACGGCGGCGGCGGCTTCGGCGGCGAGCGCGGCGAGCGCGCAGACCGGCGCTGTCGGCAGCGCCCTTGCGGCACAGTCGTCCGCGGCGACCGCCGCGCAGGACGCGCAGACGGCGCAGAGCGCCATGACGCAGGCGAGCGATGCACAGGCAGCGGCGGCGGCCTATGCCGTGCAGACAGAAACGGACGCCGCATCCGCGCAGGCGTCCCGCACGGCGGCGGAGACGGCGGCGCAGTCGGCGCAGACGGCGGCGGTACTGACGGGCGCGGACAGCGCGGCGTCCGCCGCCGCGCGCACCGCCGCGGAGCAGGCCGAGATCACGGCGCGGAGCTGGGCGGTGGGCGGCACCGGGACGCGCGACGAGGAGGACAGGGATAACGCCAAATACTGGAGCGAATGCGCCGCGCAGGCGGCGGGCGGCGGCGTGACCAGCTTCAACGGGCGCGGCGGCGCGGTGAGCGCTGAGAGCGGCGACTACACCGCCGCCATGGTGGGGGCGGACACGGAGGGGAGCGCAGCGGCGGTGCAGGCAAATCTGACCGCCCACACCGGCAATACAAGCAATCCCCACGCCGTCACCGCCGAACAGACGGGGGCTGACCCGGCGGGTACCGCAGAAACGCTGATCACCCCGGTAAAGCAGGCGATAACAACCCACTCAATCAACCGCGATAATCCTCATTATGTCACCGCCGCTCAGGTGGGCGCGCCGTCGGTGGAGACGTGCGACTTGCGGTGCGAGGAGCTGCGTACCGACCTGGATATGAGGTTCAATAACATAGACGCCGGACAAATTGTCGGCGGCCCGCTGACGATCGCATACGGCGGCACGGGGCAAACGTCCGCGCTGAATGCCGCGCTCGCGCTGGGGCGCGGGTACGGAACCTGCAGCACGGCGGCGGCGACAGCCGCAAAGGTGGGGACGTTATCCGGCTTTGTGCGGCAGACGGGGGCGGTTGTCGGAATAAAGTTTACCTACGCAAACACAGCGGCAAGCCCCACGCTCAACGTCAACAGTACCGGCGCGGCGGCGATCTATGACCACCATACAAGCACCTATCCCGTGACCGGCGCTCTGGCCGCAGGCACGCACTTTTTCCAGTTTAACGGCAGCCAGTGGGTGCTGCTCAATCCAATCGGTGTGCTGTGGGCTGCCGGAACCTACACGGGGACAGGGACGTATGGCGCGAGCAACCCCAATAGCCTGACCTTTGGGTTTACACCCAAGGCAGTGATCATTACGGCCCAGACGTTAGCCGGTGCAGGCGGGTATTGCTGGCTCTACGGCAGCGGGCTTGGCGTGTCCGGGTCGTCCGGCTCGTATACCAACTACTTAACCTGGGGGACCGGCAGCGTATCCTGGTATGCGACCAATACGGCGAACGTGCAGTATAACTACAGCGGGGAAGTGTATTATTATGTTGCAATCGGGTAAGGAGGAGCAGAATGAATATTATTCAAATCGCGGCCAATGAAAGCGGCGCGCGCCCCGCGATCCAGACGTGGCAGGGGGAGACCCCGCCGGAGGGTTACGCCGTGGTAGACGATATGGATCTGACCGTATTTTACGAGAGCATGGGATTTGTGAAGCTGGCGGTGGACGATGCCGGGCAGGTCACTGCGATGACGGCAAACGACGCGGCGCGCGCGTCGTATCTCGCGGCGCGGGAAGCGGACGCCGCCGCGGAGGAGCCGACGCTCGACGCGTTGCTGGATATTTTACTGGGGGTGACGGAGGATGGATAGAAAGCAGGCGGCGCGGGAGCTGCGCCGGGCGTTGGAGCTGTTTGCGAATACCCTCACGGATGAGGGCACCATGCAGGAGGTGGCGAGCCTCTACCCGCTGTGGTCGGCGGGGCAGGCGTACAGCGCGGGGGATATTGTCCGCTACGGCGAGACCGCGGACGGCGAGGCACGGCTCTACCGCGTGGCGCAGGCGCACAGCAGCCAGGCAGATTGGACGCCGGAGGCGGCCGCATCCCTGTTCACGTCCATCGGTTTTACGGAGGACGGGACGAGCGTCTGGGTGCAGCCCACCGGCGCGCACGACGCGTATCAGGCGGGCGACGTGGTTTCGTATGACGGGCAGCAATACCGCTCCACCATCGACAGCAACGTCTGGGCACCCGGCGTCTACGGCTGGGAGCTGGTTGTATGAAGCTAAGCAAACGCGCCGACACGGGCGGGCTGTACCGCCGGCAGAACGTGGAATTTTCCGGCCTGGACTTCACCGACGGCGCGGCGGAGGGGACGCTGCGCGACAGCGCGGGACTCTCCTCCGTCCGCTGGCCGGTGCTGAGCACGCGGGCGGGGCGCGGGCAGTACGGCGCAATCACCCTCACCGCGCCCTGCGCCATCTACGCCTTCGACAAGCTCTGTGTCATCGACGACGGGGTGTTCTACTACGGCGGCGAGGAGATGGGGTACGTTGACATGGGGGAAAAGCAGTTTGCCGTAGTGGGCAAAAAGCTGTGCATCTGGCCGGATAAGAAGTACCTCAACTTAGCCGACCCCGAAAACCCCGTCTGGGGTACGCTGGACGCGCGTGTCACGGCGCTTCCGGGGAGCGCGACGTTTACCGATGGCACCCTCACCATCAGCTGCAACCCGTCGCTCGGCGAGCAGGGGGAAAAGGTGGCAAACCAGGCTTCCAGCAACTACAAGTACTATTACAGGGTGTACGACTCCGTCACCTTCGACCGGACGGCGGGGACGTGGAAGACGACGGAGCCGAAAACCACCCCCGTCTACGTCTCCGGCCGCGACAACGCGGCGGAATTCGTCGGGAAATACTCCATTCTCGATCCGGAGGGCTACCTCCAGCGCAGGGCGGTTACGACCAGCGCATCCGGCGTGATCGAGAACTTCAACACCGCGGGGTACTATGCCAAAATCACGTCGTGGGAGATGACCAACGACACCGACACGCAGCAGGTCTTCCGCCTGCGCTACATCGTCTACGACGCGAGTCAGGAAAATGAGACACTCACGGACCTCTTCTCCATCGGCGACGGCGTCACCATCTCGGGCGCGACGGAGGAGGACAACAACAAGGTCGCCGTCATCCGTGACCTGTCGGAGGAGACGATCACCTTCGACAGCAACATCTTCGTGGAGGGGATAGACGAGGCGTGCGTCACGGTCGCGCGGGAGGTGCCCGACCTCGACTTCATCTGCGAGTGGAACAACCGCCTCTGGGGCGTGGGGGACAAGACCCTCTACGGCTCCATGCAGGGGCGGGCGGAGAACTTTAACGTCTTTGACGGGCTCTCCGACGACAGCTACGCCGTTGAGGTGGGCACCGACATGGACTTTACCGCCATCTGCCGCTACTCCGACTCCCTCCTGTGCTGGAAGGAGAACGTCCTGCATAAGCTCCTCGGCACCGCGCCGTCGGATTTCTGCCTCTACACCTACGATATCGCGGGGGTGCAGGCGGGGAGCGACAAGAGCCTGCAAATCATCAACGAGGTGCTCTATTACAAGGGGCAGGCGGGGGTGTACGCCTACTCTGGCGGGCGGCCGCAGCTCATCTCCAACGCCTTCGGCACCCGGCGGTACCGCGCGGCGGTCGGCGGCGCGGACGGCTGGCGCTACTACCTGTCCATGCGCGACACGGAGGACGCGACCCACCTCTTTGTCTACGACACCCGCCGCGGCCTCTGGCTGCGGGAGGACGACACCGCCGCCGTGCAGTTCGCGGAGCTTGACGGGGCGGTCTACATGCTCACCGAGGGCGGGGAGATTCTCCTGCCGGAGGGAGGCGGCGGCGAGCGCGTCCCGTGGTACGCGGAGCTAAACCCCTTCACCGAGACGGTGCATAACCGCAAAACCTACTCCAAGCTCCTCCTGCGCCTCACGCTGGACGAGGGGGCCTACGCCTCCGTGGAGGTGGCGCGCGACGGCGGGCTCTGGCACAAAATCTGGACGGGGCACAGGTCCGGCACCGTGGTGGTGCCCGTCATCCCGAACCGGTGCGACAAATTTGCCGTGCGCCTTTCGGGCGCGGGCGGCTGCGCCGTCGAGAGCATGATCCGGCAGTTCCGGACGGGAGGGGAGACCTGATGGCGATTTTATCCCGCGAGCCGCCCCGCTATGAAGCGCAGGCACCCGACCGCTATCTCCGCGCGGTGGAGGAGTACCTGCTCTATCTGCGGGAATCCATCGAGCATACCTACGCAAACAGCATCAGTAAAAAAATGAGCGAGCTGGAGCAGCGCATCGCCGCGCTGGAGGCCCGCGCCAAATAGAGAGGAGACGCACTTTATGGCAAACAGCGACCAGATCGAATGGGACGAGATGTACCTGTCCGACGAGGACTACGCCGCCGTACAGAATTACAAGGCCGCGTGGCAGTCGGCGTATGACAGCGGCGACACGGCGGGGCAGGAATCCGCGCACAGCGCGGCGGAGGCCATCCGCGCGAAATACAGCTACTCCGGCGGGGCCGACGGCAGCGAGTATAACCCATTCGGGAGCAGCTACAGCTACGGCGGCAACACCTACGGCACCGGCAGCAGCACCGGCAGCGCGTACAGCTACAGCGACAGCAGCCCGAGCTATACGAGCAGCTATCAGGATCAGATATCCTCCATCGCCGATTCCCTGCAAAACAGAGAGGCCTTTTCCTACGACTACAACGACGACCCGCTCTACCAGCAGTACAAGGAGAGCTACACCCGCGAGGGCAACCGCGCCTCGCAGGATACCTTAGGGCAGGTCGCCGCGCGCACCGGCGGCATCGCAAGCTCCTACGCCGCGAGCGCCGCCACGCAGGCAAACAACTACTACATGAGCCAGCTGGCCGATCAAATTCCGGAATTATATCAGCTCGCGTACAGCATGTACCAGCAGGAGGGGAGCGACCAGCGCGCGAATCTTGAGACCCTCCTCGCCCTTGACCAGGCGGACTATCAGAAGTACCAGAGCCAGCTGGGGCAGTATAACACCGACCGGAGCCTTGACTACAGCGCCTACACCGACGACCGGAACTTTGACTACGGCGTTTATAGCGACCGGCAGAGTCAGGACTACGCCGAAGCGCGCGATACGGTGCAGGACAACCAGTGGAAGATTGCGCAGGAGAATACCCTCACCCAGCAGGAATACGCCAAGGAGCAGGAGAAGGCGCAGGCGCTCGCCTCCGTGGGGAATTTCAGCGGCTATGCCGCCCTCTGGGGCCTCACCGAGGAGGAGACGAACGCGTTCGTCACCGCCTACGCCAAGGCGCAGCAGCTCACCGAGCAGGAGGCGGCCTGGGCGCTCGCGGAGAAATACGCCGCATACGGCGATTTTTCCAAAATATCCGAGCAGGGTGTGAGCACCGCCTATCTCACCGCCGTGCAGAACGCGCAGCTTGGGAAGCTGTAGGAAGCTTTTTCTGCTTGCCTGACTTCTTGCAGGGGCGCTGTGTTCCGTCGTGTTCATTGCAAATGAGCAGTGCTGTAGGCGAATATTGATGTTTGCTGCTCCATCCCCATTTTGATACGCCCATACGCCATTCGGTGTAAAGACGGGGAAATTCGCCGGTATATTAACGGCGCTGCTTTGTATTGTGTTAAAAAATAATCATGTATGTTAAAAAAATAATTTAACTTGCTAAGGTAAATGGGCTGTGGTACAGTCGAATTATAGTATGCCCATGAGAATAAAATGATATGATATGATGGAAAGCCGTGCCATGCGGCGGAAAGGCAGGATCATCCTTATGAAACTGGAAAACAAAGTTGCGGTCATCACCGGCGCGGGTTCCGGAATGGGCCGGTCCATTGCGTACCTGTATGCGAAGGAGGGGGCCAGGGTTGTGGCCGCCGACATCAAAGCGGACGGCGTGGAAGGCCTCATTTCCGAGGCCGCCGCGTTTTCGGGAGACATAAAATTTTGTAAGACGGACGTCTCCGACTGCCGGCAGGTGGAAGCCATGCTGGACTTCGCCGTTGAGACTTACGGCGGTCTGGATATCGTCGTCAACAACGCCGGGATTATGGACAGTATGATTCCGGTCGGTGAGCTGAGCGATCAGATGTGGCATCAGGTGATGGACATCAACCTCAACGGCGTCATGTTCTCCTGCCGTCATGCCCTGAACATCATGACACAGAACGGGAAAGGCGGCGTCATTATCAACACCGCGTCTGTCGGCGGGCTCGCGGGCTGCCGCGCGGGCGCGGCCTACACCGCGTCCAAATTTGCCGTTGTGGGGCTTACGAAGAACATCGGCTTTATGTACGCGACCAAGGGGATTCGCTGCAACGCCATCTGCCCGGGAGCCGTCGAGACAAACATCGGCATAGGCCTGCGCTCACCCAGCGCGTTAGGCTTGGAGCAGACGGGGAAGGGCGTGGCGCTGAACCCCCGGCTGGGCAAACCGGAAGAGGTGGCGAATGTGGCTGTTTTTCTGGCCTCTGACGAGGCGAGCTTTATCAATGGCACGACCGTTACGGTGGACGGCGGGTGGACGGCGTTTTAGTGTTTTGATTACCGACAGGCGGAAAGCGGCAGGCCCTCTGGAGTGTGTTCTCCAGAGGGCCTGCTTTGCGTAACCGGGTTGAAAAATAAAATATTTCCCCAAAAAACACATACATAACATACATAATCTTTGCACAGATATTACACGCAGCGGATAGAAGAATACGGCGGGGGAATGCTATACTTAAACCGGAAAATTGTATTGTTGATGAGGAGAGATGCACACATGCACTGTGCGCTGATTGACCTGGGTTCGAACTCAATCCGCCTTTGTGTCTATGAATACGACAAAGATCACATTGAAAGGCTGCTCAATGAAAAGCGCGTGGCCGGTCTGGCCGGGTACGTTTCGGAAGGGGTGCTCGACGACATGGGGATTGCAAGGGCATGCTGCATTTTGGAGCAATTCAAAAAGCTGGCAATCCGCTTTGTCCCCATGCAGGAGATCTACGTGTTTGCCACAGCCTCCCTGCGCAACATCAAAAATCGCGAACAGGCCGCGGCCATCATCGTCCATCGTGTCGGCCTCCAAATCCAGATTCTGGAAGGGGAGGAAGAGGCGGTGCTTTCTTTTGCCGGGGCGATGTACCGCGCGCAGTGCGACACGGGCGTCATGGTGGATATTGGCGGCGGCAGCACGGAGCTCGTGCGCTTTGCGGACAGGACGGCGCTCCATACGGCGAGCATGCCTGTAGGATGCCTCAACCTGTATATGCAGTATACCACGGGCGCATTTCCCCAAAAGGGCGCGCTGCGCCAGATATCGGAGGCGGTACAGGGCCAGCTGGCGCGATTGCGCTGGCAGGACGGGAATGAGGCGATTATGGTCGGCGTCGGCGGTACCGCGCGGGCCGCGCTGAAGCTCGCGGGGGAGGTATTTGACCTGTATGATACGGATACCCTCTGCGCCGGGCAGATACAGGCGCTGACAGAGATCGTCCGGCAGGGCAAGCCGGAGGTGTTTAAGGCCATCTACCGGACCATTCCGGAGCGGGCGCTGACCATCACCACAGGACTCATCATTCTGGATGAGACGATACGGCATTTTGGCTGTCAAACCATCAAAATCAGTAGATTTGGCGTGCGTGAGGGATATCTCCTGCAACGTATTATAGGGTGAGGGAAATGGTTACAAACGTGAAAACCGGAGAGACAACCGGCGAGATCACAAAAGAGATCACGTGCATGCAAAACCGCGAGCTCTCGTGGCTCAAATTCAATGAGCGGGTGCTGGAGGAGGCGGCCGCCCCGTCCGTGCCGCTGCTGGAGCGGCTGAAATTCCTCTCTATTTTCACCACCAATCTCGATGAATTTTTTATGGTGCGGGTCGGCGCGCTGACAGACCACCGCATGTTCTTCCCACAGGACCGGGATACGAAAACACAGATGACCGCCGAGGAGCAGATCAGGGCGATTATGGCCGCCACCGCGCCGCTCTATGCCCGGCGGGACGTCCTGTTTGCCGAACTGGGGGAGGAGCTCTCCCGCGCGGGGGTGGAATACTGCGTGTTATCCTCTCTTACATCCGCGGAAATCGGCAAGCTGGAAAAGCGGTTTATGCGGGATATCCTCCCCTTGCTCTCGCCGCAGGTCATTGATCTGCAGCACCCGTTTCCCCATATGCTGAGCAACAAGATGTATATCGCCGCCCTCCTGTCAAAGGGACACGCGAACGTGTATGGCCTGACGCTGGTGCCGGACAACATGGACCGGATCATCCCGCTTGCCGGGACAGGCCTCCGCTTTGTCCTGCTGGAGGATCTGATCGAGCACTTTACCAATCTTGTATTTCATACATACGACCCCGTCGAAACCGCAGTGCTCAAGGTGGTGCAGAGCAAGGATATTTTGCTCAGCTATCCCTATGAGAGCATCTCACCCTTCCTGTCTCTCGTCAGGGAGGCGGCGCAGTCGTCCGCCGTCCTCTCCATCAAAATTACCCTCTATCGCATCGACATGCAGTCGAGACTCGCCGACGCCCTGATCCTCGCGGCGGAAAACGGGAAGGACGTCGTGGTGCTCATGGAGCTACGTGCCCGGTTTGACGAGGAGAACAATATTGAATGGGCGCGCCGCCTGGAGGAGGCGGGCTGCCGCGTCATGTACGGGTTCCCCGGCTACAAGGTTCACTCCAAGATCTGCCACATCACAAAACGGGAATTCGGACACGTCAGCTATATCACCCAGATCGGCACCGGCAATTACAATGAGAAAACCGCCGCGCTCTATACAGACCTCTCCCTCATCACGGCGGACCGCGAGATAGGGGAGGACGCGGCGAATTTTTTCAGCAACCTGCTGCTGGGCAATCTGGAGGGGAGCTACAGGCACCTGCTTGTCGCGCCAAAGGGCCTGAAAAGCGCGCTGATTGCCCTGATGGAGGAGCAGACGCGCATCGCGGCAAGCGGCGGCAGCGGAAGGATGATCCTCAAGTGCAATTCCCTCACAGACCGGGAGATCATTGAATGCCTTGTCCGCGCGTCGCAGGCGGGCGTAAAAATCTCCATGATTGTGCAGGGGATCTGCTGCATCACGCCGGGCGTTCCGGGGCAGACGGACAACATCACGATCACCAGCATCGTCGGGCGTTTTCTCGAGCACAACAGAATTTACGTGTTCGGCATGGGCGACAGCCGGAAAATCTATATCTCCTCCGCCGATCTCATGACGCGCAACATGGAGCGGCGCGTGGAAATCGCCTGTCCCATCCGCGACCGGCAGCTCGCCGAGCGGATATCCAACATGCTTGAGCTGATGCTGATGGATAACGTCAAGGCGAGAGAGCAAAATGCACAGGGCATTTACATCCAGAAAACGCCGCCGATTGACCTGTGCATCAACAGCCAGAAGATGCTGTGCGACGAGGCCCGCCAAAACGGCGCTGCGCGCGCGACGCAGGAGCGTCGGATTGACCTGATCAAAGAGATAAAGAACGTATTCTCCGCGTGGCTTCGGCACATCCGCCACCCATAAGCAAGAGGAGGTACTGTTATGAAAAAAACGTATGTACTGGATACCAGCGTCCTGGTGCAAGCCCCCCACGCGCTGAGTTCCTTTGAGGACAACCACATCGTTCTGCCCGTAGCCGTTTTGGATGAGATGGAGAGCCTCAAGGATGACGAGGGGGAGACAGGGCAGAATGTACGCGCGGTCATCCGGTATCTGGAGGATCTCCGGCTGAAAGGGGATCTCGTACAGGGCGTGGCGCTTCCCGGCGGCGGGATGCTGCGCATTGAGCTCAATCATATGTGGATGAGGTGCTGCCGGATGGTTGGAACCCGTACAGCCCGGAAAACAGGACGCTAAAGGTCTGCCTCGGACTGCTGGCACAGGGCGAAAAACCCATCCTGATCTCCAGAGCCGCCGTCACCCGGATCAAAGCGCAGATGATTCAGGTGTCCGCCGAGGATTTTTCAGCCGATCAGGTCACGCGGGAAGCGGCGCAGTACACCGGCAGATGCCACGCCTATATCCCGGAGGAGCGCATTGAGCCGTTTAAAACGGAGGGGATTGACTGCGCTGCGCTCTACCATATGGACGGGGGCGCGGCACCGCCGGCACCGGTTCAGAATCAGTTTTTTATCCTCCACAGCGACCAATCGGTGGGCAGGACGGTTTTGGGCCGGTGCGTCGGCGCGCGCGTGGTGCCCCTGCGCTATCTCTCCGCCCAGCCCTACGGCATCGTCGCCCGCAATGTGGGGCAGCGGTTCATGCAGGAGGCGCTGCTGCTGGGGGCGGAGCAGGCGCCGCTGGTCATAATCAAGGGGCCTGCGGGCACCGCAAAGACGTTTTTTGCGCTGGCGGCGGGGCTGCATCAGGTGATCGAGCCGACGGATAAGCTCTACCGCAGAATCCTCATCTCCCGGCCCAACGTCCAGTTTGATCAGGATATCGGCTTTTTGCCCGGCGACGAGAAGGAGAAAATCGCGCCCTATCTCAGGCCGATTATCGACAATCTGGAGATTCTGGCCGACCGGGACGAGAAGGCCCGCTACGACGACGAGCGGGAGCTGCGCGGGAAGATTGACGAGTTCTTCACCCGGAATCTCATCGTGGCCGAGGCCATGAACTACATCCGCGGACGCTCCCTCACCAAAACCTATCTCATGATCGACGAGGCGCAGAACCTGACGCCCAGACAGGTCAAGGGCATCATCACCCGCGTGGGGCAGGGGACGAAGGTTGTCCTGCTCGGCGACCCGCAGCAGATTGACCACCCCCTGCTCGACGAGCGCACCAACGGCCTGAGCTACGCCGCAGAAAAGATGAAGGGCAGTCCCCTGTGCGTGCAGCTGACGATGGAAAGCGGGGAATGCGAGCGCTCCGCGCTGGCGCTCGCCGCCGCCGAACGCATGTGAGCGCCTTCCGCTTTTCGCTGCGAACATTCATAATTTTCGATACATAGCATAGAATTTCCAGAGGTGATTCTATGGACCCAACACGATGGATACCGGCCTGTCATCCATGCGGGAGCTGCCCATACTGCTGTAGGATAACCGGCGGCACGATCTGTTCTGTTTGCTCCATAGCGCCGCCGGGGGTGACCGGCGCGACCGGGGCGCATGGCACAGTGGGCCCGACGGGTCCCACCGGTGCGACCGGCCCGACCGGCGCAACCGGCGCGCAGGGCACAGCCGGCGCAACCGGCCCGACCGGCGCGCAGGGCACAGCCGGTGCGACCGGCGCAACCGGGGATACGGGGCCAACCGGGGATACCGGCCCGACAGGAGATACCGGTGCGACCGGAGATACCGGGCCCACAGGGCCTTCGAGCGCAGGCGGGCTCGGCATATTTGAATACACCAATGTACTCGGCAGCGTCGAGCTGACGATCAGCTACAACGAGGGCGGCGGGAACAATCAGGCAATCGCGGGGCTGATCTTCGTCGCCGGGGACGCGGTTACGGTCAGCGATATCGGCTGCTATGTCTTCCAGACGGGCTCGGGCACAGGGAGCTTCCAGATGGCGATTTTGCAACCGCTCAGCAGTTCCCAGGCGCAGGTCGTCGCAGTCACGGACGTGGTCAGCTCCATCACGGCAGGCTATTTTGAACTGCCGCTGACCGGGGCAATCGGGCTTGGAGAAAAGGGGATTTACTACCTTGCGGTCTATAACCAGATCAACGGCTCCCTTTTGGGGGGCACCACCGGCGGCATCCAGTCCACGGTGGAAGCGCCGCCCATCAACTTCCGCGTGCAAAACATCAGCGGCTTCACGCTCGGCGATGTGCTCAGCACCAGCGACGTCAGCCTGAACATCACACCCTGGCTTGTAGTCAATGAGTAGGGTATCCGCGCACGGTCGTCAAGCGATATCAGCTTGACGACCGTGCGCTATTTTGGTTCCCGATCCGGAAGCGGTAAACGAGGAAACGTTCATCCGCAATGTGTCAAAATTTAACATAAACTGATGGATTAAAATGCGCATGACCGATATAATGGTTAAAATTAATTGAAGTGTGGTGTGTTGGTTCGCTCTTTTTGTGCAATATGGGGCAACAATTCACACATCTTAAACCTTGCTATATTCCAGAATATTAGGTACAATGTAAAGTAATAAATAATTGATCGCGGAGGACGTGTGAATCACATGAATATCTTATTGGTTTATCCCAGACACCCCGCAACGTTTTGGAGCTTTAAGTACGCCTTAAAATTTATCCACAAAAAGTCCAACCTCCCCCCGCTGGGGATTCTGACGGTGGCCTCCATGCTGCCGCGGGAATGGAACCGCAAGCTGGTCGACATGAACACGGAGAATCTAAAGGACCGGGACATTCAGTGGGCGGACATGGTGATGATCAGCGCCATGAACATCCAGAAGGAATCCACCCGGCAGGTGATTGACCGCTGCAAGGCGCAGGGCAAAAAGATCGTGGCGGGCGGGCCGCTGTTCTCCATTGAACCGGAGCAGTATGACGATATTGACCATTTGCTTTTATATGAGGGCGAGGTCTGCATCCCCAAATTCATTGAGGATCTGAAAAACGGCACGCCAAAGCACATCTATGGCTGGGAGGAATATCCCGACCTGTCGCTCACGCCGATCCCCGAATGGGAATTGCTCGATTTGAAGCAGTATGCCATGCTCAGCCTCCAATACTCCAGAGGCTGCCCATTCAATTGTGATTTCTGTAATGTGGTCTCGCTCTTTGGCCACGCGCCCAGGACGAAAACAACGGAGCGGATCATTGAGGAGCTGGAGGCAATTTACGCCTTAGGCTGGCGTGGCGCGGTCTTCTTTGTGGACGATAACTTTATCGGGAACAAAAAGAAGCTCAAGGCGGAGGTGTTGCCCGCTTTGATCGCGTGGACACGCGAAAGGAATTATCCCTTCACCTTCTTTACGGAGGCGTCCATTAATCTCGCCGATGACGAGGAACTCATGAATCTCATGGCGGAAGCCGGATTTGACAATGTATTTATCGGCATTGAGACAGTGGATAAGGACTGCCTCACCGAATGCAACAAGATGCAAAATGTGCAGCGTGATTTGATGGAATGCGTGAAGACGATCCAGCAGCATGGGATGCAGGTGCAGGGCGGCTTTATTCTCGGCTTTGACAACGACAAGCCCTCCATCTTCTCCAACATGATTTCCTTTATTCAAAACAGCGGGATTGTCACGGCGATGGTCGGGCTGCTCAACGCGCCGACGGGCACACAGCTCTACGACCGCTTGAAGGCGGAAAACCGGCTGACAGACGATTTTTCCGGAAACAACACCGACTCCGAAATGAACTTTACGCCGGTTATGGACAAAGAGCTGCTGCAATCGGGCTACAGCGATGTTGTCCACTCTATCTATTCACCGAAAAACTTTTATGAACGTGTCCGCACATTTCTGGAGAACTACCGCCCGCACAAGCACAAGGCCAAGAAGCTGAAATGGGTGGAACTCACGGCGTTTGTTAAGGCGTGCTTCCTGCTCGGCTTCGCCAGCGAGGGACGCCGCGAATACTGGAAGCTGCTGTGGTGGTCCTTTTTTGAGCGGCGCGAGCTGTTCCCGGCGGCAGTCACGTTTTCTGTCTACGGATATCACTTCCGCAAATGCCTTCCGGCAAATTCTTAAACAACAGGCACCGGCATCCCAACAGCGGGGAGCCGGTGCCTGTTGCGTGATAAGACATACGATCAGCCGCATACTATACATATGGGAGGCGATAGGATATGTCCCCTTTGGAGATGACGACCGCCATCAATACGTTAGCCAATATCATCGCATGCTCGCTTTCCGACCAGGAATTGGCATTGGCTTCCGCTGCGTTTTCGCAATTGGGGGACACGTTAAGCACGATTGCCGTGCTGAGGGAGAACTGTAAAAGCACCGCTGCCCCAACCGGGCCGTCCGCCCCAACCGGGCCAACCGGGCCGTCCGCCCCAACCGGGCCGTCTGGCGCTTCGGCTTCTACGGCACGCGCGCCGATAGATGAACCTGTGCGGTGAATGGTGTGCTGCTTTCGGAGGGGGGGTCAGCGGCGGCGTTTGGAGGAGGAGGGAATCCCCATCGCCTCCCTGTATTTTGCAACGGTGCGGCGGGATACATCGATGTGAATGACCCGCAGTGCCTCACGGAGGTGTTCGTCGGACAGTGGATGCTTCCGATCTTCGCTGTCGACAAACTTCCTGATCTGCAATTTGATAAAGTTGTTGGAAAGGGCGGTCCCCTGACTGTTTTGCACGCCGGTGGTAAAAAAGGATTTCAACTCGACCGTACCGGCACTGCAAACGATATATTTTCCGCTGACCGCGCGGCTGACGGTTGAGACGCTCAAATCCAGCGCCTCGGCGACAGACGCCATGCTCATGGGATGGAGTGTGGTTCCGTTTTCAAAGAACGCGGACTGCATCGCGACCACTTGACAGATGATGCGGTACAGGGTTTTCTCTCTGTCATCCACGGCCCGCATCAATTGCTTTGCATCGGTCAGCTTTGCCTGGAGGTAACACGCGAGGGATGGCTCGGCGCCGGACAGCATATCACAGTATTCATGACTGAGCTCCAGGCGGGGGATCGTTTTATTGTTTATGACAATGGTAAAACCGTTTTCCTCCTTCCGCACCAGCGCGTCCGGCACAATGGATGCGTCCTGCTCGCCGGTATAATAGCCCTGCGAGGGGATCGGATGGAGCGCGCGCACAATATTGCATACCTGCAGCGCCTTCTCTCTGGAAAGGCCAAGGAGCTTTGCCACGGCCTCAATCTGATTGTCCGCGAGCAGCGCGAGTCCCTCTTGCACCAGTTTGATGGTATGGGCGTTAAAGTGCTTGCTCTCCACCAGCTGAAGCAGCAAGCACTCCTGCAGAGAACGTGCGCCAACCCCGGTCGGTTGAAGGCTTTGGAGCAGGTAAAGCCCCTGCATCACATCAAAGAGCGGGCAGGAGAGCGCCTGCGCGATATGGGCGGGGTCGTCATCCAGGTACCCCCTCCGGTTCAGGCAGGCGACCAGATAGTGGCAGAGCGCGGCAAATGCCGGTTCCAGATGCATGGCCCCGATTTGTTCGTCCAGCATTTCCGTGAAGGAAACCTCGCGTTCACCCAATCGTCCAAAATCAAAGCCCTCGCGCCCCGTCCCGCTGTTCCAGATTTCCCGCATCTGCACCTCCAGCGGTGCGTTTTCCGGCCGCTCCTCCGGCAGAATGGGCTCAGCGCGGTTGTGATCTTCCAGCGACACCGGCGAAAAATCCTCTTTGCCCGTGTCCGCCTGCACGTCAATTTCCAACAGAGGGTTATCATAGAGGCTCTGAGTTACAAGCTCGTTTAGTTCCTGAAGCGGCATTTGGAGGATTTCGAGAGACTGCATCATTCTGGCGTTCAGGGACAGCTGCTGACGTGGAATTTGCTCCATAAATAGCCCGTCACTCATCTTAATCTCACATCCTCTGTTTTCATTTCATTCTTGTTTTCTATAATAAAATAATAACATAAATACAGGTTGTATTGCTATCCTCATAACCACCAAATTTTCTAAATAGATTAAGTGTGGTTTACCAAAACACTGCAATTGCAACGATCTTGCGTCGGCGACGGCGTCTTGGGAAGGGGAATCCCCTCGGCAAGCAGCAGAAAAAGCGCCGCATGTCCCGTCCGTGAGACATGCGGCGCTGCTTGATGTTGCTTAAGTTCCATCGCCCTTGGTTACATGCTTCATTGCCATATGGATTCCTCTCTATAGGTGCGATCAAGTCCGCTCAATTACAACCTCCGGGTGCAGTGCCGCATACTTTTTGGTGCGAAGGCCGGGCGTGCCGGGGAGCAGCGCGGTCAGTCCGACACCCAAGACCAGCGAAATAATGCACACCGGATACATATTGAGGGCCATCGGGCCGGTCACCCAGGCGGGCGTCCAGAAGGTCCAGTATATATTGAAGGCGTAGGCGACCACCGTGGTAATCCACGCGGCGGGCACACTGATTTTCCAGATCTGCCCGCACAGATAGAGTACAAATAACGGAATGCCAAAGGAGAAGCACCATATAAAGACAGGGAACAGCACCGCCATATTCAGCGCGCCGATCAGCATCATAGCGGCCATAACACAGATGCAAATGCGCAGTACGATCAAGTAGTGCTTGTCGCTCATATTCGGTGCCCAGGGCCGCTTGATGACGTCGTTTGCGATCACCATGCCGTTGCCCATCAGGATGGAGCCGCCGGTGGATAAGGTGGCGGCCATCAGGCTGATCATCAGCAGACCGAGCATGGGCGCGGGCATGGCCTCAATCGCCAGCAGGGGCACAACGGTTTTCCCGATATCGGCGTCCCCGGCCGCAAGCACGGTAGGCATGACCATACCGACCAGCGCCAGGACAACCCAAGGGACACAGGTCATGACATTGAGGCTGGAGCCTAAAAAGACCCCCTTGCGGCAGGCATGGTTGTCTTTTGCGGCGAAGAAGGGGGTGTTCATTGCCTGTGAAACCCCGGCCGCAGTGACGTGGAGTACAACCACAGGGATAATCACATTAAACCATACGTCTGAGTTAGACAGGTTGAAATTGGTGATTAGTGTGGGACTCAGGTCGACCAGACCGAGCTGTTCGCGCAGTGGAAGCAGAACGTCCTTTAACGCCTCCCAGGCGCCTCCGGCGCCGGCGTAAATTTCCTGAATACCGGCCCAGCCAAAATAGTTGGCGGCCAGATAGGTACCAATAAAGCCGAGTGAAACATAGGAGCCGACCAGCAGGACCAGCGCGTTAATCACGTTCAGAAACGCCAGCTGGAGAATTCCGCCAAAGAGAACGTAGAGCAGCATCAGGATAATCGCGATCACAACGCAGTATCTCAGGCTGAGGTTGCCGCCGGTCAGCCCATAGATGGCGGTGCCGGTGCCGATGGTTTCGGCGATACCGATGCCGGTCCAGCTCGCTGTCTGGAAGCCGGCTTGCAGGCTACCATAGCCGCGTCCAAACATTTTTTCAAAAATTTCCGGCATGGTGCCGAGGCGGCTCTCCCGCACCCACGGGCCCAGCCAGAGCATCATGATCGGCAGGAAAATACCGCCGGCCCCGACGCCCCACCACACGGCGGACGCGCCGATGCTGCTGGTTGCCGTCTCCCAGAGGCTCAGGGTATGTCCTGAACCCAGTGGCATCAGTACAAAGCTAAAGGTGACGAGGAGCCAGCCCAAACCCCCGTTCGCGGAGGTGAATGCCTTTGCGTTTCCCGCGCCCCGTCTGGACAGGAAGATGGAGATAATGATAATGACTGCAAAGTAGATTATGGCAACTGCTATCGCCATAGTGAACCCTCCCTTATATATAATGAAGCCGTCGGGCTTGATAGAGTTCATTGCGCTGCCGGTTCATTCCAACAATTCCAAAACCGTTGACATAGCCGGTCCGCCGCCCACACAGAGGGAGGCGACGCCATAGCGGACCCCCATCCGCCGCATCTGATACATCAATGAGACCAGAATCCGGGCGCCGGTACAGCCGACGGGATGTCCCAGTCCAATACCGGAGCCGTTGAGATTGACCTTCGACATATCCAGGTTCAGTTCCCGTTGACACGCAATAAATTGCGCTGCAAAGGCCTCATTGACTTCAAAGTAACCGATGTCACGCAAGGTCAGCCCGGCCATCTCCAGACTTTTGGGAATGGCGAAGGTCGGGCCAATGCCCATGATCGCAGGGTCGACGCCCGCATTTGCAACAGCCAATACACGGGCCAACGGTTTTTTCCCCAATTTCTGTGCCGTCGTGGCACTGGCAAGGACAAGCGCTGCCGCGCCGTCGTTTACGCTGGAAGCATTCCCGGCGGTCACGGTGCCGCCCTCCTTGAAGGCGGGGCGCAGTGAGGAGAGCTTTTCCATGCTGATATCCTTGCGGGGATGCTCATCCTTGCTGACCACAATATCCCACTTTTTGCTTTTTACCGTTACAGGGACAATTTCCTCGTCGAAGACTCCCTTTTCCACAGCCGCAGCCGCACGCTGGTGGCTGAGCACCGCGAGCTCATCCTGCGCCTGCCGTGAAATATTGTATATCTCGGCCAAATTTTCCGCGGTAACTCCCATGTGCTTGCCGACCATGGCACAGACCAGCCCGTCATACAGCATGCTGTCGATGACGGTGTCATCCCCCATCCGGTAGCCCCCGCGCGCCTTCATCAGAAGATACGGTGCGTTGGACATGCTCTCCACCCCGACCGCGAGGCCGACGCTCGTCTTGCCAAGTTGGATGGAGGAGACGATATTTTCGAACGCGCGCATTCCGGACGCGCACTGCTGGTCTACCGTGTGGGCCCAGCCGCCCGTCGGCATACCGCATTTTAACTGGATCTGCCTGGCCGGATTTCCTTTGGAGCCCTGCTTATATAGCATGCCGAGCACCACTTCCTGAAAGTGTTCCGGGTCAATCCGGCTTCTCTCTATCGCCTCCTTCGCCGCAACGTATGCCAGTTCCACCGGCATGCAGCTTTTCAGTGCACCCTGGTAATCCCCGATCGGTGTACGGGCTCCGCTGACGACAACGACTTCTTCCGTCTGCATACATGACTCCCCCTTTTATAGAAACGCGGGAAAACCCTCCCACGGGCTTTCCCGCGTTTGCTTGCTGTAGCGCGCAATCTATAAGTCAATGTTGCCAATATTGACTGAAGATGCAATGGTGACGGATTTGATCTCTTTCCCGTCTGCAACGATGGTGTAGTCACCCGGGGCAAGCCCATCGAAGAGGAAATCACCAAAATAGTTGGTGGTCTGCGCGGGTGTGTCGGTACCCTTTAGTTCGACCTTGACCCCCTTGGCACAGTCGCCGTCCTTGAGCAGTCCGCCTGCGATAAAATGCGTGGTCCACCGGTAGAGGTTTTTGTACCAGACCCCGCCGTCCGAAGAAATCTCAGGGAGAAAGCGCTGCAAGCCTTCCGCCTCAATGCGCTTTTGGAAGTCGGCGGGCTCCTCCTGATAAAACTTGGTCGCGCCCGTCGGGCAGCTGTGCGCGCAGCGCGGCTGGGAGAGTACGCTCTCGCCGTGTCCGTCCAGAATATGCGCGCACATGGTGCATTTTTGCGGGACGTCCTTTTCGTCGTTATACCAGATCGCGCCGTAAGGGCAGCTCGATACAAGCGCTTTCGTCCCCTTGGCCTTTTCCGCGTCAATCATGACAATGCCGTCCTCGCGTTTGTACACAAGATCTGGGAAGGCCTTCATACAGGGCGCGTCCGCGCAGTGCTGGCAGGGCTGCGGCAGGCTGTTGACGTCAATTCTCGGATACTGCCCCCGCTCCTGTCGCAGGATATTCACCCACCGGTGTCCATGCCGCGGCTGCTCGTCCGTGTAGGGCAGCCAGCAGTTCATCACATGCTCGTCCTTGCAGGCCACAAAACAGTTGTTGCAGTCAAAGCAAAGGGAGACGTCGATGACCAGATAATTCTTCTTTGCCATTAGCTCGCACCTTCTTCCCACTTGACAAGTTCGATACGGAAGTGCTCTGTCGCCATGCCGGCCGTGTGCTTGCCGATATGCTTGCCGGAGCTCAGAATGTTGATGCAGCCGCCCCGGTCAGGCGACGCGCCGGGTTTTCCGATGGGATCATACTCCGCGGAGGATTCGTAGCAGTGGCAGGTTCCGGGCGGGACGCGCTCTGTCAGCTGCGCCGCAAAGATGACCTCGCCGCGGTCGTTAAAGGCCTTTACCAGATCGCCGTCCTGGATGCCGCGCGCCGCCGCGTCCTTTGCGTTGATGCGCATGATCCAATAATCGTACCCGTTGACGCGGATGCGGTGATCCTTGATATCATTCATGAACGCGTCCTTGCCGTCGCCCATGGTGTGGAAGCTGAAGCGCGGGTGCGGGGTGAGGACGGCAAGGGGGTATTTTTCTGTATTCTCATAATGCCAGCCGGTCCAGGGCTTGACGTACTTGATGAGCGGCGGGCGGGTCTCATCCGGCTCCTCGCCGGCGTCTATCAGTGATTGATCAAACCGCATGAGGCTGTGGGAGAGCAGCTCGATTTTTCCGGACTGCGTCTGCATACCCTTGCCCTGCACCAGATCCGCGGGGCGGGGTTGTCCCTGGAACGGTACGTCCGGCTCACGCCCCTCCGCAAACCAGCGGAAGGCCGGGGTGCGCTTGCGGTTCGGGTTATCCGGCACCACGGCGTAGCCCTTTGTGGTGAACTCCTCCCACGTTGTGATCTTGGGCAAATCCGTGGCGTAGAAATACTGCTTCACCCAATCCAGATCGTCCTTCCCCTCCGAGTAAGGCCCTTCTATTCCGAGCTTTTTTGCCAGCGCCCGGAAGATCTCATAGTCGGACATGGATTCCCCTTCCGGCTCAATGCATTTCATCTGGAATGTAATCACGCGGTGGTTGGTCTGGGTGAAGGAGCCGGGCACATATCCGCCGCAGTGCCCGAATTCGGAGATATCATAGCGCTCCATATTGGTGCAGGCGGGCAGGATAATGTCTCCAAAGGGGGTCTCGCCCTCAAACCAGATCGACTGGAACACGACCATTGGCATCAGCTTGCTCTGGTACATCTTGGCGTAACGGTTGGTCGCGCCCATCGTCCCGATATGGGGGCCGCCGTATTTATAGTACATTTGCATGCGGGGAAACCCGTCGGCGGGGTATTTGAACTTATGGAATTGCTGTTCAATGGACGCGCCGACAAAGCCTTTCCCGCGCCATTCAAATTTGCCGTCGATAAAGCATTCCGGAATATTGAAGCGCGGAATGAACTGCGCCGTGGGCACGTTCAGATTGGAGGGGGCCGGACGGCTTGTGACGCCGTCAAACATTCTGTTGACAAAGGTGAGGCCCGCCGCGGAGTTGTCGCAGTCGCCCGCAATGCCGCCCTCGGAATAGCCGGGGAAATAGAAGCTGTAGTCGGTCGGCGAGCCGAAGGTGGTACCGAACATGTTGATGCCCGGTTTGCCCATCCCCTGCAGCGCGGCCAAGGCAATCATCATACGTGTCCATTCCATACCCGTTGGGCCGCGGCACGCGCCGCCCCAGCCGCCCATGCCGCCGGCGGCAAGCTGGGTCTTGTTCTTCGCCCATTCACGGGCGAGCGCGCGGATGTCGTGCGCTGGTATGCCGGTCTCTCCCTCCGCCCACTCGGAGCTCTTGGCGATGCCGTCTTCTCCCTCGCCGAGCAGGTATGCTTTAAATTCCTCGAAGCCGAAGACCTTTTCCGCTACATACTCCTTGTCGTAAAGGCCCTCCGTGACCCACACATAGGCAATGCCGGCCGCAAGCGCGGCGTCGGTGCCGATGCGGGGAGAGAACCATTTTTCCGCGCGGTACAGCGCGCAGGAGTGGTTGTAGTAGGGGTCAATGAAGACGAACTTTATGCCCGCTTCTTTCATCCAGCGGCGGCGGATGGTGCTCTCATACGCACCGTAAACACCGTTGTTCGTCTCCGGGTCGGACGACCAGAAGACAATCATCGTGGAATGCTTCATGCAGTCTTCAAACAGATCCCACTGCTCAGGGTTGCCAAGGGCCGTTGTGTTGCCCCAGGTATGGACTGCGCCCCAGTGCCAGCCTTCCCAGCTGTCCGGGTTGTGGTCGGCATAGGTAATGCCGGCGAAGTTCATAAAGCGGAACAGTGCGCTGTGGCGATAGCCGACGTTGCCCCACATGTGGTGGGAGCTTGGCTCCGCGACGATGGCGCCCGGGCCGTATTCCCGTTTGATCCGCATCATTTCGTTGGCAACGGTATCCAGCGCCTCGTCCCAGCTGATGCGCTCATAGCCGGGATACAGCGGGTCGCCGCCGGGCTGCGGTTCGCCGCGCTTTTCAATGTTGCGCTCGCCATTGACATCAAAGCCGATGCGCCTGAGCGGGTACAGCACCCTCCGCTTGGAGTGTACCATCGCTTTGTATCCCGCCGTATAGCAGGTATAGGTTGTTTTGCGCGGAGGGGTATACTTCTTTCCGTTTGCCTCCAGCACCCATGACTTGGGGTCGTCCTCTGTCAGATCCATGGGATAGACTCTGACAATTTTTCCTTTGCCGTCGTTTGCTTCCACATCGACGTCAACAAAGATCGGGCCCCCTGTGGTTGAGTTTGTCATCCTGACGATCTTGCCCATATTCATCATCATCCTTTCCAATCCAAAACGCCGCTCGATAAGGCTGCGCAGTATTTTTTTGTGAAAAGTATCCGGTGGCAGTTGCAATGCACCGGATACTTTTCAATAAGAGAGTGAGTCGCAGAACTCGGACTTCAAAAAGTCGCGAACTCGGACTTATCAAAAGTAAGGGGCGCGCTTGGCCCGGCTTATACAATTGCGGCGCTTCCGCCGTCGGGGTATATGATTTGGCCGGTTACGCCTCCGCCGCCGATCACAACGGCTTTTTTCCCGGACAGATCAAATGGATTCTTCATCGTATCATCCCCTCGTTTCACGATTGCTGCGGCGGCAGCACACACACCAGCATCTGACAGGTCTCCGTCCCGTAGTTATGGACACCCTTCTCAGTGCCGCCGCCACAGTGGAACGTGTCGCCGGGATACAAGACGGTCTCCATGTCCGCGGTCTTCAGTGTGATTTCGCCCGAGATGATGTAATAGATACTCTCCATGGGATTGCTCCCAAATTCGCAACCGCCGCCCGGCAGCAAGTGGGATAGGCCCATCACCATCCTGCCGTCATTGACATCCTCTGGATTATGCAGCCGCGTCGCAAGCATATTGTAATGCTTTGGCGCGTCGTAAGCATATGCCTCGTGCTTCCGTACAATTTTGTAGCTCATCATGCACAAACTCCTTTCTTCCATATTCCGCGTGAAACGTTACACTGTTTTATAAGCAAATGCTGTGCCAAGCCGGTTGCTCTGTATGGGCCGACGGATTTTTTGTGTATTTAGCGCAAATATTTTTGAATGCTTATGTGAGGAACGTAAATATTAAAAATGAAAAATGGCGTCTAACTTTCATGCTGATTTTCTCTATGGAGATAACGGCAATGAATACGAACCGGATTTGGCTGTTTTCTACAACCGGCCATTGGAGCATACAGCCTTACACCTGTTCGCTTTCGGTTCGGCGCGCGGAATTGAGTCGGAAGAGGTTCGGCAGGACATGAAAAAACGCGAGCCTGAAACAGTTCGTGGTCGTTTCACAAACTGTTCCAGGCCCGCGTCGCGGGCGCTGCTACGCTACTACGATTCTTGCTCCTCGCGCCAGCCCGTTATGCCCAGCGTCTTAATCCGCCGCATAATGCTCGACTGGCTCATACCCAACGCGTCGCCCGCCTTGCGCGTGCTTCCGTGCTTTTCCAGCGCCGCTGTGATTCTTTCCCGTTCAAATTCCTGAATCTGCTCTTTGAGCGGCAAGCTGTCGTTGACGCTATGGGATGCCTTTGCAAATACCTCATAGGGGAAGTGCTTTTTTGTTACCGTAATAATCGAATATACCTCGTCGAGTCCGATGGAATCATCGCCGAAGAGCACCAGCCGCTCAATCACATTTTCCAGCTCCCGCACATTGCCCGGCCAGTCATGCTGCTCGAGCGCGAAGAGCGCCTGCATATCCAGACGACACTGCTTGTCGTACTTGGCGTTATACTTTTTCAGTATGCTGTTTGCCAGCATCCCGATGTCGTCCTTGTGCTCCCGCAGGGGGGCGATTGTGATGTTTACCACATTCAGCCGGAAATAGAGGTCCTGACGGAATTCCTTCTCATTGACCATCGCCGGCAGGTCGCGGTTTGTCGCCGCGAGGAACCGGACATCGATGGAGACCGGCTTTGTGTCGCCGATACGCATGATCTCCTTTTCCTGCAAGACGCGCAGCAGCTTTGCCTGCAGCTTATACGGCATGTCCCCAATTTCATCGAGGAGCAGCGTCCCGCCGTTGGCCACTTCAAAGATTCCTTTTTTGTCCTTGTTCCCCGCGCCTGTAAACGAGCCCTTGACATAGCCGAACAGCTCAGATTCCAGCAGGCTCTCCGGAATCGCGGCGCAGTTGATGGTGACAAACGGTTTATCCGCGCGCAGGGAGCATTTATGCAGCTCACGCGCCACCACCTCTTTGCCGCTTCCGGTTTCCCCCTGAATGAGTATGGTTGCATCGGTTTTGGCGACGCGCTCAATGGTGTGCTTGAGTCGGAGCATGATTTTGCTATCCCCCACAAGCGAGTTGTTGACATAGCGGCTTCTCAGCTCGTCGAGCTCACTGTGCGTCATTTCTGTGTCGTTTTTCAGCAGATTCAATTGGGCGCTGAGCTCCATGATATCGGTCAAATCCCGCAACACGGTTACGCCGCAAAGGAACTGCCCATGCGCACTGAAAAAAGGAGAACAGGTCATCAGGACTTTTTTGTTGGTGTGCTCCTCCCAGAACACGTCGGTAACGGTGCGGGCATCCTTCAGCATAACCCGGTTTGCCTGCGTAATCTGTTTCTGCATGAGAGAGATGGACTGGCCAATCAATTTTGCTTCGGGGACATTCATCCATGTGCAAATGAGGGCGTTGGCCCCCAAAATGGTGCCTGACCCATCCACCACCAGCACCCCATCCGCCACATTGTCGCCCATCTCCAATACCTGCATCTGTCCTCTTTGGTACAGGGCGTTGTTTTCCTCTATGAGATTCTTGTGGTCATTTTCCTGCGTGTTTTTCATCATCATTTCACCAAACCCGAAGTTCAAAATCAAGATGTTATGTAGGAACGCATGCGTCAGCTTCGGTTCACTACGCTCTATTAATATTAGCAAAAACAGACGAGCGGTGTCAAGGAATGTCGTATTTTCTTTGGTGCTGATGGGAAGCATATATGCGCAGTTTCACCTGTATCAAGGATAGAATGCCCCCAACCGCGGCGGATATCCCGCGGTTGGGGGATGTTGGGGAAAGCATATCTCTTTTTTGTTTTTTCTGTATACAGTTACTTCTTGTTTCTGTTGAACAGGCGCTGGATGTATTCCAGCCCGCTGCCGCCCTGAATGGCCAAGCAAATTCAGGCGCATTCCCCCATTGAGCCCCATTGCGGTATGTAAGGGGTGGTCAAGCGCCTGCCCATCCATTGCCACACATTTAACCTAGCGTCAATCGGCATTTCGTGTGTGTACCTTGCGCGGCGACCGTCAAACTCTTATTCCATCACATGGCGGGGGGCGTCGCAGTGCGTACCGGTATGCTGGGGCACATTGATCCACTGTGTCAAAACACCGCTTTTTGCCATCGAGTGGGTACTGTTCACGGTTGCCTTTTCGAAATAAGGCCAACGCGGGGCCTCTGCGCTGAAGGGATGACTGAGATCAATGAACACCTTTTTACTCATAAAAATTATCTACCTCCTCATAAAATAGATTCCCTCTTTGCGTGTCTTGGCTTCCATCCTAAACAAAGCAAATACCGTGCCAAAACAACGATTTGTATCAGGGAATACAGAAAAGCCCGGGAAGCGTTGATTTTAGGGCGTTTGGAGACCATAGCCGCACAGCGCGGCAGAACGTGCGGATCAAATCCACGCCATAATTGAGTCGAATCCGGTTCGATTCGCAAATGTGATTCGCTTTTGTTCTGTTTTTGGTAGATTGCCTTGTCCCGCGCAATGGCACTTGCAAAAGGATGCTGACCAAATCATTTTGGTACGTCCGCAAAAGACAACGATTACGATTGCCTGGGCTGGCTTGGCTTGGATACGTTAAATATGGTTGAAGGCAGATGCTGTGAAGAAGCAATCAACGGGATTTCCATTTGTATTTCAGTATAATTATTCTTGTGTCGGTGAACCTATCCATATTGAGGAATAACGGAGGTGATGCCAATGAACAAGAACACGGAGCCCAACAGATTGATCCACGAAACCTCGCCTTATCTGTTGCAGCACGCCTATAATCCCGTGGATTGGTGGCCGTGGTGTGAGGAGGCTTTTGCCAAAGCGAAAGCGGAGGACAAGCCGGTTTTTCTTTCCATTGGGTATTCAACCTGCCACTGGTGCCATGTGATGGAGCGGGAATCTTTTGAGGATACGGAGGCTGCGCGTCTGCTCAACGATGGGTTTATCGCCGTCAAGGTGGACAAGGAGGAGCGGCAGGATATCGACAGCGTCTACATGGGGGTCTGCCAGGCGCTCACAGGGCGCGGGGGCTGGCCGCTGACGATATTGATGACGGCGGAGCAGAAGCCGTTTTTTGCGGGGACCTATCTCCCAAAGCGCGGCCGTTTCGGGCAAACCGGCCTGATGGAGCTGTTGGAGCTGGTGCGGGCGCAGTGGAATACCGACCGGGCGCGGCTGCTGCGGTACGGCGAGCAGATCACGTCGGCGGCGGAGCGCGCGGGCACGGCCGCGGCAGCATCGCGGTTTGACGGGCGGCAGGTGATTGCGCTTGCGTACGCGCAGCTGCGGGGCAGCTTCGACGCCCGGTATGGCGGGTTTGGCGCGGCCCCCAAATTTCCCACGCCCCACCAGCTCCTGCTTTTGCTGCGCGGCCACCACCTCCATGTGGGGGACCGCGCGCTGGAGATGGCGGAGCAGACGCTGACCGCCATGTACCGGGGCGGAATTTACGACCATATCGGCGGCGGGTTTTCCCGCTATTCCACCGACCGGCAATGGCTCGCGCCGCACTTTGAAAAGATGCTCTACGACAATGCGCTGCTCGTTATGGCGCTGCTGGAGTGCTATCAGGTGACCGGGACGGAGCGCTACCGGTACGCCGCGGAGCAGACGCTGGGCTACGTTCGGCGGGAGATGACCGGCCCGGAGGGCGGCTTTTACGCCGCGCAGGATGCGGACAGCGACGGGGAGGAGGGGAAGTACTACACCTTCACCAGAGCGGAGATATTGCAGGTGCTTGGCGCGCAGGAGGGGGAGCACCTCTGCCGCCGCTATGGCGTCACGGCGCAGGGGAATTTTGAGGGGAAGAACATCCTGAATCTGATCCATGACGCCACGGCACCGATCCCCGACAAGGGCCTCGCACGGCAGTTGGAGCGGCTGCGAGCTTACCGCGCCGGTCGCTGCCCGCTGCATACGGACGACAAGCGCCTCACATCCTGGAACGCCCTGATGATTGTAGCCTGTGCCAAGGCGCGGCGGGTGCTGGGAGAGCAGGTGTATCTGGACATGGCCGAGGGGGCCTACCGGTTTTTGATGGGCCATGTCCTGTCGCCGGATGGAGCGCTCTGTGTCAGCTGGCGCGACGGGCGGGCGAAGGGTGCGGGGCTGCTTGACGATTACGCCTGTCTCGCTTGGGCCTCCTTGGCGTTGTATGAAACCACCTTCTCGCCGGACTATCTCCGTCAGGCCTGCCGCCTGATGGAGCGGGTTATCTCGCGGTTTATGCGCGCGGAGGGCGGGTGCTGCCTGACGCCGGAGGGCGGGGAGGAGCTGCTCTACCGCCCGGTGGAGCAGTACGACGGGGCGATCCCGTCGGGTAATTCCGTGGCCGCGTGGTGTCTGACGCGGCTTGCCGCGCTCACCGGGGAGGAACGCTGGCGCGCGGCGGCACAGCGGCAGCTGGAGAGCTTTGGCGGACTGTTTCAGGCCCGGCCCACCGCCTGCACGTTTGCATTGCTTGCGCTCATGCAGGAGGTCTTTCCATCCCAACAGCTGCTCTGCGCCCTGCCCGATGTGGGGGAGAAGGAGCGCTTTGCCTTCGCATGGGGGCGGACGTACCACCCCCAGACGGCGGCTTTGGTCAAAAGCCCCGCCGACGAAACCACCCTCTCGGCGCTGGCGCCCTTTACGGAACGCTATCCTATGAAGGACCACCCCCTGTTTTACCTCTGTCAAGACCAGGCCTGCGCCGCGCCGGTCGCCACGCTGGGCGAGGTGCTTGATCAGCTCCCCGGCAGTGTTGCAATCAAACCGTGATAGGATTGCAGAGAGGCCTTCTGCGTGCGTGCGGTTCCGGCTTTGGAGCGGGGTGTTTATGATCGGTTGCGGGCATGGCTCAGCATGGGGAACAGCGGAAATACCGCTGTTCCCCATGTCAGGCTGTCAAAAAACCACGCAGATTGGGAGGTTTTTTTGGTATAATGGAGTAGAAAGGGTGGTGGTAGGCGATGGAAGCATGGCAAA
>JAJQEJ010000030.1 GCA_021201735.1 Oscillospiraceae bacterium | reverse complement strand
TTTCCCTATTATACCACAAAAACCTCGCCATTGGCGAGGTTTTTTGACAGGCTGCGCGGCACCGGCCATTTGGCCGGTGCCGCTTTATCATGTTACGCATCCTGAGGATTAGCACTCTCGTAGATAGAGTGCTAACGTTTACACTTTAGCCATATTTACATACATATTTGTTCATATAATCATCCTATACTAAGTCTTAGAAAACGAGGTGAGAAGGCGGCTTGGCAGGATAGAGCGCGCCATCTACGGGCGGGATTCGCCCATCATATAAACCATTGTGTGCGCTGGCTGCCACCCCCTTCTTTACCCAATTCTGTAATTTGAAAGGATGATTATCATGTTTGGAATGCTTCCCTTTGAACGCAGCGATGTGAGTTACGAACCCTTCCGCTTTATGCGTGATTTTATGGATCAGGGCAGCACTTCTCTGCCTTCGTTCCGCACCGATATCAAGGACAACGGCGATCAGTTTTTGCTGGAGGCGGAGCTGCCCGGCTTTGACAAGGAGGATATCCATCTCGACCTCAAGGACGGCATACTCACCATCTCCGCCGAGCACCGGCAGGAGGACGAGCAGAAGGACGATTCCGGCTATATCCGCCGTGAGCGCAGCTACCGCTCCCTTGCCCGCCGGTTCGATGTGACCGGGATTGATGAAAGCGCCATCTCGGCGGCCTATCAAAACGGGATTCTGGCGCTCTCTCTGCCGAAGGCGGTGCCCACGGTACCGGAGGCAAAACGTATCGCAATTTCATAAACATAGCTGCTTCATAAGCGGGATGCCGGCGGCGCCGACATCCCGCTTTATATATGAAATAAAAAACTGAAAGGATGTGACGGCACATGAACGCACAAAAATTTACACAAAAATCGCTGGAGGCAGTGCAGCTTGCGCAGTCGCTTGCAGTAGAACACGGTAATCAGCAGATTGAGCAGGTGCATCTGCTATTGGCGCTCCTGACGGCGGAGGACGCGCTCGTGCCGCAGCTGCTCGAGCAGATGGGCCTGACAGTACCCTCCCTGCTTGCGGCTGTCAAGGCGGAGGTGGAAAAGCTCCCCCGCGTGCAGTCCTCCGCCCATGAGCAGGGGAAAATCTATGTCACGCAAGAGGTGGAGCGCACGCTGAACCAGTCGGAGCAGATCGCGCAGTCCATGCAGGACGACTATGTCTCGGTGGAGCACCTGCTGCTCTCCCTGCTCGATACGGCGGGCAGTACGCTCAAAAAGCTCTTTCAGACCTACAACATCACCCGTGAGGGGGTGCTGCAGGCGCTCACGGTGGTGCGCGGCAACCAGCGCGTCACCACCGACAACCCGGAGCAGACGTATAACGCCCTCAAAAAATACGGCACCGACCTGGTGGAGCGCGCGCGGCGCAGCCAGCTCGACCCTGTAATCGGGCGGGACGACGAGATCCGAAACGTCATCCGCATCCTCTCGCGCAAGACGAAAAATAACCCCGTCCTCATCGGCGAGCCCGGCGTCGGTAAGACCGCCATCGCCGAGGGGCTCGCGCAGCGGATTGTCAAGGGCGACGTGCCCAATTCCCTGCGGGACCGCACCATCTTCTCTCTGGACATGGGCGCGCTCATCGCGGGGGCGAAGTACCGCGGCGAATTTGAAGAGCGGCTCAAAGCGGTGCTGGGTGAGGTCAGGAAGGCGGAGGGGCGCATCATCCTCTTTATCGACGAGCTGCACACCATCGTCGGCGCGGGCAAGACCGAGGGATCCATGGACGCCGGGAACCTCTTAAAGCCCATGCTTGCGCGGGGAGAGCTGCACTGCATTGGCGCGACCACCCTCAACGAGTACCGGCAGTACATTGAAAAAGACGCCGCGCTCGACCGCCGCTTCCAGCCCGTCATGGTAAACGAGCCGACAGTGGAGGATACCATCGCCATCTTGCGCGGCCTCAAGGAGCGGTATGAGGTCTTCCACGGCGTGAAGATCACGGACGGGGCGATTATCGCCGCCGCCACCCTCTCCAACCGCTATATTACAGACCGCTTTCTGCCGGATAAGGCCATCGACCTCATCGACGAGTCCTGCGCCATGATCCGCACCGAGATAGACTCCATGCCGACCGAGCTTGATGTGATCTCACGCAGGATTATCCAGTTGGAGATTGAAGAGGCGGCGCTCAAAAAGGAGACCGACGCCCTATCCAAAGAGCATCTGGAGGAGATTCAAAAGGAGCTGACCGACCTGCGCCGCGACTTCGGCGTGAAAAAGACCCGCTGGGAGAGCGAGAAGGACGCCATCGGCAAGGTGCAAAAGCTGCGCGAGGAGCTGGAGGACGCCAACGCCGCGCTGGAAAAAGCCCAGCGGGAGTATGACCTCAACCGCGCCGCCGAGCTGCAATACGGCACCATCCCCGCACTGCGCAGCGCGTTGGAGGCGGAGGAAGCCATCACCGCCGAGCAGCGCGACAGCCTCCTGCGCGACAAGGTGACCGAGGAGGAGATCGCCCGCATTATCGAGCGCTGGACGGGCATCCCCGTGGCGCGGCTGATGGAGGGCGAGCGGGAAAAGCTCCTGCATCTGGAGGATATCCTCCACCGCCGCGTGGTGGGACAGGACGAGGCGGTGCGGCTGGTGTCGGAGGCCATTCTCCGCTCCCGCGCCGGGATCGCCGACCCCAGCAAGCCCATCGGCTCCTTCCTCTTTCTCGGCCCCACGGGGGTCGGCAAGACAGAGCTTGCCAAAACCCTTGCTGAGACGCTCTTTGACAGTGAGAAAAATCTCATTCGCATCGACATGAGCGAATATATGGAGAAATTCTCCGTCTCCCGCCTCATCGGCGCACCGCCCGGATACATCGGATATGAGGAGGGCGGCCAGCTTACCGAGGCCGTCCGCCGCAAGCCCTACTCGGTTGTCCTCTTTGACGAGGTGGAGAAGGCGCACCCCGACGTATTTAATGTCCTGCTGCAGGTGCTCGACGACGGGCGGATCACCGACAGCCAGGGGCGGACGGTGGATTTTAAAAATACCATCCTCATCCTCACCTCCAACCTCGGCAGCCAGTTCCTGCTTGACGGCATCGACGGGGAGGGGAACATCACGGACGCTGCAAAGACGCAGGTGAGCGAGCTGCTCAAGCACTCCTTCCGCCCGGAATTCCTCAACCGGCTCGATGAAATCGTCTTCTATAAGCCACTGACCAAGGAGAATATTACCCATATCATTGCGCTGCTCATTGCAGACCTCAACCGCCGCCTTGCGGATAAGCACCTCACGGTCACGCTCACCGACGCTGCAAAAACGCATATCATTGACGCGGGCTATGACCCCGTCTACGGCGCGCGGCCCCTGCGCCGCTATGTCCAGCACACGGTGGAAACACTCATCGGGCGAAAAATTATCGCAGGGGATATCCAGCCGGGCGAAACCATCACCGTCGATGTGGCGGACGGGGAACTCACGGCCGAGAGCAAAAATAGGCACGATTAAAATTTCCCCTTGCAACCTTCCCGACTTCCTGTTATACTCTGTTTATCATTTTAAAAATGAATAAACATAGTATTAATTATGATTCAATGTGAAGGGAAGGATTTTATGCGCCTGCCAGAACTGAATATCGGGGGCCTGCGCGCCCGCCTGCCCATTGTACAGGGCAGTATGGGCATCGGCATCTCCCTGTCGCGGCTCGCATCCGCGGTTGCGCGGGAGGGCGGCGTCGGTTTTATCTCCGGCGTACAGATCGGATTTCGTGACCCGTCATTTTATAGCGACCCCATAAAAGCAAATTTAAGAGCAATCGGTGCGGAGATCAAAAAGGCGCGCGCCCTTGCGCCAGGCGGCATCCTCGGCATGAACTTTATGACCATTCAAACCCACTATGAGGACTATGTGCGCGAGGCCGCCAGATGCGGGATTGACGTGATTTCCTGCGGGGCGGGCCTTCCACTCTCGCTGCCGGAGCTGGTGGCGGGCACAAAGACGCGCATCATGCCCATCGTCTCCTCCGTGCGCGCCTGCCGACTGATCGTCACCCGCTGGATCAAAAAATACGACCGCCTGCCCGACGGCGTCGTGGTGGAGGGGCCAAAGGCGGGCGGGCATCTCGGCTTTCCGCTCGATGACCTGCGCGCCGGTACCGCCCAGTCGCTGGAGGACGCGACGCAGGAGGTTGCAGCGTATATCGGAGCGCTGAACGCGCAGTATAATGTCAGCATTCCCGTCATCGCAGGCGGGGGAATCCTCACACACGGGGATATTGCGGGTATGCTCGCGCTGGGCGCGGGTGGTGTGCAGATGGGCACCGCCTTTGCCGCAACCGAGGAGTGCGACGCGAGCGAGGCCTTCAAGCTGGCCTATGTGAGCGCCAAAGAGGAGGACGTCACGCTCATGCTCAGCCCCACCGGGCTCGCTGCGCGCGCGGTACACACGCCGTACCTCGACCGGGTGTCGCATGGAAACACCATCGCCATTGACCGGTGCTTCCAGTGTATGCCGACCCTGTGTCGTCCGGAGCGCGCGCCGTACTGCCTCTCCCAAGCGCTGATTCAGTCGGCGGAGGGGGAGCCGGGGCTGGTCTTCTGCGGTGCCCGCGCCGGCGAAATTACAGAGATTACCACTGTCCCCCGGCTGATGGCGGCCCTTGCAGGCGCGCCTGCCGACCGTTCCGCCTGAACAATATTTATAGTAGGAGGCTTTACCATGTCAGCGTGTCTGTTTTGCCGCATCGCGGCGGGAGAAATCCCGTCCAATAAGCTCTATGAGGACGAACAGTGCCTCGCGTTCCACGACCTTGATCCGCAGGTACCCACCCATTTTCTTGTCATCCCTAAAACACACATCGCCTCCTGCGGCGACGTGACCGCCGCGGACGCACCGGTGATCGGGCACCTGTTCACGGTGATTGCACAGATTGCGAAAGAGCTGGGCATCACCGATTTCCGCGTCGTCTCCAACTGCGGGGAACAGGCGGGACAGAGCGTCCCCCACCTGCATTTTCATGTCCTCGCCGGACGCGATATGACCTGGCCACCCGGCTGATCGTGCACAACAAAGGGGCTGTTGTAAAACAGCCCCTCAGACCGAAGACAAAGCGGGCATCACTGCATCATGCAGCGGTGCCCGCAA
>JAJQEJ010000057.1 GCA_021201735.1 Oscillospiraceae bacterium | reverse complement strand
TCCCTATTATACCACAAAAACCTCGCCATTGGCGAGGTTTTTTGACAGGCTGAGAGGGGGTGCACCAAAACTTTGCGTTTTGGTGCACCCCCTCTCCTTGGTGGAGATAAGCGGGGATCGAACCGCTGACCTCTTGCATGCCATGTGAGACAGTCATCACGATACCGTTTCGTTATTTGTCTCAACCGAAATAACATTTTCTTTCTTTTCTAAGTACGACGCAAGCTCCGCAAGCACTGCGCTGTCATTTGCGTCGTAGATGGATTCCGTGGTTTTCTGTCGGTAAGTTCCATCGTTACTCCCGCCATCCCAAAAACCGATGATATAGCGCTTTCCTATCTCTATCTCTCCTTGCCGGAGAAGCAGCATCAATTTTTCGTGTCCCTCGTAACCATCCCTAGAATAATATATGGGTTGTCCGCCGCTCAAAAGTTCATCCAATGTGCATATATAGTTGTTTGCAGGAGCGAAGAGTCCCGTTGTCGTCAATGCATCTATGGTGACGATCGCCACGAAATCCGACGTCATTGCCATTTCCTCCAGCCCGTTTCGATACGGTATCGTTGCGGCGACTGAGGCAGCCGGGCTCTCCACTGTGCTATAAAGGGCCGTAACGTATTTTGCCATGGCGGAACGCCCGCTGGGCTGGGAATTCACCATGTCCGCGCTAATCACATCGGAGTCCACAATCATTTGCTCCGCATTCATGGCTACCCCGTCGAACGTATATGCACCGGCGTCGTCGTTTAGCAAAATATCGTACGCTATCATATATTGGTCATGACCGAAAAATGGAGAATCCGTTTTCTCCATCAGTAAAATATAGTGTTCGCCAGCGGTGTATTTCTCTCCGCCGGTTTCAAATGAGTAATCAACATAATCAATACGTCCAACGCCATCGTAGGAATAGATGTAAATTTCCTGATCCGATACCGTACCATACAGCACCTCGTCTACACGAAATTTGTACTCAATATAGTAGAAGTGATCAATCAATTCAATGTACTCTCCGATCACAGCAGTGTTGCTATATGTTGTAATATATTCATCAAAGGTACAGGGAAGAAGTTGCGATATAATGATGGACTGCGGTCCCGTTTCCTCTGCAATATCAGTTTCTGTTTTTGCGCAACCGGAAAGCAGCGATGCGATGATGGCAACAAGGAGCAGAGTGCTTTTCCAACGAATCCGTCTGTTCATTTTGATCCCCTTTCTGGTCAGGAAGCCGTATACACTTGCGTTAGTTGGCTTTTGTCGCGATCTGTCAACGTCTGTATGGTCGTATTACGTGAATACATAATATCCGCTGTATTGTCAGAGTGCCCGTCCCAGCCCATGGCATGTCCCATTTCATGAATACAGGTATTATAAGTTTGTTCTTGCGATGCCCCGGAATTCACAATGACGCCCACCACTTTTACCACATTAAAACCTGTTTTTCGTGATGAAAATAGGCCTTTTTTATAGGTCCATCTTCCCTCAGGAACGGCATAAACCCATGTTAGCCCGGTCACGCCTGTTGGTAGTTCAGGCAATTCTCCGCTGTTGATAATTGCATCTCTTGTTCCACCATAATACGTAATATTTGCCTCATTCTTATCCGTTGTAACTGCTATGTTTACACCTAATGTCTCCGCCCATTGCTCTCGTGCTTCTGTCATACCGGAGTAAAAGTAAAAATCGTTGTCCGCTGTGCCCCCCGCCGGTACCAACTGCTCTCTATACAGCTTCAAGTCACTGATCTTCCACCTGTCGATAATATCGGAATCGGCATACCAGTTGGATAGCGTACCCAAATCGTTTTCGGTTGCCGCCACCGCATTTTTGCAGGCGCTTGTAGCGGCTTTTTTATTTACGACCATACGTTGATTGACAATCCGTGCGTTTCCCAGCCCCGGACAAAAATAAGCATTCGCGCCATTAATATTGACAGTTGCCACACCATAGTCAGCGCTATAACTCAAATAGCCCAGTTTTTCCACGCTGTTATCATCCAGGGTTACCTTGGAGTTTTTCTCCTTAGCAAGCTCTACCACCAACTTGCGCAAATAGACTTCGTCTGATTTTAAATCAAGGTTTTCCTGATATCTGTAATCTTTGTTGTGGGTATCGACGGACGCAGCTGTGGCCCTGACGGGAGAGAACGCCAATCCGTTTGTGTCTAAAATGGTGGCAAAGGGGTATTCCAAGAAGGTAAGATCCACAGCTGGCCGGGATGCATCTAAATAGTTCATTGGATTGACAATTGCATAATTTTGCAACAGCACAAACTCCAGCAGCCCCTTGCCGGTATCCGCGTGCGTCCCCATGTAGCCCAGAGTCTGCCCGATTGTAACCGCACTTCCAACCTCCAGGCCATTGACGGAGGACAGATGCCCATACCGCGCCTCCATCATCATGTCATTCCACATAAATTCCACATATACCACGTATTGAAACGTGGCATCATAGCCGATGTAATTGACGGTCCCATGTCCCACCGAACGCACTGCCGCATTGGCTTCCCCTTGGATGTTTATCCCCTTATTTACAGCGGTATACTGATCGTCGACCTGTCCATACCACAGGGTTACCTCGCCTGAGGCTGCTGGCCAGATGAGTGAAGTGGTCTCTACTGCGAAATCGGTGATAGGATCCAAGACACCTCCGCAAAGCCGATTATATCTGAAGATAGCACCGTCATTTCGCAACGCGAACCCTGCATAGAATAAATTCATTGTCACATCGATAAAGTTACCCTCAAACACTGGGGAGGGATACCACTCGAAGGTCCCTGATAAAGTTGCTGTATAAACCGTGCCGTCTGCCCGCAAGAGCAAGACATCAAAGATGTCGTCTCCTGTTGAACCAACATCTATAATACTGTCAAACGGGGAAAGCTCAGTGCGCGGCGACACATTCGGTCTAACATCGACACACCATAGCCGCTCCTGATTATCGAGAACCCAGAACTCTGTACGTCCTCCGAACAGCGCTTCGGCATATGCAGTGTCCTGTGTAAATAGCACATCGTACTGTGTATCTGAGCAGGACTCCCAAAGCACGACACGCCTGCCAGATCCAGGATCCTCCACAAGCGCCCCATAATGAAGCCCCAGCGACGCGACGCTGATCACCTCAACTCCGCCTAAATCCTTTTGTTGTGGCGATGAGCCGTACATCCATTCCCATACATCGCCCTGTGCCGTAAGCGCCATGCAGTTTGTCCCATTGCTGGATATCTGAATGACTTCGTGTAACTCCGGAAGTTGCTGGTCTCCTTCCCAGACTATTCCATTATCTTGTAGCGCAAGGAAGGAATAAAAGCCAGCTTCAATGGCAACAATATCATGAGGCCCGGCTACCTGATAGTATTCGCTTGGCGGCGTGGCGGACATGTAATAGGTATAATAATCACAGGTGTCGGGATAACGCCAGACCGTCCCTTGATCGGTAAGGACATATAGATCATTTGCGCCACCTGCTATAGCTACCGCCTTGCCATTAAGGTTTTCCTCAGCGGCGGTGGTTGGCATGGTCAGCGGAAGAATGCCCAGAATCATTGAAAACAATAGCAGTATACAAATCAGCTTATTCCACACAGGTCGGAGGATATCAGATGCGGTGGCAATCGAATGGTTTTTCATCATTCAAATTCCTTTCTCTCTTTTTCAGAAGATCGCGCGCGTGGAGTGGGATACAGCTACGGCAACACCTCCTATGAAACCGAATTCTCTACAAAATATTAAACTGAGGATACCTTCTCGCAGGGCGTCTCACTCCGTTTCAATTTGTATACTTATGGATATGCCGTTAAAGAATAGTGGGTAATTTATAAATTGCTGCGTACACAATTTGTTAATAAATCAAACATAGCATAGATGACTGTAACTGTCAACAATTATTCACAAATAAGTCGTTGCTTTTTTGTGAATAAAGGAGAGCGAGCCGTTGCACCACACTAAAATGTGCGGAGCAACAGTTCACCCTCTGCATGATCCGTCTATTCCCCTTTGTATTTTTTGCGCGTCGCGATGCCACCGCGAATGTGGCGTTCGGCCTTGTTTTCGTCCAAAATACACTTCACCTGCACATATAGCGCATGGTTAAAAGCGGGCAGCCGCTCGCTCAAATCCTTATGTACGGTGCTTTTGCTGATGCCGAACTGCTTTGCCGCCGCGCGTACCGTCGCCTTGTTTTCGATGATGTACTGAGCCAGATGGCAGGCTCGTTCTTCGATATTTTCCCTCACAAACAGCAACACTCCCTGCCGAGCGGTCTGAACGGTGACCGCGGGAAGTGCGCCCGTTCAGATACCGGCTTTACTGTTGGGAGTATATGCGTCGTTCTGATCAAATATGAAATGCATTATTTTATTGTGAAATGGGAATAAAAGGAGTATGATATACAGTAGTTGGGCAGGATAGAAAGAAATGAGCGTATTTGCCGCTAAAGGAGGACACAAACCCATGGAAAAGAAACAGGAAACATGCTCCCGTGCGCTGCTTGAGCAGATGGATGCATGGTGGCGCGCATCAAACTATCTGGCCGCCGGTGAATTGTATTTACTTGAAAACCCGCTCCTGCGTGAGCCGCTCAGGCCGGAGCATATCAAGCGCAAAATTGTGGGGCATTGGGGTACGGTGCCGGGACAAAACTTTATCTACACACATCTCAACCGTATCATCAGCCAATACGACCTCGATATGGTCTACCTCTCCGGGCCGGGGCACGGGGGGAACGCCATGGTCGCGCAGGACTGGCTCGACGGCTCGTACAGTGAGGTTTATCCGAACATCAGCCAGGATACGGAGGGGATGCAACGCCTGTTTAAGCAGTTTTCCTTCCCCGGCGGTATCTCAAGCCACGTCGCGCCGGAGACCCCCGGCTCTATTAACGAGGGCGGGGAGCTGGGCTATAGCCTCGCGCACGCGTTTGGTGCGGTGTTCGATAACCCGGGCCTAATCGCCGCGTGTGTCGTGGGCGATGGGGAGGCGGAGACGGGGCCGCTTGCGACGTCGTGGCAGTCCAACAAATTTCTCAATCCCGCAATCGACGGCGCGGTGCTGCCCATTCTCCACCTGAACGGCTACAAAATCTCAAACCCTACCATCTTCTCCCGCATCTCAAAGGAAGAGGTGACAAAGTTCTTCGAGGGCTGCGGCTGGAAGCCGTATTTCGTCGAGGGGGACGACCCGATGGAGATGCACGCCTGCATGGCGCAGACACTGGACGCCTGCGTGGCGGATATTAAGCAGGCGCAGTGCGCCGCGCGTGAACACGGAGAGACAACACGCCCAATATGGCCCATGATTGTTTTCCGCACCCCCAAGGGTTGGACAGGCCCCTCCATGGTCGACGGGAAGCAGGTGGAGGGGACGTTTCGCGCCCATCAGGTGCCGCTCTCCATGGATAAGCCGGAACACCTGCAGCAGCTGGAGGCGTGGCTGCGCAGCTACCGCCCGGAGGAGCTGTTTGATGCAAGCGGGAAACCTGTGCAAAGCTTGCTGGATTTCGCGCCCAAGGGTGCGCGGCGCATGGGAGCGAACCCCCACGCAAACGGCGGGCTGCTTCTGCGCGATCTGCGTATGCCGGATTACAGGGAGTACGCCGTCGAGGTGCCCGCGCCCGGCGCGGTGGAAAAGCAGGATATGATTGAGCTGGGTGCCTTTGTGCGCGATATTCTTGCGCTCAATGCCGACAGCCGGAATTTCCGGGTTTTCGGCCCCGATGAGACCATGTCCAACCGATTGGGCAAGGTATTTGAGGAGACGAACCGCTGCTGGAATGCCGAGCGGTACGAAAACGATGAGTTTTTGGCCCCGGATGGGCGGGTCATGGACGGCATGCTCTCCGAGCATATGTGCCAGGGCTGGCTGGAGGGCTATCTGCTCACAGGGCGGCACGGCTTTTTTAACAGCTACGAGGCGTTTATCCGTATTGTGGACTCCATGTTCTCCCAGCACGCCAAGTGGCTCAAGGTGACAAGCGAGCTGCCATGGCGGCAGAAGATCGCCTCCCTCAACTATATCCTCTCCTCCAACGTCTGGCAGCAGGATCACAACGGCTTTACCCATCAGGACCCCGGCTTTTTGGATCATGTCGCGAACAAGAAGGCCGACGTCATCCGCCTTTATCTTCCGCCCGACGCAAACTGCTTGCTCAGCTGCTTTGACCACTGCATCCGCAGCCGGAACTACGTCAATGTGCTGGTCACGTCCAAACACCCCCGGCCCCAGTGGCTGACGATGGAGCAGGCGGTCAAGCACTGCACGCAGGGCATCGGTATCTGGCAGTGGGCGTCAAACGACAGGGGGGAGGAGCCGGATATCGTCATGGCGTGCTGCGGCGACACCCCGACGCTGGAGGTGCTGGCAGCAGTCATGATATTGCGCGAATATCTGCCGGAGATCAAGGTCCGCGTAATCAACGTGGTCGATATCATGCGCCTGCAACCCCGCTCCGAGCACCCGCACGGGATGGACGACGTGGATTATGACCTGCTCTTTACGAAGGATAAGCCCATTGTATTCGCCTTTCACGGCTATCATACCCTCATCCATGAGTTGACCTACCGCCGCCACAACAAAAACCTGCATGTGCGCGGATACAAGGAGGAGGGTACCATCACCACCGCATTCGATATGCGGGTACAAAACGACATTGACCGCTTTCACCTTGTGCAGGATGCCATAAAGTTTCTGCCGCAGCTGGGCAACCGCGGCGCCTTCTTACTCCAGATGATGAAGGATAAGCTGGTGGAGCACCGGCAATATATCAGCGCTTACGGCGAGGACTTGCCCGAGGTGCGGGACTGGAAATGGCAGAGTATTTAGCGTAATAGAAAAGGAAAGGCCCTCTGTGTGCAGAAACGCGCATAGAGGGCCCTTCAGCTTGTAGACAAAGTCTACAAGCTGAGGCATTTTTGCAATCAAACCGTAATATGATTGCAAAAATGTCGCCTGCGGGCGGACTATTGAACGCGAAAGACACCCCTGATGGGTTTCTTTCACGCTTTCTTCCTTTCCGTCTTGCAAGCCAATCCATTTTGTCTACAGTCTGAAGGACCCTCTGTGTGCAGAAATGCGCATAGAGGGCCCTTCCGTTTACGCAAATTTGTTGAAGAATATATTGACAGGCGGCATACACGATGATATCATATAATATATATATGTTTAGTATGATAAAAAAGGGGACTGAAGACATGAACATTCAAAAGCGAACCGCATATTTGCTCGCACTTGCACTCCTTATTGTTGCCCTGCTTGCAGGGTGCGCCGGACAGGTGGAGCAGACCGCTTACCAATATGGGAAAATTGACTTACCCGGGAAAGAGGGTGCGCTCTGCAATGTGCCCATTTACATAGCCAAGGAGAAGGGCTTTTTTGCCGAAGAGGGATTTGACGTCACGCTGGTTTCTTCCAATGCTGAGATCAGAAAAATCGGACTGAACAACGGTACGATGCCCATCGTGAACGGCGATTTTCAATTTTTCCCCTCCATTGAAAATGACGTGAAGGCGGCTGTCGTTGACGGCCTCCATAATGGATGCATCAAGCTTCTCGTACCGGCGGATTCTCCGATCAACGATGTATCAGACCTTGTGGGGTGCACAATCGGTGTGGATGAAATCGGAGGAACGCCCCATCAGGTGACCAGCGTATGGCTCGAAAAGAATGGCATTTCCGCAAAGGCTGAAGATGGCGCGGTACAGTTTCTGCCCTATGACGATGGGAATCTGCAAATCCAGGCGCTGAACAATGGTGACATTGACGTAGCCGCGCTATGGGACCCTTTCGGTTCAGTGCAGGAGAAGACGGGAGACTACAGGGTCATTCTCGATCTCTCCACCGACCCGATCTTTGCCGGAAGATATTGCTGTTTCATTTATGCGTCACAAAAGGTGCTGGATGAAGACCCGGAGAAAATTGCGGCGCTCCTGCGCGCAATCCACAAGGCGCAAAATTGGATTGCGGAGAACCCGGAAGAAGCGGTGCAGGTAATCATCGACGGCAATTACTCTGCAATTGAGGATGAGGCGCTGGCAGCTGAACTGATTGTGCACTATGAGTATCCCTCCGTTCATGACCATGCGGTAAACAAACAGGATGTGCGTTCGGATGTCCTTTATTTCGCACAGGAGCTCTACAATATAGGCTATTTGACAACGGATCCGGAGGCGTTTACAGATATCGCGTATCAGAATGTTGACCTTGCGCTTGGGCAATAGGAGGAGCTATGAAAAACATAAAATTCATCGGGGCAGCGGCAGGTACTGTGCTCGGATTTTTTGCGGCGTTTCTTGTCAACCTCTTTGTTCGACAAGCAGCCGACATGGAAGTGCAAACCTATTCCTTTGGCGCGGTTACGCTGGATATGAACCAGACCTATCGGCTTGTGCTGCTGGCGCTCATTCTGCTCTACCTGGTCATTGCCGTATGCTCGTGTTTTGATGCGGGCAGGCGGATGCGATACGCAAGCCGTATGCCGTTCCGGCTCGCGATGGGGCTGGTTTTGGCGATATGGGACATTTTAGGCACAAAGTATCTGCTCTTACCCCAGCCGTTTTTTCCTGGGCCTGCCAAGATTGTTGAGGCATTCCTGATGGATAGCGGCTATATTTTGCAGAACACGGTGTATTCCCTGCGCCTGTTTGCGGTCGGGTTTGCGCTCGGCGTCATCATTGGTATTGGAACCGGTATCCTGATCGGCTGGTTTCCCAAAATATATTATTGGGTATACCCGATTTTGAAAATCACCGGCGTGATCCCGGCCGTTACGTGGATGCCGTTTGCGCTGACGCTTTTCCCCACACCGTTTGCGGGCGCGGCGTTCCTCATCGTGATCTGCGCGTGGTTCCCCATCGCCTCGCTGACCGCGGGTGGCATTCAGTCAACGCCGAAAGCACAGCTTGAAATTGCGCGGACACTGGGTGCCAAAACGCCGTATCTCGTGTTTCATGTCGCCATTCCCCACGCCATGCCGCAGATTTTTACAGGCATCACAACGGCCAATGCATTTGCGTTTACAACACTGGTGATTGCCGAAATGATGGGCCAGCCGGGCGGATTGGGGTATTATATTAATGCCTCAAAGGTATGGTCGGCGTATTACAAGGTATTTGCGGCAATTGTTGTGATGGCGGTTATGTTCAGCCTGATTATGTATGGAATTGGGCTGATACGGGGCAGGGTTTTGCGCTGGCAGAAGGGCTTGGTGGTACAATGAGTAGTGATATCGTGCTTAGCATTTCCGGCGTGAACCGCACGTATCAGGACGACAGAGGCAATACGGTTGAGGCGCTCAGGGATATCAATTTATCCGTCAGGCGCGGAGAATTTGTGTCATTCATCGGCCCCTCCGGGTGCGGGAAAACAACCCTCCTGCGCCTGATTGCGGGGCTGGATGCACCTGAGTCGGGCAGCGTAACACTGGACGGCAAAGAAATCACCTCTCCCGACCCAAAACATGGCTATGTTGTGCAGCAGGGGGGACTGTTCCCGTGGCTGACGGTGGAGCAGAATATCGCCTTTGGGCTGAAAGCGCGGCATATTTTCGGCGAAAACAGGGCGCAGGTAGCACACTACATTTCGCTCATCGGTTTGCGGGGCTTTGAAAAAGCGTTTCCGCACCAAATCAGCGGCGGCATGGCACAGCGCGTGGCGATTGCCCGCGCGCTGATCAACAAGCCGGAGGCGCTCCTGCTGGATGAACCCATGGGCGCGTTGGACTCCTTTACGAGAGCCGATATTCAAGATAAGCTGCTGGAATTGCGCCGGGAAAACGACGCGACGATGCTGCTCGTCACCCATGATGTGGATGAGGCAATCTATCTTTCCGACCGTATTGTGGTGATGACCCCGCGTCCGGGGAAAATCAGCGATCTGCTGGACGTGAAGCTGCCCCATCCGCGCCATCGCGGCGGGCCGGAGTTTCTATCCATTCGGCGCAATATCCTCGAAAAGCTGAATCTTGCGAGCGCCCAGCCACAGCCGGAATATACGATTTAAGCATTGACAGGATGTGCAGGTTTGTATTATACTGCAAATGTAGTTTGATGACTAAATTTGAAAAACACCGGAGGCTGCGATGCGCAAGTAATTGTCGAAACACCATAAAATGATTTTTGTCAGCGTTTTTTATGACGATGGCTGTGTTTTGTGTTGGTTCGGCAAGTATTGCATACCGGTGTTTTTTGGTGTCTGTATCCACCCGGATACGGACTTTGCTAAATACCGCCATATGTATTATACTGCCCTCCTTTGCATGCACAGTTCCAATGCAAAGGAGGGCTATTATGTTGCTGTTACAGGCAAACAATATTGTAAAGCGCTATGGGGAGAGAACGGTTCTCTCATTTTCTTCCCTGTGTGTCTATGAGGGAGATAAGATTGGTATTGTGGGCGCAAACGGGGCGGGGAAATCGACCTTGCTCTCGGTACTCAGCGGTGAAATTCCACCGGAGGAAGGAACCGTGGTGCGGCGAATTTCACCCGTTTTTCTCCGTCAGATGCAGACGGATGTTGGAATCGGTACGCCCCTCTCCGGCGGCGAGGCACAGAAGCGGCGGATTTTGAATCAGACGTGTGACCGCAATGCAGTCCTGTTTGCGGATGAGCCGACGGCGAATCTGGACACGGAGGGGATCGCCTGGGTGCAGCGAAAGCTGCGGGAGGCCGCAACGGTGCTGCTGGTCAGCCACGACCGGGATCTGCTCGACAGCGTCTGCACCCGCATTGTGGAGGTGGAGGACGGCGCGCTCACGGAATATACCGGGACCTACACGGACTTCCTTGCGGCGAAGGAGGAGAAACGGAAGGCGCAGATCGTAGCGCGGAAAACGTATCAAACCCAGAAGGCGCAGCTGGAGGACGCGATACGCACAAAGGAGCGGAAGGTGGCACGCCAGCGGCAGAAGAAAAAGCGGGAGTACGCGAACAATCTCTCCGAGGCGCGTTTGGGCGGGCACAAGCGTAAGGCGAGCATGAAGAAGCAGGAGCAGCAGGCGAAGGTGCTGGCAGGCCGGCTGGAGCGGCTGGAAGTGGCGGACGCGCCAAAGGAGCGCCCGAGGATGCACATTGATTTTTCCCTCACAAATCCGCCGGAGAGCCCCTTTGTGATCCGATGCGAAGGGCTCAACTTTTCGTATGAGAATAAGCGGATCTTCCGCAATGCGTCCTTTCAGATCAGGCGAAACGAAAAGGTGGCCGTCTGCGGCTTCAACGGATGCGGAAAGAGCACACTGTTTTCCCTCCTGGAGCGGGGGCACCCGGCGATTACGCGCGTGCCGAAGCTGAGGCTAGGCGTACTCTGTCAGGATTTCAGCCAGCTCGACCTCGGCAAAACCGTCCTGGAAAACGCAATGTCGCGTAGCGTGCAGAGCAGGGAAGTGGTGCGCGCGGCGCTCGCGGCACTCCTCTTTCGCGGGGAGGATGTGCATAAAAGAGCGGTGGTGCTGAGCGGCGGAGAGAAGATGCGCCTCGCGCTTGGGATGCTGATGCTCTCCGACGTGAACTGCCTGCTGCTCGACGAACCGACCAATTATCTGGACATCCCGTCGTTAGAGGCGGTAGAGGAGGCGGTCAAGGCCTATCCCGGCACCGTTCTGTTTGTCGCCCACGACAGCCGCTTTGTGGAGGCAATCGCGGACCGGACGCTCATCCTACAGGATGGCACCATCGGGGAGGGAAGGGCGGACACGGAGCAAAAGCGCCCGCACGACCGTTTGGTTTTAGAGATGCGGCGTGTGGAGATACTCTCCAAAATCGGCGCTGCAAAGCCGGACGAGAAGGAGAAGCTGGAGCTGGAATACCGGAGGATCACCGAACAGCTGCAAGCTTTATGATCTGCCCGCAAAGCGAATCACCTTATAGAGCTGGATGAGGACAGAGGGCGCGAGTGCGAGCAGTACGACGAACCCAAGCTGGGACAGGGAAAAAGCGGTGACCTGAAACAGATACTGCAGCGGCGGGATAAAGAGAACGGCGGCAAGGAGCACCACGCCCGCTAAAAACGCCCAGAGGCTCGCCGTGTTGGTGCGCAAGCCAAGCTGGAAGATAGAGCGCTCGCCACGGCAGTTAAAGCCGTGAAAGAGACGCGCGAGCGTGAGGGTTGCAAAGGCCAGAGTACTCGCAAGACCTTTGCCCTGTGCGTAGAGGCCAATGAAAAATGCGGCCATGGTGGCAATGGCGATCAGCAGGCCATAGATCAGGATGCTTGCCGTCAAGCCGCGGTTTAAAAGCGGCTCCTTTGGGTCGCGCGGCTTTTGATCGAGCAGCCCCCGCTGTGCCGGTTCAACGCCGATGGCGATGGCTGGCAGACTGTCGGTCAGGAGATTGATAAAGAGCAGATGCACTGCCGCAAAGGGCATAGGCAGGTTTGCGATGGAGGCAAAAAGGACGCAGATGATCCCCGCCATATTGCCGGAGAGGAGAAAGTTGATGGTGTTTTTGATGTTGGTGTAGACGCCCCGGCCATTTACCACCGCTTTTACAATGCTTGCAAAGTTGTCGTCCGCGAGAATCATGGCCGCGGCGTCCTTACTGACCTCCGTGCCGGTAATCCCCATCGCAACGCCGATGTCGGCCGCCTTGAGAGCGGGCGCGTCGTTCACCCCGTCGCCGGTCATGGAGACGATTTTGCCGAGGCGCTGCCACGCGGAGACGATGCGGATTTTGTGCTCCGGCGACACGCGGGCGTAGACCGAAACCGATGGGAGTATCTCATCGAGCTGCGCGTCGGTCATTTTGTCGAGTTCTACGCCGTTAAGCGCCTGGTCGCCCTCCATAAAGATGCCGAGCTGCCGCGCAATGGCGGTCGCGGTCACCTTGTGGTCGCCGGTGATCATGATGGTGCGGATGCCCGCGCGCTTTGCGTCGGCAACCGCCTGAATGGCCTCCGGGCGCGGCGGGTCGATCATGGAGATGAGCCCAAGGAAAACATAGCCCTGCTCATCGCCCAGGGTAAGGGGGCGGATTTCGGGGAGCTCTTTGTACGCAAAGGAGAGCACCCGCAGGCCCTCTTGAGATAGGTCTGTGTTGATCTGCGCGATGGCCTGCCGCGCATCGTCCGTCATGGGCACAACGCCGTCCGCTGTGAGCAGGTGGGTGGAGCGGGCGAGGAGCACGTCGATTGCGCCTTTGGTATACATGGTCGGAATGCCGTCAATCATGTGCAGCGTGCTCATCAGCTTGCGGTCGGAGTCAAAGGCCAGCTCGCCGAGGCGGGAGTGCTGGTTGCGGTAGAGGGTTTCGTCCACATAGAACTGGTCGCCCAGCAGCACCAGCGCGACCTCGGTCGGGTCGCCGATGGAGACGCCCTCATGCTCCGTTGCGTCACTTGCCAGAATCGCGGCCTTTAACAGCGTGCGTTGTACAGGGTTTGCAACGTCCAGCTCCGAGGAATCGCAGAGCGCACCGTCCGCGTAGATTTTTTGCGGTGTCATCTTATTTTGCGTGAGGGTACCCGTCTTGTCCGAGCAGATGACCGAGACCGCGCCCAGTGTCTCCACCGCTTTGAGGTCTTTGATGATGGCGTTCTGCCGCGCCATTTTCTGTGTGCCCATCGCCTGCACGATGGTAATGATGGAGGAGAGCGCCTCCGGTATCGCCGCGACAGCCAGCGCCACAGCGAACATCAGCGCGTCGAGCGGCACGGCTTTATGATAGAGGGAGAGGAGAAAGACCACAAGGCAGATGAGCATAATCAGCACGGCAAGGCGCTTGCTAAACTGGTCCAGACTTTGCTGCAGCGGCGTCTTGCGCTGCTTGGTCTGGTTCATGAGCGCCGCGATTTTTCCCAGCTCCGTCTGCATTCCCGTGCCGGTCACGAGCACCGTCGCGCGGCCATAGACGACAAGAGAGCCGGAAAAAACCATGTTTTTCCGGTCGCCGAGGGCGGTTTCCTCCTGCGCGATGGCGTCGTCGGTCTTATCCACGCCCTCCGATTCGCCCGTCAGGGAGCTCTCATTCACCTTGAGTGAGAAGTTTTCCAGAATCCTGCCGTCCGCGACCACCATGTCGCCCGCTTCGAGCAGGACAATATCACCCGGCACAATCTGAAAGGAGGGGAGCTCCATCCGCGTACCGCCTCGTATGACCTTGGCATTGGGGGCCGACATTGCCTTCAGACTTTCGAGCGATTTTTCCGCGCTAAAGTGCTGCCAGGTGCCCAGTATGGCGTTGAGCACCAGCACGGCGAGAATGACGATGGTACTCTCCTCTTCGCCGGAGAGCATGGATACAGCGGCGGCGACAATCAGAATCATCACCATCAGGTCTTTGAATTGGGAGAGAAAGACCTGCAAAACTGTTTTCTTTTTTTCCTCCGCCAGCGCATTGGGGCCAAACTGCTCCAGTCGGCGCGCGGCTTCCGCCGTGTCCAGTCCGGCGGGGACGGAGGAGCCCATCGCCTGGATCGCCGCCTCCTGCGTGTAAGTGTGCCAATGTGTATTTTCCTGCGGCATAGCGTTATCATCACTTTCTGTCATACGTCCTGAATAGTAAATTAAATTACCACGGGTAAATTGTACTACCATAAAGAGAGCGTGTCAATTTAATTGTATGCTGTCCGTGCAATTTACAGAATATTCACATGCAAGTCATGATTTGGTCTTAATTAAGGGTTACTATATAGACAGCTCAGAGATGAGCCAAACATCCTCCCAACACCACACCAAAACTTTCTCAAATCCCTCTCCAAATGTAAACACACAGGCAGGCACCCCACTGCTTCCCGCAGTGGGGTGCCTGCCTGTGTGGCATGGATTACAATCGCGTCTTGCGGGCCGCTGCCTTTTATTTTATGTGAATACGGACGCCGCTGCAAGGGGACTGCCCCAGGCAGCGGCGTCCTGTTTTGCTAATCTTTTATGTTCTTCTTGGATTTGCGATATCTGCGCACCGATGCCCAGAGGAGGATCAGTGCTACAACAACAAGAATCAGCGCAATGATCAGCGGATTCTGTGTTGTTTTTTCCGGTGTCGTGTCCAGAACGGTAATGGGGTCTTGCGCTGTGTCAGGCTCATCTGCCGCTTCCTGTATGATTTCCGGTACAGACAGCGTCTCTTCGTTGGTGTTCCCTTCGCTGCTGCCGCCGCCGGTCGGGCGTGCCATACTGACATCAGGCGCAGCAGCGGCGTCTTTCCTTGTGCTTTGTGGGAGTTGTGCCTGATCGGCATGCGACGCAGCATCCGTCTCCTCCGGCATATTAACAGTGGGCACTGTGCTTCCCGGTATATCGACTGTATCTGTATCCGATGGTGTTGTGGTGCCGTCGTCACCGCCGCCGCCATTTGTGTCGTCAGTTCCGGTGCCGTTATCGGCGTTGTCAATGCCATTTCCGGTGTCGTCACCGTATCCGTTGCCGGTGCCATCGCCGGAGGTCGTGCCTTGGCCCGCACCAACGGCTTTCTTCAACGTGGAGATAGTGCCACCGGAAGGAGGCGTCTCAACAGGTGGTGTCTCAACAGGAGGTGTCTCTGTGGGTGGAACTTCGTCCTGCAAGGCAAACGTCGCTGTGATCAGCACATTCCCCGCGGGCATGGTAAAGCTGCTGCCGCTTGCGGTGGTGGCTTCGCTTCCGTCTTCATAGGTGACAATCAGGCTCTCCAGAACATACGCCTCGTCCTCCGTGACGTCCGGTGTCGCGTCTACCGTCACCGTTTGTCCCTTGCCAAAGTAAGTTCCGGTCAGGCTGATGGTACCGTTTTCGATGGGCGCGTCACTGAGCGCGGCCTTATAATAGCTTGGATCACCCAGCTCCGGGTACTCCTCGCCCTGTGTCCAGACGTTGTTGTGCGCCCCAGTGCCGCCGTCAAGCAGGTAGGCGATCTCACCGCTGTTAAAGGTCGCGTTGGCTGACGTTTGGGCGTAGACAAGTCCATACGCTCGAATTGGATCAGATGTGTCTGGCATACCGGCACCATAGTAACAGTTGTTAAGGCTGACATACTTATCATCGTAGGGGTTAAGGTAGCTATTGTCCATGCTAATATAGAATGAATTGCTTATCGCGCCGCCCACATCTCCGGACGCAGATAATCCGACAAATCCGCCACATGAATACGACGTTGATCCGGTTGCAGTGATCACGCCAATGGAATAACAGTTAATGATATCAGGGAGAGAAGATAATCTATCAGAGCCAATATCCGTAGCCTCTGAAAAGCTGGCTACAAGATAGTTTGTACCAACGAGACCACCGACCTCTGTGCCGCCGGATACGTTACCCATATTTACGCATTGCTCTAAAGTATCCGCTCCGCCGGCGATAATGCCTCCGGCGGCCTCTGCCATGGATGTAATATCACCGCTGTTATAGCAGTTATCAAGCGTGATTATGGTAGCGACCTTTCCAGCAATGCCGCCAGCCCATCGATAGGCTGTGACATTGCCGCTGTTGGTGCAGTTTTCAGCAGTATAAGCACCGGTTCCTCCCTGAAGCCTTAAATAGCCTGCAATACCACCGGCATACATCACGGTTGGAGCATAAATATTACCTGTATTCTCACAGTCTGTCAAGGTGCCTGGGGCGGCGACATGCCCGGTTATACCGCCAGCATAATATCTGGTTCTTGCAGTATCAGTTACTGTAACAGTTGCGCCATTGCTGCAATCAGAAATATCACCGTAGCTGCCTCCTACAATGCCGCCTGTATAGTCCCCACTGCTTGTTATAGTAGAGTCTTCCTCTACTGTGCACCCGATAATTTCAATAGTATCATAGCTGCTAAGGGTGGCTGTATCGCAGTTATAGGCGGCTATGCCGCCAACACGTTCGCTGCCCTCCACTAAAGAGCCTGCAAATAGCCAACAGTTTTCAATTTTTGCGTCACAGGTTCCATCGCCGTTCAGTCCTACAATACCGCCGACACGTAAGGGTGCCTCCACAGATGCCCTGACCTGACAATTTATAATTTCTCCATTATTCCGCCCCACCATACCGCCGGTGTAGGCCTTTTCCGTGGATAATTGAGACGCTTGATTTTTAACGGTTACATCTAAATGTGCGTGATCAATGGTTCCATAATTATAATGGACAAGCGCACCCAAGCATACTTCATTGCCCGACACCGTACCCTCCAGGTTTACATCCAACACGTTTGCGTCTTCTTCCAGATAGATAAATAAGCCGACATCTGTGTTGTCAATTGTGATGGTCTTTCCGTTACCATCGAACGTACCGTTAAACGCGCGGCATTTAGACGCGTCCGCACTGTCCCACACGCCGATCCCTTCCCATGTGGTATTATCCACAGTAAAGTTATCCTTCAGTGAAAACTGCGTATCCGTAAAATCATTTCCACTGCGCACGGCGCTCGCGAGGGCCTCCAGGTCACTTTGATTTTCAATCTCACCCAAAACCGTTCCTTCCGAGCCGTTGGTGTTTGTCCCGCTGATCAGCATATCCCATTGTGCGGTAAGCACCAGTTCTGTGAGCGCGTCGGACAGGTAACCGGCTGGGGAAAACTGCGCATTGTTATCGTCCAGCCACTTGTCAAACTGATACGTAACGAGGGAGCTGCTCTCGCCGCCGTCCAAAACGCAGATCGGATTTTCCAGTGTTGACAGCGTATCCCCCTTCACCGCCGTAAAGGTCATGCTGCCCGCATCATATGCGGCGCTGCCCGTATAGGACGTGCCCGCTGGCAAATTCAGGTTGGCGGTGACATTGATTTCACCTAGGTTCTTCCACTGTGCGTAGACCTTGAGATCTGAAAGGAACTTCTTTGTTTCGGGGTAGACGGCATTGCCGTTTTCATCTGCCCAGCCGACCAGCTCATACTGCCATGCTGCCCCATTTTGCGCGGTGTACTGCTGCCGCGTGATATCGTTGATCTCGGCCAGCTGTGTGGCGTCTAAGCTGCCTTTCATGTCATAGGTGATCGTGGTCTTATTCGTATCTCCGGCAAAGTACGCAGGCTGACTATATGGATCATTTTCTACCAGCGCGTAGAAGGTAATGGTAAAGGTTGTCCCGCCTGCGTCATACGCGAAAGATACGACGACCGGTATGTCATTGGTACCGACGGTGAACACATAGGGAGGATCCCCATCTTCGTACATGACACCGGCACCATCTACGCTCAGGCTGTCAACCACGTAATCCGTGTCTCCGGCCGCCTCAATGGTGATCTGCATGCCACGCATGGCGTAGACGCTCGATGCGTCGGCGCTGGTCATCTCAATGCCACTGCCCGTATCGCCGATAAAGCCTTTGAATCCGATAGCGCCGTTTTCGCCCACAGTCGCCTGGATGCGGCGGACGGTGTCACCGCTGGTGTGGCTGAATACCGGATAACCGTTGGCGGTATCCTGTGTCCAGACGTTTCGGTGGGTGCCTGTGCCGCCGTCCAGATAATAGGCGACTTCTCCGGTCGCGAAGGCGTCCGGCGCATAGCTTAACCCATCGCGTACGTCGTCCCATTCCTCATAGATTACCTCGTTGAGTGTATAGCTGCCGCCATAGTAGCAGTTGGCATACGTGATTCGGCTGGTTCCGGCTGCGCTGTAGCGGTCGGATGAGATACCGCCCACCTTGCAATTCGACGATAGGGTTGTTGCGTTGAGCGTACCTGTGTTGTAGCAATTGATATAGCTTTCATAATAGGTTACCGTAGTGGATGCGTCAGACCCGCCAACGCCGCTGACATAACAGTAGGCGGGTGAGAGCGTTCCGGTATCCACTGTAATATTGCCTATATTATAGCAATCTTCGACCGTTCGGGTCGTATTGGCGGTCGGCAACACGGAGCCGGCCACACCGGCAGTATAGTAAGCTGCGCTTGTGATTGTACCGCTGTTAAAGCAGCCGTCCATGTCGCTTCCCACGCTGCCAAATACACCGCCTACATATGAGCTGGCGGTAGCGGTTGCTGTGTAGGTTATATCACCTGTGTTCCAACAGCCGGACTGTGTATATCCGGCAGAAGTGCCGATCACACCGGCCACACCGCCTGTGCCTGAGCCCAGCCTGCTTATAATCGTGCCGGTGTTGTAGCAGTCTGTAATTGCCCCATTTTGGATACGTTCGCCGCAATGCCACCCACGGCCCCTATGGCCACTGTTGCTGACGCCGTGCATTCAATCGTACCGGAATTAGCGCAATTGGTAAACTCCGATATATTGGTTGTATTGGTGCTCGCGCCGCCGATATACCCGGAAATACCGCCGATATATCCAGATACCGCGCTGATATTCCCGCTGTTAAAGCAATTTGTGAATTTGGGGATGGCGGCACAGTCTGCAACGCTTCCGATACCAACGGTGCCACAGAGTCCGGCAGTCCCGGAGCTAAGATTGTTCGAGTAGCTATAGGCGGTGCCGGTAATTGTCCCTTCGTTGGAACAATTTGCAAAACCAAATACGGGATAACTGCTGCTGCCGGAGACAGTCCCGATGAGTCCGCCTGCTGTGGCGTAGGTAAGCTTGGAATTAAGCAGCGTAACCGATCCGCTGTTTGTTGCGTTTTGTACTGTTACAGTTGTACCGGTAGCAGTCTGTGATACGATGCCTGCAATACCACCCACAGCGGCGTAGTTTGATGTGTAGTTGGCGGATGAACTTCTATTATCGGTCATGGAAATAACGCCACTGAAGTGTACGTCATCAAAAAGGGTAATACCATCTGTCACTTCCTGCGTCAATGCCACATAGGCAACCACCCCGCCAGAGGAAAGCGGTCCGGTGGTTGGGCTGTCGGCGGTCACGGTCACATCGGACGTCACATCCTGAAAGGTACTGTCCTTGGCATAGCCCACAGCGCCGCCGATGTATGTTTCGCCAGCTGCTCCGGTCACCGTCCCGCTCACGTCAAGGCTCTGGAACGTACTGGTTTCCGCATAGCCCACCAGCACCGCCGCATAGCTGCCCGCGCCGACAGAACCGGATACCCGCAGATTTTCTATTGTTGCGCCGCTGACATAACCAAACAGTGCCTGATAACCATCCAGCAGATCAATGGAAAGGCCGGTGATCTGATGGGTTACGCCTTCCGTGTCCGTCCCGCTAAAGGTGCCTTGAAAGGGTGTGGTATCCGTACCGATTGGACTGAAAGCAATATCTGTCAGGTCAATATCCGCTGCAAGGGTAACCGTTGCCCCCGCAAAGCGCACGGCCCCGGAAACCGTTGCCTGACCATGCGTCCCATTCACCAGCTTTTCAAAGGCGCGCAGTTCATTCACGGTGGAAATGGTGAAATTTGTTTCGCCGGTATGTTCGGTATACCATTTATAGTCATCGGCGGTAATTGCCGATTGCCATATAGCCCGGAGCGTAATGTCCCGGTAAAGCACCGTGCTGAAGTCATACGGATACGCGTCCAGCGATATACCGTCCGGCAAAACAAGATACCATGCGACGATCTCATATCCCTCACGTGTCACCCCGTCCAACGCGGACACCGTGCCGCCATACGACACATCTTTGGTGCCTGCCACGCTGCCGAGGTCATCCTCGAAGGTAACGACGATATCCCGCGCCGACCATTTGGCATAGAGTGTGGCAGCGCCGTCAATGACCGTTACCGGCTCATCGCTGTCCGCGGGAGAAGCCGACGTATACCAGCCTGCAATCTGATAGCCGCTGACGGCATAGTCAACTTCTGCCGGGATGGTGAGCGCGCCGTCGGTTCGAATGGTTACGGTGTTGTTTGCGATTCCGGCTGTGTAGCCATACCAGCTCGGTATTTTACTTTCGTTAAAATTCAGGGTAACGGTATATTCACCCGTCCCCAAGGTGCTGCCGTCATACAAAACCGGGAACGCGCCATCTTCCTGCACAAAGGCGTAACCCAACTTCTGGTAAAAACCGGCGGAGGTAAGCGTCTCCTCCGACACCGCAGTTACCGCCAAGGTGCTTGGGCCGTCGGATGCCGCCATGTAGTAGTTGTTGTACAGCTCTACCAGCACGCCCAATGAGCCGCCAAAGGAATGAAAGTTCGAATCGGCCCCATAGTTATTATAGAATATGGATGCGTAGCTATTTGCAGCGCCGACAACCGCTCCGGCGTTGGTCCCTGCGCTCACAGCCCCAATGCTGTAGTTGTTATAGACATAAACAAGGTTACTGCAATAGCCGATGACACCGCCGGCGTTGGTTGTCGTGGCCCCCGTCGCTGTAATATCCCCCAGATTTACGCAGCGTAGCCTTTGCCGTATTCACATATCCCACAATACCGCCAATCTGTGATGTTCCGCACAGGCCGGAGATATTTCCGCTGTTTTTACAATCTGCCACACTGTTGGCACCATATAAATACCCGGTAATACCGCCGGCATATCCGAAGTTGGCGGTGGTTTTGCTCCGCACGACAATGTCGCCGCTGCTTTCGGCGTTTGAAACTGCATAGGAATACCCGGCGATGCCGCCAACGTCAGCAGCATACGCGGCTAATGTACCTGCCGTAGTGACATCAAAATTCATATTGCTGCTTGCGTCGGATAAAGCAGCAGTGGTCTTGCCAACCACTCCGCCCGCGCAGCATGTGGATGTACTGTCTACAAAGGCCGTTGCCGAATTGGAAACCGTGACCCACAGATTTTGCGCAGCGGCTGTCGTGCTGCCAATCGCTCCGCCAAAGTATGTGGCGGAGGTACTGGAAACATTTATATCGCTGTCAAACGTTACCGCAAATGATTCGGTAGATGTCGCGCTTGCAATATATGCGGCGATGCCGCCAAAGTAAGCGTTGCCCGAAAACGTCATGTCAATCTGATGAAACTCAGCACGCAGGCCTGTCAGTATTTTGGCAGTGGAGTTACCAACTATACCGCCAAAATACCCGGCAGCGGTTGGTGCGATGGTCACAGCGTCAGGGAAAACAGCGCTCAGGTCTGTCAGGGAAATTGCCGCATTGGCATAACCGGCAACGCCGCCAAGGTAGGCGCTTGATGCCGCGCCGACACTGTCAAAACAGTCTAATGTGACGGCAATCTCATCCAGAACGCCTTTCGTCTCGCCGACAACACCGCCAATATTCTTTCCGCTTTCCAACGATACAGAAGCCGTCACGTCCAGATTGGATATCGTGCCTGCCGAATAACCAGCGACGAGCCCGACGCTTGCGCTGCTTGTTGTCACATCCTTTATTTCGCCCTCAACGACGAGGTTCTTCACAGTGGAATTTGTATATAAGTAGCCAAAGAGTCCGATATAGGTGTCCGCGCCGCCGACGTTCAGACCGGAAATTGTATAGTTCCCGTCCGTGTCTTCGCCGGTAAACGTACCGTCAAAGTAGTATGTTGTCCCGTTCCCGATTGGCATCCAAGGCACGGTCAGCGCAATATCATCGCCCAGCGTGACTGTTTCACCGGAAAAATCATCCGCCGCAATAGATGTGCCGTCCGCCTTGACCGCGGTACCGTTTACGACCTCGGCCAGGCCGCGCAGCTCCTGCTCGGTTTTTATGATGTAGTTGCCGTCCGTCGCATCTGTATACCATGTAACGTCACTGGTGTATTTGGATGTGAAGGTATAGGTAACCGTTACATCGGTTTCCTCGTCCCAGTCGGTCGGCGCTGTAACGTGATAGAGCAGAGCGGTGGTTTCATCCACTGTAGCGCCCGTGACCGTCACACCATACGTGGCTACATCCGTATCGGCGGGCAGGGTAACGGTAAACTGCACCGTCTCTAAATGATCCGGCCAAACCGTTGCGTAGGTGCCGTCCTCACTGATGGAGTAATCACCTTCTGTCGCCGGGGCGGCAAACGCCACGCTTGCGCCCGTGAGCGTACTGCCGGCATTTTGGAGCGTTACCTGCACCGTACTTGCCAGATTTTCCAACACGGTGTCCGCCAGTGAAAAGGAGGGTTCGTCTATCTCCGATCCGGTTGTATCCTCCTCCTCGCCGTCTTCTGTAGATGCAGCGTCATCTTCACCGCCGGTATCTTCCTTGGCAGCATCCTCACCGGCATCTTTCTCTGCTGTGTCCTCACCGGTGTCTTCCGCATCAGCATCCTCGCCGTCGTCGGAAGGTACCTCGCCGTCCTGATCCGTCGGCGTCTCATCGGCGCTATCGGAAGGCACCTCACCGGCATCTTCACTATCCGAAGGTTCCTCGCCGTCGTCTTCAGACGGCAACACGGTGTTTTCAGACGGCACATCAGAAACGGTTTGCGTACCATCTGCCGGATCTGATTCCTCCGCGAGCACCGGCAGTGTGTATGATGTCAGTAGTGCAATACATAGAACGATTCCAAGAAACGATTGAATCCCTTTTTTCATGACGTCCTCCCTCTATAATAATAGATCCATCCCCATTTCGGTTACCACTGCAGACAATTGGCAATGGCCCAGGCGACATCCGCCCGTGTGACCGCGTTCTTTGATGTAATCGGCGCATCGGTCATCTCTTTTCCAAGCACCTGCGCGCCTGCGCTCAGGTAGGCCGAAAGCTGCGCACTGCTTATGCTGGCGTTCGGTTCGAACAGACCGCCGTTTTCTTCCATGACATCGTAATACAGTGCCCAGCTGACCGCCCTAGTGTACCACGCGTCCGCCGCCACATCGGTGCACTCGGTTATGGTAACCGTCGGTGAATGCGCCATGTTGTAGAACATCTGCGCCAGCATTGCTTTGGTTACAACGGCATCCGGGGCAAATGAATTGCTACCCACCCCCTTCATAATGTTGTTATCTGCGACGAATTGGATGGTGTCCAGGTCATCGCGCCCTTGCAGATCTGCATAATTTGCAATGATGGAATAGCCGACGGCGGCCTTACCACAGTAAACGGAGGATGCTGCTGCAAACTGCGTGTTTTCTACGGATGCAATCGTCCGGCAGCCGTCGGTCAGAAGCTTGCCGCTGACGGTCAGTGTCCCGCTTTGGCTGCCATTGGTGTTCACCTGCAGCGCCGTCTTTCCGGCTTCCTCTTTTACTGTTACATCCCAGTCGCTTTTTATGGATGCCGTATCCGGCGTGAAATAATTGTTATCTATGACGAAGGAAAAGCTTCCCGCACCAATGTCCTTCTGTGTATCCAGGCTGACCGACAGATCCAACGTATCTCCGGCCTGTCCGATATAGACACCCGGGTAAACACTTAGCTTTGCGTCATAAGCCGTACTCGGCTCTGCTATTTTAATGTAGAAAAAGATGTTTTCAGGATTTGCATTGGAATTATTGATGCGAAATGTATAGGTACCCGGTTCAGTAATAACACAGGCGTCATCCGTATAGTAGTCAGCGGAGAGGGTGATCTGTCCCGGAACAGTATAATCAACCCACTTTGATGAAACGGCTTTGCTTGTTTTTCCTGGCGCTTCCAGATATATGCTCCCGCTGAATACACTCTCTCCGCTTAAGGTGAGCACGATGTCTTCCCCTAATGTATAGGTTTCAGGTGCGCTGATGCCAGGCGCTGGATTTCTCAGGTGCAGTGTCGTCACTCTGTTTGCGTAGTGATCTGCGTAAATCGTAAGGCCATAGGAGCCGTTCACCGGGAAGAGTGCCTGGTCAAAGATAATATTTCTGTCATGAATCGTGTATTCCGACTCGCTTAGCTCGCGGTATTCGCTCTGCGTCGTGTTCTTAAACATGATCTTTGTGATGGCATTGGTCCATGCCGCCCACTCGTCTGTGCTTACGGACGTGCCGGCCTGAAGGGTCGCGTCGCTTCCCACATTGTCCAGTTGCCGGAGTAAAAATTCGGGTGAATCCTGATAATACTGCAATTGGACGACACCAAGATCATCCCAGCCTTCCTTCACCGCAGTTGCATAATATTTGACAGGGGACTCGGCCAGATCGCGGCCTGTAATGTCATATGTAATCTCGGTGCCGGTATATAATATCTGGGGTGGGCCGCCGTCAAAGGAGTAGTAGATGGAGGCACCCTCAGTCGCACAGCTCAGGCTGATATAGAGCGTATTTCCATCCGCGCTGACTCTGGTCGTTGCGGTCGGTGCGGCCACCGTGCCCGCAGAAGGGAGGTCCGCGCCCGTTACCATGTCAAAGCTGATATTGTATATCCATTTAAAATTCTGATCCGCCGTACGTCCGCCGTACATGAGGGTCGCTTCCGATTGCGGAAGACAAATCCGCAGTGCCGTCTGATTATCCAGGTTTCCGGCAAGGCTGTTTGCGACCGTGTTTTTATTCTTCTCGATTGCGGTCGCCAGCGAAACCTCCTGCGATTCTGTCAGACCTGAGGCTGTCCGTCCGGAAGAAGAAACTGTCGCCAGAATGGCAGCCGTCTCGGCTCCTGTCGCAAACGTTGTGCGCTTGTCCGCATAGTATGGGTCTGTATCGGCATAGTTGGCGTTATATGCCTCCATTGTGCCGCTGTTGCCGGCACTTTTTTCCCATTCCTGCACCCAGCCGGTTGCTTGATCATAAAGCCCTTCAAAATAATATCGTTTCTCACCATATAGCGTGTTGTATGTATAACGACGTGCATACGTCCCAATGCCATCTGTGGCCATGATACTCAAGACATCGTCACCGGAATAGGTGACATTCTGCGCATCCGCTATGCTTGTGGTCTTTTGCACATAGTCCAATAGTTCCGGCACTGTAAACCCGCGTGCTTCACAATAGCCGGTTGCGGGAAAGTTGTCCGTATAAGAGTAATAATAGTCTAGCCCAGTATCCTCTCCGGTCATGCCGTTGGTAAGCTGACCATGCTCCAGTTTGTTTAATTCCGACATCGGAACCGCACGGAGCAAAACCCGTTTTCCCTCCTTGTTGATTGCATATACAAATACAGTTTCAACAGAAGTGGACTCCAATGTTTTTGCCGATGACGGCACGATAAAAAGCGAAAAAACCAGCAAAACACTGCACGCAAGGCCTGAGATTCTTTTTCCAATTTTCATGAACCAACCCTCCTGAATTTTGATCATGCTGCGAACACGTATGAGCCATAGGACTGCGGAAAACGGGGCTTAATGTTGACTTTGTACTCCAGTGCATGGTAAAATTTTTTCGAGCAAATTTGGGACGAAAACAGGTGTCTTGGCACAAAAAGTTGTATTTTATCACTATGGTTTTTTGTGGAGTACAAAGTCAACCTTTATAACCAAAAGAAATGAAGTCGACTGATTTGTTCCCTGACTAAACGTGTGCATCTAATTGGGTGCATACATTTTTCTATTTTCGCTTGACAAGATACATAAAATTTTCTATACTATAAAAAATAAAAAGAGCAAAGAAGGAAAGCAGTACACATTGCGAATGGTGCAGAGAGAAGCCGGGTGGTGCAAGGCTTACCTGACGGATGTGGAAGTCGTTCCGGAGCTTCGGTTCTGAACGGGGCAGTAAGAACCGGCGTATGGCCTGCGTTAGAGGCAAACGAGTGTGGGTCAATGCCCAAATTCAGGTGGTAGCGGACATGCATTCGCCCTGAACCGAAAACCGGTTCAGGGCGTTCTATATTTATGTAGAAAGTGGTGTACAAAAATGAAATTCGAGGTAAAATCGAAATTTGCAAAGGAGGATATCGGCGAATTCCAGCGCGTTTCGCTCATGACCATACAAAAGCGGAAGGTACTACTCATTAAGGTGATCTATTCGGTGCTGGCAATTCTGTTTTTATTCGGCAGTGTATGGGTGGCGGTGTCGCGGCAGGATTTTCGCTGGTTTATCGGCGGTGTCGTTGCGGCCGCAATTTTGCTGTTCGCGGGGTATTACCAGAGCAAGCCCTCACCCGGACGCGCATGGCGCAAGTGGAAGCGGGCAACAATGAATATGGAAATGCTCTATCAGTTTGACGAAGAGAACTTCATTGAGCGTATGGGTGCGAGCAGCTACTATAAAAATAAATATACGGATATTTACGCCTGCTTTGAAAACGCGCATAATTTTTTTGTTTTTGTATCCAAGGAAGAGGGCTATATGCTGAAAAAATCAGATTTTATCCTTGGTAAGGCAAAGGATTTCAAAGCGTTCATCGAAAAGCAGTGTAATGGCCGTATTAAAGTCTATGCGGTGAGCGATCCGGTCGTAAAAGTGAAGCAGTGAGCAGGGTAGGGGAGACGGAAAATGGCGCAGGAATTGTCAAAAATATATGAGCCGCAAGAGGTAGAGGCGCGTATTTACAAGATGTGGGAGGAAAATGGCTGCTTTGCCGGTGTGCGAGACCCCGCAAAAAAGCCGTTTACCATCGTGATGCCCCCACCCAATGTAACGGGGCAGCTTCATATGGGACATGCGATGGATTGCACCCTGCAGGACAGTATCATTCGCTTCAAACGGATGCAGGGCTACGCCGCCCTGTGGGTGCCGGGCACAGACCACGCGGGCATTGCCACCCAGATTAAGGTGGAGGAGGCATTGCGCAAGGAGGGCGTCACCCGCTATGACCTGGGGCGCGAGGCGTTTTTGGAGCGCGTCTGGGAATGGAAGGCGCAATACGGCGGGCGCATTGTCGCGCAGCAAAAAAAACTCGGTGCGTCCTGTGACTGGAGCCGTGCCCGCTTCACTATGGACGAGGGGCTCTCGCGTGCGGTGCGCCATGTTTTTGTCTCTCTTTATCAAAAAGAGCTGATCTACAAGGGCTCTCGCATCATCCACTGGTGCCCGCACTGCACCACAGCGCTCTCCGACGCGGAGGTGGAGTATAAGGAAAAGCCCGGCCATCTCTGGCACCTCAAGTACCCGATCAAGGGGGAGGAGGGCCGCTATGTGGTCGTGGCGACGACCCGGCCGGAGACCATGCTCGGAGACACCGGCGTGGCGGTCAATCCGGAGGATGACCGCTATCGGGATCTGGTCGGCAAGACATGTATCCTGCCGCTGATGAACCGGGAAATTCCCATCGTGGCGGATGCCTACGTCGACATGTCGTTCGGGACGGGCTGCGTGAAGATGACCCCCGCGCATGACCCGAACGACTTTGAGGTGGGCCAGCGGCAAAATCTGGAGACCATCCGTGTGTTGGATGACAACGGAAAAGTCAATGAAAACGGCGGCAAATACTGCGGGATGGACCGCTATGACGCCCGCCGCGCGATTGTGGCGGATTTGGAGGCAATGGGCCTGCTCGCGCAGGTGACCGAGCACGTGCACAATGTGGGTACCTGTTATCGCTGCGCAACCGATGTAGAGCCGCTCATTTCAGCGCAGTGGTTTGTCAAAATGGAGCCTCTGGCGCAGGAGGCCCTGCGCGTGGTGCAGGATGGCGAGACACGCTTCGTCCCGGAGCGCTTTTCCAAAACCTATGTCAATTGGATGGAGCATGTGCACGACTGGTGCATCAGCCGCCAGCTCTGGTGGGGGCACCGCATTCCGGCTTGGTACTGCGACGACTGCGGCAAGATGACGGTTGCGGAGGAGAGTCCCACGGTATGCGCCCACTGCGGCGGGGAACACATCCATCAGGAGGAGGATGTGCTGGACACGTGGTTCTCGAGTGCCCTCTGGCCATTTTCAACGTTGGGGTGGCCCGAAGATACGGAGGATTTCCGCTACTTCTATCCAACCGACGTCCTCGTAACGGGATATGATATCATTTTCTTCTGGGTGGCACGGATGATCTTCTCCGGATGTGAACAGACAGGGAAGACCCCGTTTCACACCGTCTTTATCCACGGACTGGTGCGGGACGAAAAGGGCCGAAAAATGTCTAAAAGCCTCGGAAACGGCATTGATCCGCTTGAGATGGCGGAGCAATACGGCGCAGACGCGCTGCGCTTCAATATGATCACAGGCAACAGCCCAGGCAATGACGTACGCTTTTATCCGGAGCGCTGCGAGGCGATGCGGAATTTCGCCAACAAGATATGGAACGCCTCCCGCTTTCTGATGATGAATCTGACCATTGACGTGTGCAGACTGCCGGAACAGCTGGAGCCGGAGGATAAGTGGATTCTAAGCAAGTTTAACCGTCTGATCCCGGATGTGACGGACAATATGGAGCGGTACGAGCTTGGTGTGGCGGCGCAGAAGGTCTATGATTTCATCTGGGATTCCTACTGCGACTGGTATATTGAGATGACCAAGCCGCGCCTGCAGGGGGACGATCCGGCCGCGAAAATCGCCGCGCAGCAGGTGCTGTGCTATGTGCTCGACGGGATATTGAAGCTGCTCCACCCGTTTATGCCGTTTATCACGGAGGAGATTTGGCGGGCACTGCCGCATGAGGGCGAGTTTCTCATTACGGCGCAGTGGCCCGCCTTCAACCCGGCACTGGACTTTCCGAACGAGGAGCGCGCCATGGAGGTGCTGATGGAGGCAATCAGCGCGGTGCGTACTCGGCGTGCCGAAATGAATGTCCCGCCATCCAAAAAAGCGCACCTCACTGTGGTGACGGGGCAGGGGGATATCTTCCGAGGAGGGCTTCCGTTCTTGCGTCGTCTGGCCTATGCCGATCGGGTGGATGTGGTGGAGACGCCGCCATCCGATACGACCGGCATGGTAGAGGCGGTCACGGACGAGGCGCGCCTGTTTATGCCGCTGAGCGATCTGGTTGATATGAAACAAGAACGCGCGCGCGTCGCAAAAGAGCTCAAAAAGAACCGGGAGGAGCTGCAAAAATTAGCGTCTAAACTCCAAAACCCCGGCTTCCTCGCAAAAGCACCGGCGCAGGTGGTTGAGGCAGAGCAGCTGCGCTGCGAGAAGCTGCGCGCATTGATCGAAAATCTGGAAAAACAGGAAAGTTCCCTGGTATAACAAAAATATACTGCCCAAGTGAAAAGCACCCAAATCTTCTCTGTAAGATTTGGGTGCTTCAGCCTGTCAAAGAACGGCTGCTTTCATCAGGCGAAAGCAGCCGTTCT
>JAJQEJ010000061.1 GCA_021201735.1 Oscillospiraceae bacterium | reverse complement strand
AATGGGCTTTCTGCTTTTCTTTCTCTTTTCCTCTTGACAATTCTTAGCTGGACTTGGTGGAATGGTATTGTGCTATTATAGTACTTTTTACGTGAGTGCGCAATTGACTTTTTGTACGCTGCATTATATAATATTACTTGCATTATTTGCGGGTATGATGGAATTGGTAGACATGCGAGATTTAGGTTCTCGTGGAGTGATCCGTTAGGGTTCAAGTCCCTATACCCGTACCAATGCCAAAAGTCGTCGAACTTAGTCGAGTTCGACGACTTTACTTTTTTATACATAGCCCCACTATTGCCAATTATCGAACAGAGCTCTATGTGTCGCTCATTTGTTGAGTAGCTCAAGCGGGCGTGCATCTATTCCTTTTACTTACTGACCGTCTCCTTTCAATTCTTCACTGTTTTCGCTTAGGAAAGCAGTCAGGATTGCATGAACAAGGAGCGGTATTTACAAATCAGCAATTTTGTGATAAATTTTAGATATGGATTATAGCTATACTCCAACATCTGCAATGGAAGGGAGATAATATAATGAATATAAGATTCGCTGAGCAAAATGATGTTGAACAAGTAGCAAAACTTGTAGCAGAGTATCGAGCATTTTATGGCATTGCAACACAAGAAATAGCCAAAATCGTCTCATTTATTAACGAACGTATGGATAAAAATGAATCCATAATATTTGTTGCCGAAGATATTGAAACAGCTACACTTTTAGGTTTTATTCAACTTTATCCGTCATTTTCAACGGTTTCGTTAAAACCGCAGTGGATATTGAACGATTTCTATGTAGTAACATCTCAGCGTAAAAAAGGTATCGGTTCTGCACTAATGGCTTCTGTGGTTAAATTTTTTGAGGATAAAGCCAAAGGCTTTATCCTCGTGACAGGGAAAAACAATCATACTGCCAAATATTTTTATGATAAGCATGGCTGGTCTACAGGAGATTATGATTTTTATACTTATACATATTAACATAATTGAAGTGTACAGAATCCAGTCTCTGCTTTAGCTTTCGTTGTTTTGGGAGATAATTCTATATATCAACAGTATTGAGAAACCTGAAAGAAGAGCTACAAGAAGTATTATATTTAGATCGAAAAATAGTAACACTATCAACAACAAATAAATAGAGGGAGGAGCGCGGTTTAAATGCCTGCGCTCCTCCCTCTATTTGTAATGCCAAAGTCATAGGGAATCAATTTTCCCGCAACAGAACCCAAACTAGTCCCATTATAGCATTGACTCAGACTACAATCAATACAAAATGGACTAAAATCGGTTCAGATTGGAGGGCGTAGAAATGAGTGAGCAAAAACTGAAACAGGATGAGATAAGCATTGGACATAATATTAGAAGAATCCGACTCGCAAAGGGAATAGGACAAACGGAATTAGTGCGTGAACTCCAGCTAATAGGGGTTACAATGACAAGAGAAACCCTAGTGAAAATTGAGCGGGGAACCCAGCATATCTATGCCAATCAACTACGGGGGATACGGGATGTTTTGGGAACTACATATGATGAGCTTCTTGGTGATTCTCAAGCATAAACCCAAAAAGCACATATAAAGACCATTTCTTTTGCTAAGTGAAATTGTTTATTACGATACAGAATTAACAAATCATTCACTATCTTGCCGGGATTATTACATCATAATATAAAGATGGAAAGCGGGGATGCGCAAAATGGCATCCCCGCTTTTTACACCTATTCACTTTGGCGCGTAGGTATAATTCGTCCAGAGCTCTTCCTGCGCGGCATTCCGGGTGTAGTCATGGGTATGAGAGGCCTCCATGATCTCATAGTATGCCCAGTGTGTTTTATCCAGATCGGTGTAGACATGCAGGTCGTTCGGCTCGTTTGCTTCCACCAGCGCCCGGTCCAGTACGCGGTTAATCAGGGTTGCCGTTTCGGCACGGGTAATATTGGTATCCGGGCGGAAGGTGCCGTCGGCATAACCTGTGATCCATCCCTTTGACGCCGCGCTGTTGATATACAGCACGGCCCAGTGGCTGTCGCTCACGTCGCTGAATGCGTTGCTCTGATCCAGTAGGAGGGCGTCAAAGCGTGACGCGATTGCCGCAAATTCCGCCCGGGTTATTGCGGCGTTTCCGCGGAAGGTGCCGTCCGCATAGCCAAAGAGAATGCCGTGGTTGGTCAGATAGGCCACTTCGTGATAGTACCAGTCTGTTTGCTGTACATCGCTGAAGCCGACCGTGTTGTCAGCCTGTGCCTTGCCGCTGTCGTCAATGAGACGGTAGAAGATGGCGGCAGCCTCGGCGCGGGTCAGATTTCCGTCTGGACGGACGCTGTTGTCGGGATACCCCTGGATGTACCAGATGTGATCCGTCGTCAGAGAGGCCAGCGGCACCTCCGTGTCATACAGTGTTTCCAGATTGCTGCCGCTGCCACTGGAGAGAGGACTCCAGCAGGCATAGAGCTGTACATCGGAATTACCGATCATAAACTGCGTACCGGGCCGCAGTACCGTCCCGCCGCTGGTACTGAAGGACCAACCGGTGAAGTAAGAACCGCTCTTGCGCAGCAGCCCCGTGTTATACAGCAGTGTAACGGTGTCGCCGGAACTGTAGTCCGTGCTGTCCACAGGCACCGCGCCAGAGGTGGCCCCATTGGGATAATAGGTCACATGCAGATAGCCGTTGCCCTCGCCCTCTGTCCACTGCGCATAGAGCGTGATGCTGCTTTTGATTGTAATCGACGCACAGGCGGAGTAGCTTGTGCCGGTTCCGTCGGCCTTCGTGTTCCAGCCATGGAAGGTGTAACCGCTGTAGGAAATGCCGGTATCGGTGCTGGAGAGAATGGTATAGCTTGTGCCTGATGTGATACCGGAATCCTTGTAGCTGCCCGTTCCGCCGTTGGCATTGTAAGTAACAGAATAAGTGGTGCTACCGCCGCCGCCGCCACCGGAAGACTTCCACTGGGCGGTAAGTATCAGGTCACTCTCTATGGTTGCAAAGTCAGCGGATTCATACGCGGTTCCATTCTGGTCGACCCAGCCCGTAAACGTGTAGCTGGAGCGGCTGAAGCCCGTGCTGCTTGCTACCCGCGCCGTTGTGCCCGGCGCATAGTAATCGCTGTCCACCGGTGTGGTTCCGGTGCCGCCGGCCAAATCATACGTAATCTGATAGTAGCCCGGATTCCAAGCTGCATAGACGTCTACATTGTCATAAATCGGCAGATTGAACGAGAATTCGCTTGAGGTACCAACCGTCGCGCTGATGTGATACCTCCAGCCATCAAAAGCGCCCAATTCATACTGGCTGCCTGCGATGTAACAGTCCTGTTCAGGCGTTGTCTCGCCAACGCGTACAGTCTCTGAGGCAATGATCTGCCCGCCATAGTAGTTATAAAAATTAACCGTGTATTCCGGCACAATTTCACGCCATTTGGCATACAGCTCAAAGTTCGTTGCGGGCATCGCAGCGGATGAGAAATCAAAGGGTTCGTCAAAGTCCAGGTTTTCATACCAGCCTAGAAATTCATAGCCACTGCGCACCGGATCGTCCGGCTGGTAAGATGCCAGCGCAGTCTCATATTTGAGCGATATCGGCGAGTAGTCCGTCGTCTGCGTTTCTGTGGTTTGCACGTCAAAGACCAGATCATAGCTGTTGCGGGAACAGAAAAAGCTTACCGTTTGATAGGCGTCGGGCGCGGCATACAGATAGAATTCCAGCCCTTCATTGGCCTGATATACAAACGTTTGCCCAACACCCTTGGTCGTACTTCCAGATGCGAGGCATAGCGCCGAAAAGCCGTCACCCGCGGTTGATTGAAATGGCCCATACCCACTGTAATAATAGGTAAAGCTGTCCGCTGGCGCGTATAGAAAACACTTCCCGGCAATACTCGAATCATAAGTAGCAGAATCATCAGGAATGTCTAATAAGTATCCACTTTCGCCGCCAAGCGGCTCATACCAATAGCGCATATGATATGCGTTAGTGTATGCACCCCAGGATGCCGTAAATGTATAGGATAGGGTTTGGCCGTCCGCACTGAGATAATTTTCATCCAGCCGGTTATCTGGGTATAATATCGCACCATAGCCCGGAGTATATCCGCTCATCGCCGTATCATGAATCCAACGTGTTACCCCATAGGATAGCGTCGGGGCAAAAAACTCCGTGTCGGTATTTGGACCGTTGAGGAGGTTACCATACTTCACTTCTACATAAAAATTTGGATCAGCGCCTGTATATGTTGTCCCGTCAATCACCATACCATAGTCGGAATTTCCACTTTTGGCGAGGTCATAGGATATCGTGTATGTTTTGCGCGTGACAAAAGCGTTGATTACTGTGGTGCCGTCACCGGATATCTCCATATTATCGGCAGCTTGAAACGTGGTGTATTTCAGATCGGTATTTTCTGTCCCATCAAAATAATCATCCAGTCCGTACGTGGAGAGGGTGGAAGCCGTTACGTTTGTACTTTCCCCCGCCGTACCGGAAAGCGCTGGTGTGGTCAAAATATAGTCATATTCCGAAAAATCGCCGGGTGTTGCGTCTTCATCCCAATCAACTTTTTCCATATAAAACCTGACCTTGAACGGTACGGTCTGCGGGGTCCATACCGCATACAGCGTTGTATGCTCTGTGATGGGTGTCGTTGCAAAGGAAAACGCAGTTGTCTTATCCGCCGACCAATATGCAAAGGTATATCCGGCCCGGACAGGAGCAGGAATATCGGACGTAGGGACTGTGGTATTGCGTGTTACGGTCTGAAAGGCAGTGGCCAGTCCATCCGACGCAAAAAACACATAGCACGCTGTCAGGTCCTGATAAATGGGAAGCAAGGTAATATCTCCCGTACAGGTACATGTACTGAAGTCAACAGGAGTTTTGCTGCTGTCACCCTCCATATACCAGCCGTCAATGCCCTGATCCGCCGGCCAGTCAAATGAGTTGAGTATGTCGCCTGTGGGCGCTGGAATGGGATCGCCGTAGGCGATTTCGCTGGTATATATCACCGTGCTTATCACGCCGTCTTCCGCAGTGCCATTTTTGAATTTTATCAGATACGTGCCGTCGCTCCCCGCTGCGACTTGCGCTGGAAAGCATGAAACGAACATCATGATTGCCAGTGCGATACCGAGCCATCGCGTACATTTTTTTGCCGTCATTCTCATATCTCCCCATTGTGCCAAATACTGGATTATTTTAGTCCGCCAAATGTTATTATACTTCTTCTCCGTATATTTGTAAATAGGGATTGGGGTTATTTCCAGGGCAACCGCACGAAAAGATTAAGGAGCAATATTGCCAAAGAGTAGGGAGAT
>JAJQEJ010000020.1:27457-30240 GCA_021201735.1 Oscillospiraceae bacterium | reverse complement strand
TCTGTACATTTTTTAATTGCCACTTTTGTTCATTTTATCACTGACACTGACAGATATTGACATCAAGTTTCCCGGCTTTGTTATGGTGGCGCAGGAGATCAGCTATGACGATGAGCAGGAAAAGGAGGAAAGCTACGGCAAGGGGAACAGGCCGAGAGGGTACGGCACAGGCAACTACAAGGCGTCCGGCAAGCTCAGCCTGCTCCGCGACGACTACGATGATCTGCTGGCGTACTGCAAGGCAAAGAGCATTGCCTTCTACGGCTTGGAAATCCCGTCTATCGTTGTCTCCTATGCCAATCAGGGCGGGCGCACCATCATCGACGAACTGAAACAGGTGCATTTCACCAAGCGCAGCAACAAGGCCGCACAGGGGGACAAAACCCTGACGGTTGATATCGACCTGCTGATTGTCGGCGGCATTGTCTCGGACGGCGTGGAGCCTGTTTAAACGCCGTGCGGGACAAAATAAATGAGAAAAATAATGAAGGAGCGCGTTACACATGGACTACATGAACACACAGGAAGAGACCCAGACGGTGGACACGACGACCACGGAGAATGCCACCGCACAGGATACCGATGCACAGCTCAAGGCTAAATACGGGAAGGTGTACCGCATTGGCGTGGCGGTCCCCGTGGATGATGATTCTGAAAATGAATTCGCCTACCGCTTCAAGCGCCCCTCGGTGCCGAGCTACGACCGCTATATCAAATCCATGTCAAAGCATGGCGCGACAAAAGCCAGCAAGGCTTTTTTGCTGGACAGCGTCGTCGATGAAGACAAAGAACGGCTTATCGCTGATATGGAGGAATACCCGGGCGTTGCCTTTAGCATCAGCAACAAGCTGACCGACATCCTTGGCCTCACCGATGCAAATTTGAAGGCGCTCTAAGCGAGAAGGGCGCGGCGGTACGGAATAGCTTTGTAGAGCGTGGCCTGATTGAGATTTACCGATTCCTGCCGCCGCCTTGCTTAGAGGCATTTGATCCGAACACCGTTACATTGGATGAATTTTTGAATTATGTGGCGCAGGCACGGTTTGTGCAGGAATTGGAAGAGGACATTGTTGCCCGCGCAATTGCCAAGGTGTTTTCGGAATGAGTCCGCTGGGGGTGAACGTATAGCATGAGTTTAGAATCAGTCTTCAAGCTGTCCCTGATCATGAGCATGGTCGACCGGCTTACGGGGCCAATGGCATCCGTGCAGTCGTCAGTCGACGGATCCGTCTCCAAGCTACAGTCGGCAAGTCAGGCGTTTGGCAGTATGGTCACGGCTGGCTCCGCGATGGCAACATTGGGCGAATCCATTACCTCTGCGGTGCTGGCTCCGGTTGATGCCACCTTTGCCACCCGCCGCGCGATCGGCGAGCTGGCCTCGCTTGGCGTGGAGGATTTGGCTGCGATTGAAACAGCGGCCACCAATTTCTCCAACACATGGGCGGGGACAAGCAAGTCGGACTTTATCACAGCGGCCTACGATATCAAAAGCGGCATCGCATCATTATCAGATGAGGGTGTCGCGCAGTATACAGAAATGGCGGGGTTAACCGCCAGCGCGACCAAAGCGACCACGGCGGAGATGACCAGCCTGTTTGCAACGGGCTACGGCATCTACAAGGATTATTATGACGATCTCAGTGATCTGGAATTCGGCGAGATGTTCTCCTCCGGTATTTCCACCGCAGTCCGATTATACAAAACCTCCGGCTCCGAGATGGCGTCGGCGATATCGCGGCTCGGCGCGTCGGCGACCAATGCCAATGTGCCTATTGAAGAGCAGCTTGCCATTCTGGGCCAATTACAGGCCACGATGGGCGGCAGCGAGGCCGGGACAAAGTATGCGGCCTTTATCCGGTCTGCAGCAAAGGGCGGCGAGAATCTTGGCCTATCCTTTTTGGACGCGAACAATCAGCTCAAGAGTCTGCCGGAAATTCTTGACCAGCTCAAGGGTAAGTATGGCGAAACCATCGACGCCATTGAGAAGCAGGAGATTCAGGAGGCGTTTGGCGACCAGCTTTCAGTGCAGTTTATAGATCTATTCTATAACAAGACCGACATGCTGCAGGACGGCGTCCTCTCCCTGTACGATTCCATGGCCAGCGGTATCGGCGTGACGGACGATATGGCGACCGCGATCAACAGCATGGAGCCCGCGCAGTATGAAGTGCTGCAGCAGCAGCTTCAAAATATCAAGGAGTCCATCGGGAATTCATTGCTGCCGACCATCAATGACTTTTTAGGCAAAGCATCCGAGATCATTGAAAAGGTAGGTGTGTGGATTGAAAACAATCAGGGGCTTGTCCGCAACATCATGCTGGTTGCCCTGGTCATCGGCGGCATCCTCACGGTGCTGGGCACCTTCATTGCTGTAGTGGGGACAGTGGGAATCATCGTCACAAAGAGCATTTCAACATTCAATATGTTAAAAACCGGGTTTGGCATCGCGAAAGCCGCGCTCTCCCCGCTGATCGGCACCGTCTGGAAATTTACAGCCGCCCTGCTGGCCAATCCGATTACGTGGATCGTCATTGCAATTGTGGCGCTCATTGTGGTAATCGTCCTGCTGTGGAATAAATGCGAGTGGTTCCGGGACGGTGTCATGGCTGTGTTTAATTTCATCAAAAATCTGCTGCTGGGTACGTTCGAATTCTGGAAGAACATCTTTACCGGCATTGCAGACTTTATCAGCAATATCTTTGGAAAGATCAAAGGTGTGGTAACCGAAAAGCTAAACAGCATCAAATCCACCTATGAGGAGCACGGCGGCGGGATCAAGGGCG
>JAJQEJ010000020.1:0-27357 GCA_021201735.1 Oscillospiraceae bacterium | reverse complement strand
GGCGGCGGGATCAAGGGCGCGGCGGCGGCGGTCATGGAGGGCGTGAAGGGCAATTTCTCCACGGCATACAACTTTCTGGATAACCTCACCGGTGGCAAGATCAGTGAGATCAAGGACAAGTTTGTGCAGGGCATACAGGGCATGAAGACCGCCATTACAGACAAGTTTGCGGAATTCAAGGAGTCCGGACGGAAGCTCATCCAGACCTTTACGGACGGCATCATGTCGGTGATCACCGCCCCGGTCGAAGCGGTGAAGGGCGGCCTGCAGAAGATCCGCAACATGCTCCCGTTTTCAGACGCCAAGACCGGGCCGCTGTCTACCCTCACCCTCTCCGGACAGCGCACCATGACCACCTATGCGCATGGACTGACACTGGCAGAAAACGCCCCTGCGGAGGCGGTGGAAAGCGGCCTGCAGCGCACTGCCGTCTCGCTGGAGCGGAAACCGGCCAATGTGGTGCGCACCGATTCCTCCGAGGATGGGGACGGAGACGCGGACACTTCGGGCAAACGCAGCATAACCATCCAAAAGCTGATCTATAATGTGGACTTTAAAAACCTCAAGGATTTGCCGCAGCTACTGGCTATGTTGCAAGAAATGCAGGATGCGATCATTGCCAACGGCGGTACAATCGACACAACGACCGCACTGGAGCCTGTATAAGAAACGGGGGGACAACCATGATTTATGTGGAAGACGAGTCGATCAAGTTAAACGGGGTTGTCCTCCCCTGCCTTGTCAAGAGCATTGAAGTCACGGAGACTGCGAAAATTGATGAGCAGGAAGTGGAGGGCAGCGCCACCAAGCCCAAGCAGGCCACCGGCTATGAGGACGCCAAAATCAGCATTGAGCTGATCGTGGACGACACCGAATCAAAAACCAAGTATCAGCATCTGGAGACCATCCGTGCGGTGTTCCGGCAGGCCGGGCAGACCGTGCCGCAGCCGATCCCGATTGTCAGCGAGGACACCACGGTACACGGCATAGACAAGGTGCTGTTCAAAAGCCTGAGCCATAAGGCGGAAAACAAAAAAGGGCAGCTGCCCGTTACCATAGAGCTGTATGAATATATCCCGCAGACGATCACCGCAAAGAAGGCCAGCAGTAGCAGCAGTTCCAAGTCCTCCAAATCCAGCAGTTCCTCATCTTCCACAGCGGGGACGCTATCCTCTGCATACAGCAGCTATCTGTCCACAAGCCGGGGTGTATCCCCTGCTACAGACAACGGGCTGAACATGATCACAAGACCGATATCCATCGCGGTAAATTTCATTAAAGAAAAATTGAGCTGAGGAGGTGCCCGATGGAGCAAGCTGAATTGTACTCGCCGCAAATATCCATCACGCTTGGTACGTACACCATTGATGCGGGCGTGGAAATAGAGATCCATTCCTCCGCCGATTCATACTTCGACTGGGCAAAGGTGCGCTTTACCGAGCAATATCAGGCGGCGCTGTCGCTTGCCTGTAAAGACCCCGCTGTGATCCGGCTCGGCTATAACGATGTATTCTATGATGTATTTACGGGCTATATCTGGAAGACCTATTCCGCTGGTGCAAGTGCAAATGAAATCATCCTGAAGGACAGCATGCTGGCGCTGGAGGAAACGGAAATCAACAACACGTTTATGGAGACCACGCCGCAGGAGATGCTCCGCTACTGTCTTGCGCAGGCAGGCGTCACATCCATGCAGCTGACCGCGCAAACCTACCCGACGCGGAGTATCCTCCCTGTCCGGCGCATGAATGTGATACAGGCGATCCAGACGATGCACAACGCATGGAACATATTCCATCCATTTTACTTTATGGCAGGCACCTTTTACTGGGGCGTGGATCCGACGCAGGAAAAGGTCTACACCTTTGAGTATGGCGTAAATATCCTGTCACTGCAGCGGGAAGGCGGGCGCTGGGAACTGGAAACGGTATCCGCACCCTTCGTAAAGCATTCGGACAGGATTATCGTTGACCACCCACAGGTGAGCGGCACCTATCAGGTGAACGAGGTTATGTTCGCAACCAACGAATCCGGATTTATCCGCACGTACATCAGATTTTAGGTTTTAGGAGGCGTGGCAATGGCAAGCATGGTGGAATTTGTGAAGTCTGTGGTGAAGCGAATGATAGCGGAAGACTATCCTCACGCCGTACAACCCCCCGTTGTGTACGCGCGGATCACAGCGGCTGCCGACGCGGGCGAATACAACGAATATACCCTTGTGGCGCTGACCAAGTTCGGCGATGTGGACGACGACTTTCCGGCGTTGCCCGGCGTCCGCAGCAAAAACGGGTATGACGTGGGCATTACAGTGCTGGTTGCGCTGCCATACGGCGAACTGCCGCCGCAAATAATCAATGAGGTGATACTGTGACCGGCTTGAATGACACCGACATCCGGCTGGACAGCAGCTGGCAGCTCACGCAGGCGACGGACGGTGACGCGCCGCTCTGCTCCGGATTGGACTGTCTATATCAAAATATCGCCCTCGAGGCAATTACACAAAAGGGCGACCTCTTTTACGATCTTGACTTTGGCTGGAGCCTATATGATTTTATCCAGTCCGAGGACAACGAACTGACCCGGCTGGAGATGGCGCAGCGGGCGCGTGTCGGGCTGCAGAAACGGGAGGTTATTCTCCCGGAGACGATTGAGGTGCAAATCAGCAGGACGGACGACGTCTTTTATCTCCGGTGTACCTTCCAGTTTGACGGGGAGGCGTCGGAGCGGCAATTGAACGTTGTCATTGATGCGGTCAACGTGGAGGTGGTAACAGATGATTGACGATTCCATACTGGACAGTATCCTTCCGGTGCCCGACTTGGACGAGCTGAAGGATGCAACGGTGGCGGAGCTTCAGGATGAAGGGTTTGTGATCACAAACTATCATTCCGGCGGCATCTTCTATACCATCCTCATGATCCTGTTTCGGTTAAAAATAGAGATGACCGAATTGCTGCGAAGCGTTCTGAATCACATGTATGTGACACATGCCGGTGATACGTGGCTCGATCTGAAGGCTGCGGATTATTCCAAGCTGCGAAAGACGGCACAGAAGGCGCAGGGGTATGTAACCGTGAGCCGGGAAGCTGCCGGAGATGCAATCAAGATCCCAGCCGGGCATGTGTTTAAAACTGAGAAGGATATCAACGGCGAGGAGCTGCGGTACTTCGCTTTGATGGAGACTGTACTGCAAAAGGACGCTCTGACCGTGGATGTACTGGTGGAGGGCGAGACGGAAGGCTCCCGTTACAACGTGCCGCAGGGCCAGATTACACGCACGCTGACCTATTTGGGAGACATTCAGATTTCCAACGCAGCAGGCTGGATCACGCAGGAGGGCAGCGACACGGAGGACGACGACGCATTGCGCGCCCGGACGCTCCGGTCATGGTCGGAGCTGGCCCAGCGGCCCATTGCGGACACCTACATCAACGCCGCCGAATCGGTAAACGGGGTGTTGTTTGCACAGGTGGATGACCAGCTGCCCCGTGGGCAGGGTACCCTTGACGTGATTGTCACAGGCACCGCAGGAGAGGCCACGGAAAGCCTGCTGGAGGCCGTGCGCGTGGAGATTGACAAGATCATAGGGCCTTGTGATAACGTGCTGGTCAAAAGCTCTGTTACCGTTACACAGGACGTCGCCGTTGCGGTGACCGTGTCGTCTTCGGTTTCGACGGACGGCATGGAGGAGCAGATCACGGCGATACTGACCAGCTTGTTGTCTGTGCGCAAGGACAGGGAACTGAATACTTTGACACACGCGGAGATCATTCATGTGCTTATGGACAAAATAACTGATATCAGGAATGTAAAAGTAACGCTCCCGGCAGAGGATGTATCCCTTGAGACGGACAAGGTGATCCTCTTGGGGGACGTCACCATCACAATACAGCGGGGGTAATCATGAAACGATTCAGCGATTTTGGCAGCTATATGTTTTATCTTCTCTTTGCCCCGCTGAAAAAGGGGCAGCAGGCACTAAACCAGTTCGCTATCTTCTTCCGGGTAGTCGGGCGGATCTTTGACGAAATGAAAGAGGATATCTTCCGGGTGCGCGAGGAGGCGGACATCGCGACCTGCAGCACCGTGATGCTGCCCGTGCATGGCCAGGACCGGGGCATGTCGCGGCTGGATGGGGAGGCATGGGAACTTTACCGCGCCCGGCTCCTGCGCAAGGGCATCGTCGCAGCGCAGGCAGGCACTGCGGAAGGCGTGGTCGCGCTGGTCAAGTCGCTGGGCTATGAGCAGGTTTACATAGAGCCGCTATACCTTACGGATCCCACGCGGTGGGCCGAGGCGACGGTGTGGATCAGCGGCGGCAGCGTGGTTGTGGATGACCGCGATATCATCCAGCAGGAAATAAACCGTATCAAACCCGGCACCAATCTCCTGCATCTGGCGCATGAGCAGATATATGGCGGTACGGTGCTTGTAGGGCTGAATATGCAGGTTTATAAAATTATGGACGTAAAGCAGGTGTGAACATGGCATTTACCGGCATGCATCTAACGGATGCAGGCGCATACGCGCTGGCAAAGGCAACGGCGAGCACCCCCCTGACGCTGACGCGGGTTGCAATAGGTGACGGGGTGCTTGGAACCGGGTCGCTCATTGCCCGGCAAAAACTGATCTCGGAGCAGATGAGCATACCGATTGAGGATATCCGCGTACTGGACAACATCGCCAGTGTCATTGTCCGGGTTACAAATCAGGACTTGGATACAGGGTTTTATTTCCGAGAGATGGGTGTGTACTGCAAGCACCCGGATACGGGTGCGGAAGTACTGTACACATACGACAACTGCCGGGAAGAGGGCGAATTCATCGGCGACAAGAGCAGTGCCAATAAGGTCGACTTTTATATGCGACTGCGGACCACCTTCTCCGATACCGATCTGATTACCTTCCCCGAGTATCCGAACCCCGTATATATCCTCGCTGATGAATTTGAGGCGCGTGTAAATGCGCTGCTTGGTGATATGGCATATGACCCGGCTGGTAGCGCGGAGGCAGTGCGTGCCTACACTGACGTACATATCAATGACAAAAACAATCCGCATGAGGTCACCGCCGAACAGACGGGGGCTGACCCGGCTGGTACCGCAGAAACGCTGATCACCCCGGTAAAGCAGGCAATAACAACCCACTCAATCAACCGCGATAATCCTCATTTCGTCACTGCCGAACAGGTGGGGCTTGGCAACGTGGAGAATACGGCGGACAGCGCAAAGAGCGTGTTGTCGGCGGAAAAACTGACCACACCGCGCACCATTCAGACCAATCTCGCCTCTACAGCGGCGGCGTCCTTTGATGGGACAGAGGGCATTTTGCCGGGCGTGACTGGAACCCTGCCGCTTGCCAATGGCGGCACGGGGCAAACGTCCGCGCAGAATGCCGCGCTCGCGCTGGGGCGCGGCTACGGAACCTGTAGCACGGCGGCGACGATTGCGGCAAAGGTGGGGACACTATCAAGCTTTGCGCTTATCACCGGCGCGGTGGTCGCCATCAAATTTACCTACGCCAACACTGCCACAAACCCAACCCTCAACGTCAACGGCACCGGGGCAAAGTACATCTACAACTGCAACACAGCCACTTACATCACATCCGGCGATATTACGGCGGGCATGACAGCGTGGTTTGTCTATAACGGAAGTCAGTGGGTGCTACTAAACCAGGGCAGCGCATCAAAAGTGGCACGTGTCAGCTATGTGGGGACTGGGTATGGCACCAACAATAACCTAGTAACCCTTACTTTCCCGTTTGTCCCACAGCTTCTTTTCATCACTTCGCAAACCAATAGCGAATTTGCGTTTGGGGGGCGAACCTCAAGCAGTTCGCAATCTATAGTCTCGCTCATGGGTGATGGCAAGTCGACAAACTCTACATACCTGTGGACTGAAACAGTGCAATTTTTCGCAGTGAGTGATAGTATGGTTTTCTTAAATCGGCTTGGAATCACTTACAATTGTACAGCGTTTGCGTAGGGGGGGTAGTAAATGTTAGTGATCGAACTCGAGGCGCAAGAAAACGGCGCGCACCGAAACCAATCCGGCGGAAACGTCGTCCCTGACGGCTGGGCTGAGATACCGGCAGAGATGGAAGCGGAGGCGACCGGCTATCTGCCGTTTATCAAGCTAACCGTAGAGGGCGGCGTGGTTACCGCTGTGGCGCAGGGGGAGATACCGGAGGGGTTGGAGGAGGCGGAGGAGGCCGAACCCACCGTCACCATCGAATCCCTGCAAGCGGAAAATACCCTTCTCAAGGCGCAGGTAGCAGCGCAAACAGAGCGCATGGAATTTGTCGAGGAGGTCATAACCGAGATAGCCATGCAGGTCTACAGTTAACAAGCAAACGCAGCGAAGGGAGGTGAAGTAAATGATGGCACTGTTTTTTGCACAGCGCGTGATCCTCGGCAAGACCGATTTTGAGGATGTACCTAACGCCCTCAAGCAGGGTGTAGCGACTACCCTGATCGAGAGCGGCCTGCCCGAGATGGTACCCGCCGAGTACGGCGGCACCGCAGCGGTCACGGCGTAAGCCAAAGGGGAGGGGCAACCCTCCCCACATTTTACACGCACAGAGCGGAGGAACAATATGATTAATCGGCTTAAATGGCTTGCCATACGACTCCTGCTCGGCGGGGATTTTACTACAGCAACCCTGCTCATGTCACAGCAAATCATACTCGGCAAGCTGCGGTATCGCGACATCCCAAGCGGTTGTCAGGCTGCGGTTGCCGAGGCGCTGACAGACTCCGGGCTGACTGAGCTAATCAACATGTAGAGAGGACGGACAAGTACATGGTAACAAACGGATTTTTACAGTGCCACACCAGTAATTATACATCCGGGCGGGCAGGCACCATCCAATACATAGTGCTGCACTACACCGCCAACAACGGCGACACCGCGCAGGGGAATTGTAATTATTTTGCGGGCGCAAACCGGCAGGCCAGCGCACACTTTTTCTGCGACGAGAGCAGCATCTGGCAGTCGGTGAAGGAGACGGACACGGCGTGGCACTGTGGGGCGAGCAACTACAAACACTCTTATTGCCGTAATTACAACAGCATCGGCATTGAGATGTGCAGCCGCAAGGACAGCGCGGGTAATTACTACATCAAGCCCGAGACCGTCGAGAACGCCCGCCAGCTCACCCTGGCGCTCATGGCGCAGTACGGTATCCCCGCGGAGCGCGTGATCCGGCACTACGACGTGACCGGCAAGAGCTGCCCCGCCCCGTGGGTGACGGATGGGGCACAGTGGACAGCCTTTTTGACGAGCCTGACAACGACCACAACTACATCAACAGAGGAGGACGAAGACATGACACAGGACACATTTGACCCCATGTTCAACACGGCAATGTCAAATTACCGTAAGGGGCTACAGGATAACGACAGCGGCACATGGAGCGAGGCGGCGCGCCAGTGGGCGACGGACAACGGGATTATCCAGGGCAGCGGTACAACCAGCACCGGCGCAGCCAACTACATGTGGGAGGACTTGATGACCCGCGAGCAGATGGCGACGGTGCTCTACCGATTTGCGCAGATGATGGGCAAGGCCTAATGCGCCGACATTTTAAAAGCCTGGGCTTTACCAACCGCCTCGCCCTGTATCTGGTCTTGTTTCTGGCGGTGGGGCTGGCTGGGGGCTTTTACTTGGCCGTCAAGAGCATCGCAGCCGGTTACGCCGGGTCGCTGCTCTGCTGGACGGTGGTGTTCACCCCCATCGGCACCGCGATAGGTGCGGCAATCGGCAAGGTTGTGGACAAGAACAAGGCCGAGAATGTGGGTGGCAACGGCGACGGGATTACTTACGCCAGCGCGCAAGCAAGGGGATTTGAGCAGGAGGGGCAAAACAGCCCGCCGATTTGAGGGGGGCATTTGAGCGCCATTTTAGAAGCGCCCACCAGCCGCAAGCTGTGGGCTACTGCGCTTAGGATCGCCATGGGTCTGGAGATGGTTTTTGGCTTGGATAAAGATTCAGTTGCCACCGTCTCCGGCGCGGTAGCGACCAGAGCCGGAAAATGCTCCTCCAAATAGGCAAAAAACTGCCTTGGCAACTATTACGCCAAGGCAGTTAAAATTATCAATTATTTTGTCCCGTTTTATCAAAAATCTTGTCGCGCTACAGCCTGTACTCCTTTTGGAGGGGGTTTCCCTTGCTCCTGAGCAAGCGAAAATTGAGGACAAGCCCTCTCGATGGCAAGGGGAACCCCCTCGGCAGAAGCATCAACTATCAGAGCATTTCGAGCTTTTCCCGAATAGCGGCATTGACAACAGAGGGGGAAGCCTGCCCCTTGAGTTCTCGCATGACTTGCCCGACGAGAAAACCGAAAGCTTTCTCTTTCCCCGCTTTAAAATCCTCGATGGACTTCGGGTTTGCAGCAAAGACCGCGTCGACGATTTTGCCCACCAGCCCCGCGTCGGAGACCTGCTCCAGCCCGTGCGCTGAAACATAGGCATCCACGTCGCCGTCGGTGTCAAAAATTGCGTCAAAGACCTTGGCGGCGGTGTTGCGGTTGAGCTTGCCGTCTTTTACAAGGGCGATGAGACGCGCAAGGGTTTGGGGGGAGAACTTCATGTCCTTGGCCTCGATGCCGAGCACGGAGAGCTGGCGCATCACCTCGCCCATAATCCAGTTGGAGACCTGCTTTGCATCCGCGCCCAGCGCGACAGCGGCTTCAAAGAAGTCGGCCAGCGCCTTCTGGCCCGTAATCATGGCGGCATCGTAGGGGGGGAGCTGATAATCGCGCTGATAGCGCAGGCGCTTTTCCTCGGCGAGTTCCGGCTGCTCGGCGCGCAGGGCGGCGAGGTATTCCTCCGAAATCTCCAGCGGTGGAATATCCGGCTCGGGGAAGTAGCGGTAGTCCTGCGCGTTTTCCTTGGAGCGCATGGCAAAGGTGGCGTCCTTATTCTCGTCCCAGCGCCGGGTCTCCTGCACGATGGGTTTGCCCTCCTCCAGCGCCTCAATCTGACGCTTTGCCTCATAGGCGATGGAGCGGGCAATGGCCTTGAAGGAGTTGAGGTTTTTCATCTCGGTGCGGATGCCAAACTCGGTGCTGCCCGCCGGGCGGACGGAGAGGTTTACGTCACAGCGCAGCGAGCCCTCCTGCATCTTGCAGTCGGAGACCTCCAGATACTGCAGTGTGGCGCGCAGCTTTTCGAGATAGGCGGTCACCTCGTCGGCACTGCGGAAGTCCGGCTCGGTGACGATCTCGATGAGCGGCACGCCGCAGCGGTTGTAGTCGGCGCGGGACTGGTCGATCCACGGATCGTGCACGAGCTTGCCCGCGTCCTCCTCCATGTGAATCTCGTGGATGCGGATGGTCTTCTCTCCCGCCTCGGTGACGATGGGCACCGCGCCGTCACGGCAGATGGGGAGATAGAGCTGCGAAATCTGGTACGCCTTGGGGAGGTCTGGGTAAAAGTAGTTTTTTCGGTCAAATTTACAGTTGCGCGTGATGCTGCAGTTGAGTGCGAGCCCCGCCTTGGCGGCGAACCTCACGACTGTCTCATTGAGTACGGGAAGGGTCCCCGGCATGCCGGTGCAGACCGGGCAGCAGTGGGTGTTGGGGTCGCCGCCGAATTCTGTGGTGCAGGTACAGAAAATTTTCGTCTTGGTGGAGAGCTCCACGTGTGTCTCCAGGCCGATTACAGTTTCCCAAGTCATGCTGTTGCACCCCCTTTCGGTGTACGCTTGTGGTAGTCGGTTTCCTGCTGATAGGCGTGGGCGGCGTTTAGGACCTTGCCGTCGCCGAGGGCGGGGCCGATCAGCTGCGCGCCGATGGGTAGGCCCTTGCTGTCAAACCCGCAGGGCATGGAGAGCCCCGGCAGCCCCGCGAGATTGACGGAGACGGTGTAGATATCCGAGAGGTACATGTGCAGAGGGTCGGAGAGGCTCTCGCCCAGCTTCGGCGCGGTGGAGGGGGAGACGGGGGTGAGCAGGAGGTCATATGTTTCAAAGGCCACGTCAAAGGCATTTTTAATGAGCGCCTTGGCCTGTAGCGCCTTTTTGTAGTAGGCGTCGTAGTATCCGGTGGAGAGCACAAAGGTGCCGAGCAGGATGCGTCGTTTGACCTCCGCGCCAAAGCCCTCGGTTCTGGTTTTGTCGTAGAGATCGGTGAGATCCTCGTAGCCATCCGCGCGCCAGCCGTATTTGATGCCGTCAAAGCGGGAAAGGTTGCTGCTCGCCTCCGCCGAGGCGACAATATAGTATGTGGGCACAGCGTACCGGATGATGGGCAGGGCAAAAGCCTCGACCTGTGCGCCCCGCGCTTTCAGCACGTCCGCCACCGCACGCACCGCCTTGTCGACCTCGGGATTGAGCCCATCGCCAAAGCAGTCTGCGGGGAGGCCGATTTTCATGCCGCGGATGTCCCCGGTCAGTCCGGCAAGCAGGTTCCCAGCGTCAAAATCGAGGCTGGTGCCGTCCCGTGCGTCCTTGCCCTGCATCAGGTCGAGCACCGCGGCGCAGTCGGCAGCGGTTCTGGCGATGGGGCCGATCTGGTCGAGGGAGGAGGCGTAGGCGATCAGGCCGTAGCGGGAGACGGTGCCGTAGGTCGGCTTCATGCCCGTCACGCCGCAGAAGGCGGCGGGCTGGCGGATAGAGCCGCCGGTATCGGAGCCGAGGGCATACCAGCAGGCACCCGATGCCACCGCCGCCGCCGAGCCGCCGGAGGAGCCGCCGGTAACATGTCCTGCATTCCACGGATTTTTGACCGCGCCGTAAAAGGAGGTCTCCGAGGTGGAGCCCATGGCGAACTCATCCATATTGAGCTTGCCGAGACACACCGCCCCCCCGCGACTGAGCCGCTCAACGACCGTGGCGCTATAGGGGGGCTGAAAATCGCCCAGAATTTTGGACGCGCACGAGGTCTTGAGTCCCTGTGTGCAGATGTTGTCTTTGTACGCCATCGGCACGCCAGCAAGGGGGGACGCGGTGACGTCGGGGGTCTGCGCGGGGCTATCGCAGCGGGTAATGAAGGCGTTATCCGCCGACTGCGTCTCGCCGATACGCGCCTGCGCTGCCGCGATTGCCTCCTCCTGCGTCGTCTCGCCCGCGCGCAGGGCGGCGTTTAACTCCAGTGCGGAGAGTGTGCATAATTCCATTTTTGTTTCGTCCCCTTTCTAATCCACCGCTTTGGGGGAGAGGAAGGCCTCCTCATCCGGCACGGGCGCGTTTTTCAGCAGCGCCTCCCGTGGGAAGGAGGGCTGCACTTCGTCGGGACGCATGACGTTTTTCACAGGGAACACATGGCTCATCGGCTCGACCTGTTCGGTATCCAGTGTATTTAGCACGTCCATATAGGAGACAATCTGCTCGAGCTGCGCCGCCATCGCCGTTTTTTCCGCGTCGGCAAGCTTTAGGCGGGAGAGGATGGAGATATAGTCCACCATTTCGGTTGTGATTTTCATGAGAGGCTCCTTTCTTTACGGTTCCAGACGGTTGAGGTCACGGGGGAACAGGCAGGCATAGCGGACATTATCCAGCGCACACAGCTTCATGGTCAGGCGCTCAAGCCCGATGCCGAGGCCGCCGTGGGGTGGGATGCCGTGCTTGTGGAGCATGAGGTACTGGGTGAATTCCTCCGGATGCATGCCGCGAGCGATCATCTTGTCCACCTGCGCCTGATAGTCGTGAATGCGCTGGCCGCCAGTTGTTACCTCCATCCCGCGAAACAGCAGGTCGAAGGAGAGGGTGTAGCGCGGGTCGGACGGGTCGTCCATCGCGTAAAACGGGCGCTTTTTACTGGGATAGTGGGTGACGAAGACAAAGTCGCTCTGCCACTCCTCCTTGGCGTAGCGGCTGATGAGCTGTTCCTCCTCCGGCTCTAGGTCATAGGGGTCGCGGGTATTTCGTCCATACTTTTCGGCGACAAGCCGTTTAATCTCATCAAAGCGGACGGTGGGGATGCGTGAGACGTCCGGGAGGGAAACATTCAGGCGCTTGAGGTCGGTGGCGTATTCCGATTCCAGCAGCGCCATCGCGTGCTGCAGATAGCCTGTCTCAAAATCCATCAGGTCGGTAAAAGAGCGGATAAAGCCGACCTCAAAGTCCATGGAGGTGTATTCGTTGAGGTGCCGGGGTGTGTTGTGCTTTTCGGCGCGGAAGACGGGTGCAAGCTCATAGACCCGTTCAAAGACACCCACCATCATCTGCTTATAAAACTGCGGCGATTGAGCGAGAAACGCCTTCCTGCCAAAGTAGTCGAGTCGGAAGATGTTTGAGCCGCCCTCCGCGCCCGCGTGGACAATTTTTGGGGTGTGGATTTCGGTAAACTGCTGCCCCAGCAGATATCCGTGAAAGGCCCTGCCGAGCCCCTCCTGAATTTTGAAGACAGAGCGGCGGCGCAGGTTGCGCAGGACGACGGGGCGCAGGCTCAGCTCGGTATCGAGGTTGAGGTTGAGCTTCCACTTGGAGATGGGCACCGGCAGCGGCTCGGCGGGGGAGGAGAGTAGCTCGATTTTGGATACGGCAAGCTCAAAGCCGTTCGGCGCGCGGTCGTCATTGCGCACAGTGCCGTGTGCGATGACCGCGGATTCCTCCGCGATACCTGTGAGGTCGACGCCCTCGTCGACCACGCATTGCACCACCCCGTCCCGCTTGCGCAGGGTTAAAAAGGTGATGGAGCCCATGTCGCGACGGGCGTGCACGATGCCGTTCACGGCAACCTCCTGCGTGTTATCCCGCGCGGTTAAAATCAAATCGGCGATTTCGAGCCGGTCTGACGGGACGCACCCTGTGATAAAATCCATACAGTAATCCTCCTGACGATGTTGTGGCAATAAAAAAGTCCCGAAACCGGACAAAAATCCAGCTTCGGGACGAATTACCTGAAATAGGCATCCGCGGTACCACCCAAAGTTGCCGCACCAGAGCGCGGCCGCTTGCTGCCCTTAACGCGGGCGGACGGATGCAGCTACCCTCCCGCCCATTTGAATCTGGGGTCGGGAGCTCAAAGCATCGGCTCAAAAGTGTTGCGCGATCCTTGCCGGTTCCGGGGCGGGCTTTCAGCCAGTGGCCCGCGTTTTCTGTCGGACGGAAAGGGGCGGTCTTTTTCATAGCGTCTCCGATTATTTCACTTAATTATATGCAATTTGGGATGTTTAGTCAACAGAAACTTTTGCAAATCCGCCGAATTTGTGCTATAATTGTGGCAACAACAAAGCAGCAAGGGATGAAACATCTGTGAACGAATGGGAAGAACTGCGCAGCGCGTGTATGAATTGCCAGCGCTGCGCGTTGGCGGAGACAAGAACGAATGTAGTGTTTGGCGTCGGGCCGCCGGAGGCTGAGGTGATGCTCATCGGCGAAGGACCCGGAGAACAGGAGGACCTCACGGGGGAGCCGTTTGTGGGCAGGGCCGGAAAGCTGCTCGACGATATGCTGACCCTGATTGATCTCAGCCGGGAGAAGAACGTCTATATTGCAAATATGGTCAAATGCCGCCCGCCGGGCAACCGCGATCCGCTCAATGTGGAGCAGGACGCGTGCATCGGCTATCTGCGCGCGCAGGTTTCCCTGATCCGGCCAAAGATTATTGTCTGCCTTGGCCGCGTTGCCGCCATGCGTATTATCTCCCCCGATTTCAAAATTACCCGCGACCACGGCAAATGGGAGGAGCGCGCGGGAGTCTCCATGATGGCGGTATACCATCCGGCGGCGCTTCTGCGTGACCCAGGAAAGCGGCCTGAGACCTTTGCCGATTTAAAAGCGATTCAGGCGAAAATCCGCGCAGTGTGCACCAGAACGTATCAGGCTGATTTCGCTTGTTTTTTTTAGAGCAATTGTATTAAGATTATTGAAAATGATGTTGGATTTTTATGACGGTATGGAGGGAACGGAACATGTATCAAGTTGGAGCGTATGTTTTTTATGGCAATACGGGTGTTTGTGAGGTGGTGGATATCTCAGATCAGACGACGCAGGGGAGCGAGGAGCCGCAGCGCTACTATGTCCTCAAGCCACTGCATCAGGAGTGCATGATTTATACGCCTGTGAATAATACAAAGGTTTTTATGCGGCCGATTATCTCGAGAGAGGAGGCAAATCGCCTCATTGACCGTATCCCGCATATTCACGCGCAGCCCTATCACAACCACGTGCTCAGCCAGCTGACCGAGCACTATAAGGAGGGTATCCGGTCGCATGACTGCGAAAACCTGCTGGAGATGACCATGTCCATCTACGCCAAAAAGCGGCTGATGCAGGAGCAGAAGCGCAAGTTCGGCGCTGTGGATGAGCGCTTTATGAAGCAGGCGGAAGATCTGCTGTTCAATGAACTCTCCGCCGCCCTGGGTATGCTGCGTGAGGAAGTGCCCGATTATATTGCAAGCCGTGTGGAGGCAACCGGTAGCAAGCACAGTGCCAGTGTTGCGGAGGCTTAATAAAACCAAACGCCGCAGTCCGGAATTCGGACTGCGGCGTGCTTTTTAATCTTCTTATGCGTAGAAGGCATGCGAGCCGATGGTCATGACATAGGTGCGCGCGCGGGAAGCCCAGCTGTTGGGGGAAACCTTCGGGTTTACGAAGTACAGGCTGCTTTTTGCGGTGTTGGCACCCTCCAGCGCGAGCTTAGCCGCAGCGACGGCGTCCTCAGACGGGGTGCGGTTAATGCTCTTGTTGGCGACGGGTGTGAACTGGTTGCGCTGATAGATGACATCATGCACACTGTTGGGGAAAGAGGGGCTTGCCACGCGGTTGAGCACCACGTTGCCAACGGCGATCTGTCCCTCCAGGCTCTGGTTACCGCTCTCTGCAAAGATGATGCGGGAGAGCCAGAAGAGGTCGTCGGAATTATAAACCGCGTCGCCTGTTGCAATGGGGGTTTCACTGGTGGTGAAATAGAGATCGTACTCACTGCCCCATACCGCGGTGCCGCCGAGCGCCTGCGCCAATGTCTGAGCGGGAACAATCAGCGCCTGATTGACCATTTTGAAGCCGGATGCCGCGTAGAAGCAGCGCCCGTTGCACTCCAGATAGTTCTTCTTGGGGTCAATCGTCATAGAAAATCCTTCGTCTGTCACGTAGACCTTGCCGTCTTTCCACACCGCCAGCGAATTGGGATAGGCGGCTTGCACGATTGGCAGATAGCAGACATAGGTGACACCGTTATATATATCTTTTGGATACTGTGCATCCACTTGTGTGTCATTGACATAGATGTTGAACTCCTCGCCGGATGTGGCGGCCATCGTGCAGTTGACAAGACTGATTGAGAGCGCGAAACAGGCGATACCCGCCATGATCCGCTGTTTGCTTTTTTGCATTGTATTGAATCCTCCTGTAATCCAGCGTAACGATTATCACACTGGTTTGTAACCATATTGTAACCAATATCGCGCCAAATTGCAAGAGGAAGTTTTGTCGTAAAAAAAGGAAGCCTTGCGCGGCAAGGACTCTGTGGGGGCATATCTGGTGAAATTGGGGCAAGTCAAGACATAAAAGTTACAAAAAAGAAGCAAAGATGACAGAAAAATTGTGAATCTCGGAAAGAAATCGTGCATGGAGAACAGCACAGAATTTGTGGCGCTCTCGCCCTGAAAATGATGCGAATTGCACGAAAACAAGGCGATACGGCATATACGCCATATCGCCTTGCGAGATGTAATTTTGCTTTATGCCTCCAGCACAGCGCCTTTGGTCGCGTCGGTGACCTGTTTTGCATAGCGGGCGAGGTAGCCGGTTGTAATCTTCGGTGGCGGGCAGACCCAGTTTGCCCTGCGGGCCGAGAGCGTCGCCTCGTCAACAAGCAGATCAATCTTGCAGTTGGGGATGTCAATGGCGATTTTATCGCCGTCCTGCACCAGGCCAATGGGGCCGCCCTGCGCCGCCTCGGGGCAGACATGCCCGATGGATGCGCCGCGCGTCGCGCCGGAGAAGCGGCCGTCGGTGATGAGCGCAACCTCCTTGTCGAGCTCCATGCCCGCGATGGCGGAGGTGGGGTTGAGCATTTCGCGCATACCCGGGCCGCCCTTCGGCCCTTCATAGCGGATGATAATCACGTCCCCCGCCACAATTTTACCGGCGTAAATTGCGGCAATGGCGTCCTCCTCGCTGTCAAAGACGCGTGCGGGGCCGGTATGTACCATCATCTCCTGTGCGACGGCGGATTGCTTCACGACACAGCCGTCCGGTGCGAGGGAGCCCTTCAGCACGGCGATGCCGCCATAGGGGGAGTACGGGTTGTCGATGGGGCGAATCAGGTTGGGGTCGAGATTTTCCACCGTCGCCAGATTTTCCGCGATGGTCTTGCCGGTGGCGGTGATCAGGTCGGTATGGATCAGGTTTTTCTTCGCGAGCTCCTTCATCACGGCGTACACGCCGCCCGCCTGATCCAGATCCTCCATATAGGTGTCGCCCGCGGGGGCGAGGTGGCAGAGGTTCGGTGTCTTGCGACTGATGTCGTTTGCCATGTCCAGATCCATCTCCACGCCGCACTCGTGTGCGATGGCGGGCAGGTGGAGCATGGAGTTTGTGGAGCAGCCGAGCGCCATGTCGATGGCCTCGGCGTTGTGGAACGCCGCTGCCGTCATGATATCGCGGGGCTTAATGTCCTGCTTGAGCAGCTCCATAACCTGCATGCCGGTGTGCTTTGCCAGCCGCAGCCGGGCGGACATGACGGCAGGGATCGTTCCGTTGCCGCGCAGGGACATGCCAATCGCCTCCGTGAGGCAGTTCATGGAGTTTGCGGTGTACATGCCGGAGCAGGAGCCGCAGGTCGGGCAGGCGTTCTGCTCGTACTCCTCCACGCCCGCCTCGTCCATCTTTCCGGCGTGATAGGCACCCACCGCCTCAAACATGTGGGAAAGGCAGGTGCGGCGGCCGTCTTTGAGCCGACCGGAGAGCATGGGGCCGCCGGAGCAGAAAATGGTGGGGATGTTCAGGCGCGCCGCCGCCATCAGGAGGCCGGGGACGTTCTTGTCACAGTTCGGGATCATCACGAGCGCATCAAACTGGTGGGCGAGCACCATCGCCTCGGTGGAGTCGGCAATCAGCTCGCGGGTGACCAGCGAATACTTCATGCCGATGTGGCCCATGGCAATGCCGTCGCACACGGCGATTGCTGGAAATACGATGGGGGTGCCGCCCGCCATGCGGACGCCTGCCTTCACCGCCTCGGTAATTTTGTCCAGATTCATGTGGCCGGGTACAATCTCATTCTGAGAGCTAACGATGCCGATGAGGGGACGCGAGAGCTCTTCCTTGGTGTAGCCAAGGGCGTATAGCAGGGATCGGTTGGGCGCGCGTTCCACGCCCTTGGTGACGTTGTCGCTTCTCATAAGAAAGGCCTCCTAAAAAAGTGGATTAAGTTGTCTGACTACACTTGCATTGTCTGACAATATATTATATGATATTGTTAGAAATGTCAAGGGGTAAGAAAAGGAGCTGCCATATGGAGAAAAAAAGTTTGTCTGAGCAGACGGCAGAGCGGCTGTACACCATGATTGCAGTGGAAAAGCGCCTCGCGCCGGGGGAAAAGCTCCCCAATGAAATCGACCTCTCCCAGCAGCTCGGCGTGAGCCGCACCACCCTGCGCGAGGCAATCCGCACCCTGGCCGCGCAGGGGCTTTTGGAGATACAGCGGGGCAAGGGGACGTATGTCTCCGCGCAGGTAGGTGCCATGAACGACTTTGGCTTTTCCAAGCTCGACCGCCTCCGTGGACAGCTACAGGATCTCTTCGAGCTGCGGCAGATTTTTGAGCCGAGCGCCGCGCGGCTCGCGTGCCGCCGCGCCACGGAGGAGGAGATCGCCGCGATCCTGATGCAGGGGGCGGCGGTGGAGCGCTGTATCCGCGCGGGACAAGACCGCACCGAGGCCGATCGACAATTCCACGCGGCGATTGTGCGGGCGACGCACAACGAGTTCATGATGCGCCTGCTGCCGATGATCAGCCAGGCGGTCTCTTCCGCCATTGAGGCCGGAGAAAACGGGGATCAGCTCGCGGAGGACACCCTGCGCGACCACGCACTGCTGATGGATTTCTTCCAGAAGCGGGACGCGGCAGGCGCGGAGCACGCGATGGCGATTCATATGCACCACAGCATCAATGCGCTGCATCTGGAGAAGAAATAGAAACGTAAAAATCCGGTGCCACCGCGCGTGGCACCGGATTTTATATTGATATGTACTATTAGTTGGACGCGGTGTCGGGGTTTGCGTCGTCGCCCCAGAGCATATTCTTGCGCAGCTCTGCGCCGACGGTCTCCATCGGGTGGCGGGCCAGAATGGAACGGGAGGCGTTGAAGAAGGTGCGCCCGTTCTTGTTCTCGGCAATCCAGTTGCCGGCAAAGGTGCCGTTCTGGATCTCGGTCAGCACCGCTTTCATGTTTTTCTTGGTCTCCTCATAGGGGAGGATACGGGGGCCGGAGACATATTCACCGTACTCCGCAGTGTCGGAGATGGAGTAGTTCATCATGGCGACGCCGCCCTTATTGATGAGGTCTATGATCAGCTTCATCTCGTGGATGCACTCGAAGTACGCGTTTTCCGGCTCGTAGCCCGCCTCCACGAGGGTCTCAAAGCCGAGCTTCATCAGCTCCACCACGCCGCCGCACAGAACGGCCTGCTCGCCGAAGAGATCGGTCTCAGTCTCGTCGTGGAAGGTGGTCTCCATCACACCCGCGCGCGCGCCGCCGATGCCCGCCACGTAGGCAAGTGCCAGCTTGTAGGCGTTGCCGGTGGGGTTTTGCTCTACCGCGATGAGGCTCGGGACACCCTTGCCGTTGACGTACTGGCTGCGGACGGTGTGGCCGGGACCCTTGGGGGCGACCATGAAGACGTCGACGTCAGCGGGGGGGATAATCTGCTTATAATTGATGTTAAAGCCGTGCGCGAAGGCAATCGCCTTGCCCTCGGTGAGATTCGGCGCAATGTCCGCCTTGTACATATCCGCCTGCGCCTCGTCGTTGATGAGAATCATGATAATATCGCCGGTCTTTGCAGCGTCAGCGACGGACATGACGGCAAAGCCGTCCTTTTCGGCGACCGCCCAGCTTTTTCCTCCCTTGCGCAGGCCGATGACCACCTTGCAGCCGGAATCGCGCAGGTTGAGTGCGTGCGCGTGCCCTTGGCTCCCGTAACCGATGATCGCGATGGTCTTTCCGTTGAGGTAGGACAGCTCACAGTCCTTTTCGTAATACATCTTTGCCATAGTTGAAACACTCCTTATAATATATAATATGAAACCATCTATTGGATACTATTGGATGCTTTTGCCCAGATTGAACTCGGTCTTTTCCTTGTTCTCGTCACTGATGGTGAACGCGCCGCGCTCAAGCGCGACCATGCCGGTGCGCACCAGCTCCAGAATGCCGAAGGACTCGAGCAGCTTCTGCATGGCGTCGGCCTTGGTTTCGTCACCGATGAGCGCGAGGGTGAGCGACGTGAGGGACACGTCGATGATCGACGCGCGGAACACACTTGCGATCTGAATCACTTCATTTCGGATATCGTGGGTCTCTGCCTTCACCTTGATGAGCACCAGCTCGCGGCGGATGCTGTGCTCGGGGGGCAGCTCCTGCACCGAGTAGACGGGAAAGAGCTTGCGCAGCTGGTTCATGACCTGCTGGATCATGAGGTTGTCCACGACGACCTCTATGGTGATGCGGGAGACCGCCGGGTCGTCCGTTGTGCCGACGGCGAGGGACTCGATATTATAGCCTTTCCGGGAAAACAGGCGGGAAACCTGCGAGAGCACACCGGCAGAGTTTTCCACCAGAACGGAAAGGGTGTGGCGGCTTTTTTCCTGATTTTCATTCATGAGAAACACCCCCTTAATCCAAAATGAAGGCCGTGGCCTGACTGCCGCCGGGAATCATGGGGTGCACCATCGCGTCTTTGTCGATGTTGCATTCGATCACCCACGATTTACCAGACTCCACTGCTTTGCGAAAAACCGCTTCAAACTCTTTCTGGGAGGAGACGCGCGCGCCGGAGACGCCGTAAGCCTCGGCAAGGCGGACAAAATCCGGGCCGCGGTCGAGATCGGTCTGGGAGTAGCGCTTGCCGTAGATCAGTGTCTGCCACTGGCGCACCATGCCGAGCGTTTTGTTATTGAAAATCACGGAGATGACGGGGATATCGTAGTGCTCCTCGGTGCAGAGCTCGTGGCAGTTCATGCGGAAGCACCCGTCGCCCGTGCAGTGCACCACGACTTTGCCTGGGTTCCCAACACTCGCACCGATGGCGGCACCGAGGCCAAAGCCCATCGTGCCGAACCCGCCGGAGGTGATGAGCTGGCCGGGGCGGGAGAAGTGGTAATACTGCGCCGACCACATCTGGTGCTGGCCCACGTCGGTGACGATGATGGCGTCGCCGTCCGTCACATCCTGAATGGTCTCCAGAATCTCGTGCGGGTGGAGGTGCTCATCTTTGATGAGCGGGATTTCTTTGTGGGAGAAGACCCATTCCCGCCACGCGGGGTAGCTGTGCCGGGGGATCTTTTCGTTGAGCAGCTCCAGAATCCGGCGCGCGTCGCCGATGATATGGTGGTCAGTCAGGACGTTTTTGTCGATCTCCGCCCGGTCGATGTCGATGTGCACGAGCTTTGCCTTACCGGCAAAGCTCTCCGGGTCGGTCGCCACGCGGTCGGAGAAGCGGCAGCCGATGGCGATGAGCAGATCGCACTCGGCTGAGGCGTGGTTGGATGCGTGGGAGCCGTGCATGCCGATCATACCCGTGAAGAGCGGGTGGTCGCCCGGCAGCGCGCCGCCGCCCATAATGGTGGAGGCCACGGGGGCGTCCAGCGCCTCGGCAAATTTGCGGAACTCCGGCACCGCGCCTCGTGAGCGGATGACCCCGCCGCCGACCAGCACCAGCGGCTTTTCCGCGTTTTCGATCATATCGAGCAGGATCTGGATGTCATCCGCGTCGGGGTCGGGCGCTTTGAGCTCGTACCCCGTGCGGTGCAACATGGTGGCAAGCCTGCCGTGCTGCGGGTGCTGCTCGAGCGGCAGGGGGGTATAGTCCACCACCGCCGCCGTGACGTTTTTGGCGATGTCGATGAGCACAGGACCGGGGCGGCCCGAGCGGGCAATGGCAAAGGCCTCCCGTATGACGTCCGCGAGCTCCTCCGGCTCCTTGACCAGATAGTTATACTTGGTGATGGGCATGGATATGCCGGTGATATCGACCTCCTGAAAGGAGTCCTTGCCGATGAGGTTTTCCGAGACGTTGCAGGTGAGAAATACGACGGGCGAGGAGTCCATATACGCCGTTGCAATACCCGTCGTGAGATTGGTCGCGCCCGGCCCCGATGTGGCAAAGCACACACCGACCTTGCCGGTTGAGCGCGCATAGCCGTCCGCCGCGTGGGAGGCCCCCTGCTCGTGCGCGGTCAGGATATGGCGGATTTTGTCCTTGTAGCCGTGCAGCTCAAATTCGTCATATACATTTAATATCGTTCCCCCCGGGTAGCCGAAAACGGTGTCGACACCCTGTTCCAATAGGCACTCCATGAGCACCTGAGCCGTTGTCATTTTCATGTGGCAAGCCTCCTTTAGCATAAATGAGTGAAATAAAAAAACATGGACCTTTCATCCTAAAATCAATAGGACGAAGCCATGCTCCGTGGTACCACCTAGATTCATGGACGTGAGATCCATGCACTCATTGCCCTGATAACGGAGGGGAACCGACACCGCCTACAGATTTGTGTTCAGCGGAGTTGCTCACGGGCGACGTTCTGACTGCGGCCTCACAGGAGCTTACACCAGCCGCTCCCTCTCTGCGCTTATGCACCAAAGTCATTTTTCCCGGTCATTGCGTGTCACATTGGATGAAATTACGGTCCGATTATCCGAATGGCCGTACAAGCGATGGGAAACGGATAATTATCATTATCATACCGCTAGTTTTTGCGTTTGTCAATTGAAACTCGAGTTTTTTTTATTTTCCTCAAATTCCTCTATTTTGAAGCAGCGAGCGGGCGGTTTTTTCGGCTATTTGAAAGAAGCAAAGCAGATATGAACCGATAAGTTTAAAAGATTGCACAAAGTTAGGTTAATTATGTACCTTCCAGTAGACATTTTAGAAAAATTGAGATATGATTAAACTGTTTCTCCACGCTTAGGAGAATAACGCGTTGGAGTTGATGCAAACTTTGGGCCCGTGTGTGGGCTTGATTTGTGAGGTGGATTTTTTGAAGCAGTCCTTTTATGGAGGTGTGCACCCCCGCGGATATAAGGAGCTGAGCAACCGAGAGGCGGTGAGGCCGCTGCCGGAAGCGCCTGCGGAGGTAGTCATTCCGGTCTCCATGCATGTCGGCGCGCCCTGTGCGCCGATCGTCGCAAAGGGGGATACCGTAACGGTCGGGCAGAAGATTGCCGAAATTACCGGGCTCGGTTCGCCGATTCACGCGAGCGTCTCCGGTACAGTCAAGGCGGTTGAGCCGCGCCCGTACGTCGGCGGCGGGATGGTCAACGCGATTGTCATTGAAAATGATTGTCAGAATACTTTTGGCAGCGACTTGACGCCCCATCCGGATCCCACGGGGCTGGGTACAGAGGAGCTCATTGAGATCATCAAGCAGGCCGGCATCACCGGCATGGGCGGCGCGGGCTTCCCAACGCACGTCAAAATAAGCTCAGGCATCGGCAAGGTCGATACCATGATCCTAAACGGCGCTGAGTGTGAGCCGTATATCACCGCCGACCACCGGCTGATGCTTGAGCAGGGCGAGAATATTGTGGCGGGCGCGCGCATTTTGATGCAGGCGCTCGGCCTCAGCAAGGGCTATATCGGGGTCGAGGCCAACAAGATGGATGCGGTCGAGCATATGCAAAAGGTCGTCGGGGAAACGGCGGACATCACGGTTATGCCGCTCCGAACCCGCTACCCGCAGGGCGCGGAGAAGCAGCTCATCCAGAGCATCACCGGCAGGGAAATCCCGCCCGGCGGGCTGCCCGCCCATGTGGGCTGCGCGGTCTTCAACGTCGGTACCGCCGCGGCGGTATACCGCGCGGTGGTGGAGGGTAAGCCCCTGACCGAGCGCATCCTCACCGTGACCGGCGGCGCGATTGCAAAGCCGCAGAATTTCCTCGTGCCGCTGGGTACGAGCTTCCAGTTTTTAATCGACGCGGCGGGCGGGTTCCAGGCGGAGGTAAGCCGCGTACTGACCGGCGGCCCGATGATGGGTATTGCGCAGTATGATCTGAACGTCTCCATTATCAAGGGGACTAACGCGGTGCTGTGTATGACTGCGGCGGAGGCCGCGCCACACGACCCGGAGCAGAGCTGTCTGCGCTGCGGGCGCTGCGTCAATGTCTGCCCGATGCACCTCACGCCCGTGTACCTGCATCTCTATGCGGAGAAAGGCATGTGGGCGGATGCGGAGGCGCTGCGGCTGATGGACTGCATCGAGTGCGGCTCCTGCAGCTACATCTGCCCCGCGCGCATCCCGCTCGTGCAGTCGTTCCGCACGGCGAAAGGGCAGCTGCGGGCAATCGCGGCAAAGCAAAAGGCAAAGGAGGCGGCAAAGGCATGAGTGAGGCAACGCACCATTTGATCGCGGCGTCGTCGCCGCATGTCGGATCCTCCATCGGGACAAGGAACCTGATGCGGGACGTCATCATCGCCCTGATTCCGGCACTCTGCATCGGCGTGTATTTCTTTGGGCCGCGCGCCTTAATTGCCACCATTATCTCGGTGGCGGCCAGTGTCTTCTTCGAGTGGGCGTACCGCAAGCTCATGAAGAAAAGCAATACCGTCGGTGACCTCTCGGCGGTGATCACCGGTATCCTGCTGGCGTTTGTCTGCCCGGTGACCTTACCATACTGGATTTTAATTATCGGCGACTTTTTCGCCATTATTGTGGTCAAGCAGCTTTTCGGTGGGCTCGGCAAGAACTTTATTAACCCCGCGCTCGGCGCGCGCGCCTTCCTGATGCTCTGCTATCCGTCCCAGATGACCACATGGGCGTCCCCCGGCCCTTCGAATTGGGCGCCGCTGGGGATGAGCGTCAGTCAGGACTACATAGACGCGTTTACCGGGGCCACCCCCCTCTCCTCCACCTTCATGCACAAGCCCACGTTCGCCCTGCCGGACGGCACGGGCCTCTGGGACATGTTCGTCGGCAACATCGGCGGCTGTATCGGCGAGGTGTCCGCGCTGCTGCTGATTGTGGGTGCGATTTATCTGCTCTGCCGGGGCGTCATCCGCATTCGTATTCCGGCGGCGTTCATTCTCACCGTGGCGGTGCTGTCCTTCATTTTCCCGCTCGGCGGCAACGGACATGTGGAGTGGATGCTCTATCAGGTGCTTGGCGGCGGGCTGATGATCGGCGCGTTCTTCATGGCGACCGACTACACCACAAGCCCCGTGACCAAGAAGGGCGAGTGGATTTACGGCATTGGCTGCGGCCTGCTGACGGTCTTTATCCGCTACTTTGGCGCATACCCCGAGGGCGTGTCCTACGCCATTCTGCTGATGAACGTCTGCGTGTGGCTGATTGATAAATACGGCCAGCCCCGCCGCTTTGGCGTATCAGCTGAGATGCGCAAGGCGGAAAAGGCGGCGAAAGGGGGTGCGGGGAAATGACTGAGACAAAGCAAAAAAAAGAGCCGGGCATGGCGCGGCTTGTCATTGTCCTGTTCCTCGTTGCGGCGATTGTTGCGGCGCTGCTCGGTGTGGTGAATCTATTCACCGCGCCGGTTATTGCCCTCAACCAGCAGCGGACAAAGGAAGAGGCGATGGAGGCCGTGCTGCCCGCCGATTCCTATGAGCAGGTGGACTATACGGGAGCCGATACGACCGTGATGGAACTGTACCGCGCGGGCGACGCGGGCTGGGTGGTGCAGGTGGCACCCACCGGCTTTAGCGGTGCGATCACCATGATGGTCGGCGTGAACAGTGACGAGACAATCTCCGGTGTATCTATTACAGAGCATGCGGAGACCTCAGGACTCGGCGCAAACGCCACGAAACCGGCGTTTCGCGACCAATTTGTCGGAAAAAGCGGCACACAGGCAGTGACCAAGGACGGCGGCGAGATTCAGGCCCTTACGGGGGCGACCATCACGTCGCGCGCGGTTGCAAGCGGCGTCAACTCGGCGCTTGGGGCGGTTGCGGAAGCGAGCGGCGGCGCGCCGGTACAGGCTGCATCCGGCGCAAGCATACCGAACGGTTGAGGAGGGGAGTGTAAATTATGAACACAAAAAAACAGCTTCTTGACGGACTGATTTATCAAAACCCCGTAACCGTCCAGCTTTTGGGCATGTGCTCGGTGCTCGCGATCACAACCACCCTCTTCAACGGGATCGGCATGGGGCTTTCGGTGCTGATTATCCTGACCTGCGCGAACATCGTGATTTCGCTGATCCGGAAGATTGTGCCGGGAAAAATCCGCATCGCGTGTTATATCGTGGTCATCGCAGGCTTTGTGACCGTGGTTGATCTGCTGATCAAGGCGTATCTGCCCTCCCTCTCCAGCAGTCTGGGCCTGTTCATTCCGCTCATCGTCGTCAACTGTATTATCCTCGGGCGCGCGGAGTCCTTCGCGTCAAAGAACAGCGTGGGCAGGTCGGCGCTCGACGGTATTTTCCAGGGGTTGGGCTACACCGTCATCCTGATTGTGATGTGTATCATCCGTGAATTTCTGGGTAACGGAACCTTTGGCGGTGGAATTCTCAACGGCGGAGACGGCATTCGCATTCTGAAGGAGGGTGTGCCCGCGCTCGGCATGATTCTGCCGGTGGGCGGCTTCCTGACGCTGGCTGTGGTCATCGCGGTGATGCAGCATTTCCTGCGGCCGAAGAATCAGACGCAGAAGCAGGAAGCGAAAGAGGAGGTGGCTGAGTAATGGCGATTACCACACTTCTCTCCGTTGCACTCGGTGCCATTTTGGCGAACAACTTCATTTTTGCCCAGTTCCTCGGTATCTGCCCGTTTATGGGTGTATCCAAGCGGGTCGAGACGGCCAGCGGCATGGGCATGGCGGTTATCTTTGTCATGGGCGTCGCGTCCGCCGTCTGCTGGCCGATCAATCAGTTTATTTTGGAGCCGTACGGACTGGGCTTTATGCAGACCGTTGCGTTTATCCTGATTATCGCGGGACTGGTGCAGTTTATTGAGATGTTCCTGCAAAAGTCCATGCCGTCACTTTACGAGGCGCTCGGGATCTATCTGCCCCTGATCACCACAAACTGCGCGGTGCTGGGCGTGGTGCTCCAGAATACGCAGAAGAGCTATGACTTTATTACGAGTGTCGTCTATGGCGTTACAGGCGGGATTGGCTTTCTGGTCGCCATTGTGCTGTTTGCAAGCGTCCGGGAACGGATGGAGTTTTCCGAATCGCCCAAGGCGTTTGAAGGCTTTCCCATTGCATTGGTCGCGGCGGGACTCATCGCCCTTGCGTTTATGGGATTCTCCGGACTCAAGGTCTGGTAATACGGTTCCGCGATAAAAAGGAGGCTTCTTTTGATATGAGCACACTGATCATTGGCGTTGTGGTGCTGGCGGTTTTGGGTATTATCTTTGGCATTATTCTGGCCGTTGCGGCGAAAATCTTTGCGGTGGAAAAAGACCCGCGAGAGGAAGCGATTGCCGAAGCGCTGCCGGGGGCGAACTGCGGCGGCTGTGGCTATGCAGGCTGCGGCGGGTATGCCGCGGCGGTTGTGGGCGGCACGGCCCCGGTCAATGCCTGCGCGGCAGGCGGCGCGGCGGTCGCGGAGATCATCGGCGAAATTATGGGCGTGACCGTGGCGGAAGGACGCCGGGAGGTGGCGCAGGTGATGTGCTCTGGCACGAGCGGGCGCGTCAAGCAGAAGTATGACTACATCGGCATTGAAGACTGCAATTCCGCCACACTCATCGGCGGCGGCGGGCCAAACGCATGCGCCTTTGGCTGCCTCGGCTTTGGCACCTGCGTGAATGCGTGTAAATTCGGCGCGCTTACGATGAAAGACGGCGTGGCCCACGTCGACCGGGAACTCTGTACCGGCTGTATGCAGTGCGCCGAGGCTTGTCCGAAGCACCTGATATCCAAGGTGCCGTATGACGTACAGGTGCTGGTGCCCTGCAACTCCAAGGACAAGGGTGCCGCAACGCGCACCGCGTGTGAGGTCGGCTGCATCGCGTGCAAGCTCTGTGAAAAAAGCTGTGAGCACGACGCCATCCACGTGGAGAACAATGTGGCGGTCATTGATTACGACAAGTGTACCGCCTGCGGCGCGTGTGTGGCGAAATGCCCGCGCCACATCATAGAAGACCGCCGCCCCCACGCTGCCGCTGCGAAGACAGCGGACGTTACGGCGTCATAGTAAACAGAGTATAAAAAGGCTTGCATTGCAAGCCTCAGACTGAAGACAAAGTGGTTGAAATCGTGTGATTTCAACCACTTTGGGT
>JAJQEJ010000004.1 GCA_021201735.1 Oscillospiraceae bacterium | reverse complement strand
AACCCAAAGTGGTTGAAATCACACGATTTCAACCACTTTGTCTTCAGTCTGAGCAATGCAATTGCATTGCATTAACAGGGAACATATTTCCCTTTGTTTCGTCTAACCCATGAAGCATGTACGAAAGCGAGTGATATGAATGATTACCCACAAGAGAGTTACAGCATATATTCTTTGTTTTATTGTAGTTATTGCGTTTGGTCTTCCTGTTCAAGCTGATGAAATGCCAAATGAATCGAACGCTGTTTTTTCAGATGTTCCAATAACCGCAGCGTATTACGCTGCTATTAAAGATGTGAATATAAAAGGTTTAATGTCAGGCGTTGGGAACGATTGTTTTGAACCTGACAGCATCCTTTCTCAAGCACAACTTGCCACGATTCTTTATCGTTTCGCAGGAAGCCCTCAAGAAAATATGGATATTGCATCTGATAGTACGTGGTATACTACAGCGGCCACTTGGGCGTATCAATCTGGCTACATGACACGCGGCGATGACAGCGCCTTTCAGGCCTCGAGAAGTGTGACAAGAGAAGAAATTGCAGTGGTCCTGTGGAACTATATTATAAAAAACGAAAGCCGGTTTAAATTAAACGAACCTGCACAGCTGCAAAACATCAACGACAGTGCAGCCATCAGTCTTGAAGCGCAGGAGGCAGTTCTCAACCTCCTAGGAACAAATGTTATGGGCCTGCTCGGTGATCATAATTTTGGGCCACAAGAAGTGGTAACCAGGGCAGACACAGCAGTTATATTTTCTTGCTACAGTACAATTTCATATTACCCATCGTCTAATAATTTTGATATCTATCAGAATGCCGCAATGACTATTAAGGCGGAGTCTCTTTCAAGTTCCGGAGCGACAGTAGTGATAGAAAATTTTCTATCGGACAAAGAATTTACATGTGGCGTAGGTTATGCATTGGAGAGGGAATTTGAGGGTGAATGGTTTAGCGTTCCAAGAATCCTCTATAGCACGGATAGCGGTATGACCACTACTTTGCTTGCATATAATGTGTACCCCCAAAAAACCTCTGAACAAAGTATATCATGGAAGACGTCATATGGAGATATTGAAGCAGGACATTATAGAATTGTTAAGTATTTTACAGTGAGAGAAGCGGATAGCATAGATTACACCACTATTTTAGACGAGTTTTGTCTTTCAGCAGAATTTGAGATTGCATGACGCTCTGCTTAGAGGATACTTGAATCCCCATTTTTGTGGCACCACAGCGCCGCGAAAATGGATCTGGACGAAGCAATGCATGGGAGCCCCAACGGGGCGAGTCGTATAGGATTTTTGCCACACGCCACATACGCAATCGCCGAAATAAGCCGAATTTCCGGCTTGCAATTTCATGTTAGCCGTGTTATACTTTTCTTGTTCATAGGTGCGGCGCTTCGCCGACTTAGAAACGAAAGGACAACTGCATCATTCCTGTTCCCTGACACCGAAAGTACGTTGTGCTTGAGGCGAAAGGCGTGGAAGGCTTTTGAAATTGCCTATTTTAAAACACGCCTTGCGGCGTGTTTTATTATTTTATATTTGAAAGGTGCGAAACGCATGGAAAGCAGAGTAGCGATCATCGGCATTATTGTAGAAAACCAGGAGATTACAGGTAGGTTAAACGAAATTTTACATCAGTACAGCGACCATATTATCGGGCGCATGGGCCTGCCGCACCGGGAGAAGGGCATTTCCGTCATCTGCGTTGTGCTCGACGCCCCGCAGGATACCATCAGCGCGCTCTCCGGCAAGCTTGGAATGCTGCCGCAGGTGAGCACAAAGACCATCTATTCCAAGCCGGGTTCGGAAAACACAGACGAAAGGGGCGCGCAAGCATGAAAAGCGTAGGAATATCCACCGACTGCGCCGTATCCTACAATCCAAAGTCCAGCCGCGCAGAGGAATTTATTAACCACGAGGAGATTCTTGACACGCTGGAATACGCATGGGCGAATAAAAGCAACACCGATCTGGTGGATTCTATTCTGGAAAAGGCGCGCAAACGCAGGGGACTCAACCACCGTGAAGCTGCAGTGCTCCTGGATTGCGACCTGCCGGAAAAAGAGGAAGGAATCTACCGGCTCGCCGAGCAGATCAAGCGGGATTTTTACGGCAACCGCATTGTCCTCTTTGCCCCGCTCTATCTGAGCAACTACTGCGTCAACAGCTGTGTCTACTGCCCCTACCATGCCCAAAACAAGCACATTAAGCGCAAAAAGCTGACGCAGGACGAGATTCGCGCCGAGGTCATCGCGCTGCAGGACATGGGCCACAAGCGCCTTGCGCTTGAGGCGGGGGAAGACCCCGTCAATAACCCGCTTGACTATATACTGGAAAGCATCGGCACGATCTACAGCACCAAGCACAAAAACGGCGCGATCCGGCGGGTCAATGTCAACATCGCGGCGACCACGGTGGAGGATTATACCCGCCTGAAGGACGCCGGTATCGGCACCTATATTCTCTTTCAGGAGACCTATCACAGGGAGAGCTACGAGCAGCTGCACCCGCGCGGCCCGAAGCACGATTATGCGTACCACACCGAGGCGATGGACCGCGCCATGACGGGCGGGATTGACGACGTAGGCCTCGGCGTACTGTTCGGGCTGGAGCTTTACCGCTATGAGCTCGCGGGCCTCCTCATGCACGCGGAGCATCTGGAAGCGGCATTTGGTGTCGGCCCGCACACCATCAGTGTGCCGCGCATCTGTCCCGCGGACGACATCGACCCCGGTACCTTTGATAACGGGATCAGCGACGAGATTTTTGCCCGCCTTGTCGCCGTCATCCGCCTGTCTGTCCCGTACACCGGCATGATCGTCTCCACGCGCGAGAGTAAAGCCTGCCGGGAGCGCGCGCTGCGCCTCGGCATCTCCCAGCTTAGCGGGGGCAGCCGCACCAGCGTGGGTGGGTATGTGCATCCAGAGACGGAGGCAGAGAACTCCGCCCAGTTCGATGTCAGCGACAACCGCCCGCTCGATGAGGTGGTCCGCTGGCTGATGGAGATGGAGCACATCCCGAGCTTCTGTACCGCCTGCTACCGAGAGGGACGCACCGGCGACCGCTTTATGAGCCTGTGCAAGAGCGGGCAGATTCAAAACTGCTGCCAGCCGAACGCGCTGATGACCCTGCAGGAGTATCTGGAAGATTACGCTTCTCCCGCCACCAAAGCGCTGGGGGAGAAGCTGATCACCACGCAGGTTCCGGCCATTCCGAACGAAAAAGTGCGTTGTATAGTCGAGAAAAATCTCGCGGCCATCGGCGGCGGGCAGCGTGATTTCCGTTTTTAAGGGGAGGCAGGGTACATGAGCCTGAACGACACACCGAGCGCCGAGCGGGTACACATCGGCCTCTTCGGGCGGCGCAACGCGGGGAAATCCAGCCTGATTAACGCGCTGACCGGGCAAGAGGTGGCAATCGTGTCCGACATCGCGGGCACCACAACCGACCCGGTTTCCAAGGCGATGGAGCTGCTCCCCCTTGGCCCCGTGGTTTTTGTGGATACGCCGGGACTTGACGATGACAGTGAGCTGGGCGAGCAGCGCGTCCGCCGGGCGCTGAGCGCGCTGGAGAAAATTGATATCGCCCTGCTGGTGGTGGATGCTACGCGCGGCAAAGATACGTGGGAGCAGGAGCTGGAGGCGCGCTTTCAAAGCCGCGCCGTCCCCTACCTGACCGTGCTGAATAAATCCGACCTGCAAAAGCCTGTCGCTACGGACGAACACGAGATCGCCGTCAGCGCGTGCACGGGCAGCCGGATCACCGAACTGCGCGAGCGCATCGCCGCGCTCCGCCCGGATGCCGCGAAAACACGGCCCATCGTCGGCGACCTTCTAAGGCCGGACGACGCGGTGGTGCTGGTCACGCCGGTGGATAGCGCCGCGCCGAAGGGTCGGCTGATTCTGCCGCAGCAGCAGGTCATTCGCGACATTCTGGACGCCGACGCACAGGCGTTTGTCACCAAGGAAAACGGTCTGGAGCAGACCCTCCGGCACCTCGCCGCCCCGCCGCGCATGGTGATTACCGACAGTCAGGCGTTCCAGGAGGTGGACGCCATCACCCCGCGCGAGATACCCCTCACCTCCTTTTCCATCCTCTTTGCCCGATATAAAGGGGTGCTTTCGCCGTCTGTCGCGGCGGTAAACGGCTTAAACCGGCTCTCCGACGGCGACAAGGTGCTCATCAGCGAGGGCTGTACCCACCACCGCCAGTGTGACGATATCGGCACTGTAAAGCTGCCGCGCTGGATCGAGCGGCATACCGGCAAAAAACTGGACTTCTCCTTTTCCAGCGGCGGGGCGTTCCAGGATGATCTGGAGGGTTACGCCCTCATTGTCCACTGCGGGGGCTGTATGCTACAGGAGCGTGTGATGCGTGCGCGCTTTGCGTCTGCGCGGGAGCAGGGGGTGCCCATCACAAACTACGGGGTGCTGATTGCCCACATGAAGGGAATCCTTGCGCGGAGCCTTGCGGTTTTCCCCGCTTATTGAAACAAAAAACAACAAACTGACGCCGGCGTGGGCGTCAGTTTGTTGTTTTTTATGCGGCAGCCGGGGGGAAAAAATATCCCGCCGGTGTGCCCGTCTCCTTGGTGGCGGGCGGCTGCGACGTGTCGGGCAGCTGCTTGCCCGTGTGGTCGATGGTGTAGGGCTGTTCAAGAATGAGCTGAGAGATGGGAACAAAGGTATATCCATCCTGTATCAGCGCCTCGATGATCCCCGGAAGCGCCTCCGGCGTGTGCAGGGCCGCGTTGTGGAACAGGACGATGGAGCCGCTTTGCACCTGGCTTGTTACGCGCTGGGTGATCTCGGGGGAGGCAAGCTCCTTCCAGTCCAGACTGTCGACGTCCCACTGGATCGGCTCCATGCCGATGGAGCGTATGGCGGAGATGACATTGTCGTCATATTCTCCGTAAGGCGGGCGAATGAGCGTGGGGCAGACGCCGGTGACCGCCTCAATCTTTTCATTACAGGCGTTGATATCGGCGATGATCTCGTCCTTGGAAAGCTGCGTCATGTGCGCGTGCGTATTGGAGTGGTTCATGATCTCGTGTCCCGCGTCATGCAGGGCTTTCACCGATTCCGGATACTTTTCCACCCAACTGCCGACGACAAAGAACGTCGCCTTGATCTTATACTTCCCCAAAATGTCAATGAGTGTCTGCGTGTCCTCATTTCCCCACGCCGCGTCAAAGCTGATGGAGAGCACCTTTTCATCCCGCTGTACGCAGTAGATGGGCAGTTGCCGCTCGGTGGCGGAAACACCTATGACAGATGGGATGTTGACCACCCAGAACATGACAGCGGCCAAAAGCAGGCACCCACCGGCAACCCAGTATTTGCGCCGGATAATCCAGATGCGCATCGGTTTCTTTACTTTCATGATAATCCCCTCTCACTTTGGGATGGGGCGCGGGCTGCGTCCCATCGAACATGGCTTCATTCAAAACTTACGCGTGAGTGGAGAGAAATATTCCGCCGCGGCGGGGGGCTGCATTGTTTGCCGGTACTTCCTGCGGCGGGGGTAAAATCTGTCGTAATTTTAATTGCAATTTCCTGCGTTTGGGTGTAAAATAGGGCGCATGCCAACGGTTTGAATCAGGAGGGTTTTATTACCATGCAATTTACCTATGCACAGTACCGCGAGAGCGCGGATGATATACGCTTAAAGATCGGCGACTTTTCGCCAAAGGTCGCCATGGTGCTCGGCTCCGGCCTTGGATATATGGGGGATCTGGTGGAGCACGCGGTGATCCTCCCATATGCCGAAATCCCGCATTTCCGCGCCTCCACCGCGCCGGGGCACAAGGGACAGATGGTCTTCGGCTCCCTCGCCGGACAGCCTGTCGCCGTGATGCAGGGGCGCATGCACCATTACGAGGGGTATTCCTATGAGGAGGTTGCCTATGCCGTGCGGGTGCTGCGGCTGCTCGGGGCGGACACCCTGATCGTCACAAACGCGGCGGGGGCCATCAACACGGACTGGCAGGCGGGCGACCTGATGCTGATCACCGACCACATCAAGCTCTTTCTCGATTCGCCCCTGCGTGGGGAAAATCTGCCGGAATTCGGGGTGCGTTTTCCCGATTCGTCCAGCCTCTACACCCCCGCCCTGCGCGATCTGGCGCGACAGACGGCGGCAGAGCTGGGCATTCCGCTGCGGGAGGGGGTTTATATGTACTTCCCCGGCCCGCAGTATGAGACGCCTGCCGAAATCCGCTTTGCCCGTATCGCGGGCGGCGATGTGGCGGGCATGTCCACCGCGCCGGAGGTTATCGTGGCGGCCCACTGCGGCATGCAGGTGCTCGGGCTGACCCTCTGCTCCAACATGGCGGCGGGCATTCTCGACCAGCCCCTCACCGAACAGGAGGTGCTTGATGCGGCGGAAGCCTGCAAGGACAAGTTTTCCCGCCTGGTGCTCGCCTGTCTGAAAAAACTCTGACGAAAGGGAGGTGCCGCTATGGCAACCTTAATTTATAACTGCACCGCGGTGCTGATGGACGACGGGGCGAGCATCCTGCCGCATGCCTTTGTCACGGTGGAGGGGTACCGGATCGTATCCGTGGGGACAGAACGCCCGGCCGGTGTGTTTGAGGAAGAAATCGACGGCAGGGGACAGGTACTCCTGCCGGGGCTGGTCAACGCGCACACCCACGTCCCCATGTCCCTCCTGCGGGGCTACGGCGACGGGCACGACCTGCAGGACTGGCTCAATCACTACATTTTTCCCGTGGAGGCGAAGCTCGACAGGCGCGCCGTGCGGGCGGGCACCGCGCTGGGTTTGGCGGAGATGATCGCCTCCGGCACCACCACCATAGCCGATATGTATTACTTCTGCGACGAGATCGCGGAGGAGACCGTCGCGGCGGGCCTGAACCTCAACCTCGCGCGGGGGACGACGGTGTTCACCTCTGATTTTGATTTTGCAACCTATCCCGCCTGTGTGGAGCTGCGGGCGCTGACAGAGCGCTGGCACGGCTACGGTGACGGGCAGGTGCTGGTGGACGCCAGCATCCACGGCGAGTACACCTCCTTTTTAGCGCCCGGCCTGTGGTCGTCACTCGCTGAGTACGCCGGAGCGCACGGGCTGGGGATGCAAGTACACGTCTCCGAGACCCGCGCGGAGCACGACGAGTGCATTGCCCGCCACGGCAAAACCCCCATCGGGATATTGAACGACTACGGTGTCTGGGACGTGCGCGCCATTGCGGCGCACTGCGTTCACACCACCCCGGACGACTGGGCGATCATGGCGGAGAAGGGTATCTCCTGCGTCCACAACCCCGTCTCCAACCTCAAGCTCGGTAGCGGTATTGCCCCTATTCCTGCCATGAAAAAGGCGGGGGTCAACATCGCGCTCGGCACCGACGGCGTCTCTTCCAACAACAGCCACGACCTGTTTGAGGAGATGAAACTTGCCGCCATTTTGCACAACGGCGTGACGGGTGATCCCCTTGCCGTCCCGACCTACGACGCGCTGCGCATGGCGACCGTGGACGGCGCGCGCGCGCTCGGGCGCAAAACCGGTCAAATCGCGCCCGGCTATGACGCCGATCTAATCCTGGTCGATTTTTCCGCGCCGAGCCTCACCCCCTGTCACGATATCGTATCGAATTTGGTCTACGCCGCGCGCGGCAATCTCGTCACGATGAATATGGCGCGCGGAAAGGTCATATACAAAGATGGTACCTTTTTTACCATTGATCTGGAGCGCGTTAAGCGGGAAGTTGCGCAGTACGCCATTCCGCTTTTGTTTGGCTAGATTCGTTTACCAGTATAAGGAGGCTATTCATTGTCCAGTCAGAAGCAGCAAAAGGGCAGTACATTCCTGGGCAGCGCGGCCGTGTTGGCGGTCGGCGTTATCATTGTCAAGATCATCGGCGCGCTCTATAAAATTCCGCTCGGCGTTATCCTCACGGATGCGGCGTACGGTGACTTTAACGGCGCTTACAACATCTATAATTTCTTTCTGACCATATCCATCGCCGGTCTGCCGGTGGCGCTTTCCAAAACTGTTTCGGAGAGTAACGCATTGGAGCGCTACAATCAGGTCGACCGGGTTTTCCGGGTTGCGTTCGCCGCCTTCCTGACAATGGGATTCATCAGCTTTATTTGCATGTCGGTATTCAGTAAGCCTGTGGCGACGTATCTGATCGGTAACGAAAAGGCGGTTTACTGCGTGCTCGCGCTCTCCCCCGCGGTGCTGTGTACCTGCTGCTGCTCCGCCTTCCGTGGCTTTGCGCAGGGGCATATGAACATGTACCCCACCACCATCTCACAGATTATTGAGGCGCTCTCCAAGCTTTTTATCGGACTGAGCCTGGCGTTTTTGATACTACAGATGGCGATTCAGCCGCAGGATCTCGGTGAGCGGCTTGCCGCCGTCGGCGCGATTGCGGGCGTGTCGGTGGGCAGCGTGCTCTCCCTGACCTTCCTGTCCATCAACCACGCGCGCCTCAAGCGGCGCAACCGCCGCGCATCCTCCGATGTACCAGGTGAGAAGAAGGTGATCCTCAAGCGCCTGCTCGCGCTGGCCATACCCATTACGCTGAGCTCCTGCACGATGTCCATTGTTACATTGATCGATACAAACCTCGTCATGAACCAGCTGCAGGGTGTCTTTCAGAACATGCAGGAGGGACTGTACAGCATGCCGGAGAGCTTTTTGAATATTTTCGAGAAGGCATCTATGTTGTTCAGCCAGAACTCCGCCGCCGCCCTTGCCGACCCCGGCGCGGGTGTTGAACCTGTGCTTGATTCCGCCCGCAGCCTGTACGGAATCTATGGCAAGTCCATGAACATCTATAACCTGCCCTTTAATCTCATTACGCCGCTGACCGCGAGCGCCGTGCCCGCCATCTCGGCATGCCTGGCGCGTAAAGATCTCGGCGGTTCGCGGAAAATCTCCGAATCCGCCCTCCGCTTTGCCGCCATGATCGCCATCCCGGCGGGGCTGGGGCTCTTTGTGCTCGGCACGCCCATCATTGAGCTGCTCTATCTGGGCCAGACCGACGCATCCATCGGCGGGCCGCTGCTCTCCATTCTGGGCCTCGCGTCCATCTTTGTCTGCTTTCAGCTTATCTGCACCTCCATTTTGCAGGCAAACGGCGTGGTCCGCCTGCCCATCTTCACCGTCGTGGTGGGCGGTATCGTGAAGATCTGCGTCAACCTTGCGCTGGTCGGCCGCCCGGAGATCCTGATTTTCGGCGCGCCGGTGGGCACGCTCTGCTGCTTTATCGTGGTTGCCGTGCTGAACTTCATCATCATCAAGCGCCTGGTGCCCAATCCGCCCTCCTACCTCAAGGCGCTGGTGAAGCCCACAATCGCCGCCATAATTCTGGCGGCAGCCGCATGGGCCTCCTACGGGCTGATCTCCAAATGGGTGGCGGGAAACGGCATGGCAGCGTCCCTCGCGAACTTCGCAGCGGGCATCCGCCCGGGTACGACCTTTACGGAGAGCTACATGACAAACGCCGTCGCAACGATCTGCGCGATTGTCGTTGCCCTCGTCGTGTACCTGATTTTAATCATTTTCCTCCGGATTTTGTCTCGTGAAGATATGGAACTTATGCCAAAGGGCGAGAAAATTGCAAAGTTTTTGCGTATTCGTTAACTTTTTTTCAAAAATACCTTGCAGGAGGCGTTGAAATATGGTAGATTTGCAGTATAAGGAAACGTATGGTGTTTCCGACTTGATCGAAATCGTCCGTATACTCCGTGCGCCGGGCGGCTGTCCCTGGGACGCGGAGCAGACGCACGAGAGCCTCCGCCGCAATTTCCTGGAGGAGAGCTATGAGGTCGTCGAGGCGATTGACGAGCAAGACGCCGCCCATCTCTGTGAGGAGCTGGGGGATGTGCTGCTGCAGGTTGTCTTCCACGCCTGCATAGAGCAGGAGGCGGGGCGTTTCACCCTTGATCAGGTGGCCGACGGCATCTGCAAGAAGCTCATTTACCGCCATCCCCATGTTTTCGGCGATACCACCGTTACCGGCACCGGCGAGGTGCTGGAGAATTGGGAACAGCTCAAGCAAAAGGAGAAACAGCAAAATAGCCACACCGACACCCTCAGCGCCGTGGCCCGCAGCCTGCCCGCGCTCTGGCGCGCGGAAAAGGTGCAAAAAAAGGCGAGCCGCGCGGGCTTCGACTGGCCGGATGCCTCCGGCGCGCTGGACAAGCTGGAGGAGGAGACGGCGGAGCTACGCCGGGCGGTGAGCGAGGGCTCTAATGTCGAGGAGGAGCTGGGCGATGTGCTTTTCTCCACGGTGAATGTCTCGCGCTTCATCGCCAAAGACCCGGAGGTGGCCCTCAGCCATGCCACCGACAAATTCATTGCCCGCTTTGCCCGTGTGGAGCAGGCGGCAGACCGGCAGGGCACGCCGATGCAGTCCCTCTCTCTTTCCGCGCTGGACAAGCTGTGGGAAGAGGCAAAGAAGGCTTAAATGCGTACACGGTTTCGTCTGCGCTTTAAGTATAAACAATTTTGAGGCAGTTATCTGCCGCACATCTAGGAGGATTTATCACATGAATAAAGCAGAACTTATTGCTGCTGTTGCAGACAAGACCGGCCTTTCCAAGAAGGACAGCGAGGCGGCAATCAGCGCGACGGTAGACGCAATCGCAGATTGCCTGACCGAGGGAGACAAGGTTCAGCTCGTTGGTTTCGGCGCATTTGAAGTTAAGAGCCGTGCCGAGCGCATTGGCCGCAACCCCAAGACCAAGGAGACCATCAAAATCCCCGCTTCGAAGGTCCCCGTCTTTAAGCCGGGCAAGGCACTCAAGGACGCGGTTTCCAAATAAGCGTGCATAACATATAAAAACGCCAAAAGGCTTCGGGTCATCCCGAAGCCTTTTTATATCAAAGGAGGACGATTATGCGTTTGGATAAATGGCTCAAGGTCTCCCGCCTGATCAAACGGCGGACGGTGGCAAACGAGGCGTGCGACCATGGCCGCGTGACGGCGAACGGGCAGAGTGTTAAGGCCTCGTATAGCGTGAATGTGGGCGATGTTTTGACGCTGCAATTTGGTGCGCACCTGACCCGCGTGGAGGTGCTTGCCGTGACGGAGTACGCCAATAAAGCGGATGCGTCGGCTATGTACAGGGAGCTTGCGCCGTAGCTTGTAGCGTTTACTCTGTGCGGAGGGGGAACCCACAAGGGATACAGATGAACCATATAGCAACAGCGCCGCCACCCGCTACCGGGCGGCGGCGCTTTCGATTGCTGGAAGTGCTTGCGCAAGGTAAGCCGCAACTTCTTCCACCAACCCGTTACAGTGGAAGTCTCTGTCTACCCCGCGCGCCTTCGCCGCTGAGAGCAGCTCGGCGCAGTTGAGTGTACCGTGTTCCCCTATAAAATGACTCCGCAGTGCGGCGGCGTCCGCTGGGGTGCCGCCGCTCAGGCCCAGTACCATCAGCCCGCCCGATACCGCGCCGCACACCGCGCCGCAGCCCATCCCGGCACCAAAGAATCTCCCTGTGGCAAACGCCTGTGCTTCAGAGACGCCGTACCGCGTGCAAAAGGGGATCACGACCGACTGACAGCAGTTGAAATGCACGTCGGTGCGCGCACGTAGCGCGCGCGCATATGCAATGGGATCCATCTGGTTCAAACCTCTCTTTCCTCCGCGTTTACCATACGGTCTCCGCGGGTATGACGATCTGATACTCCTTACTGCCAAGCGTATTCATCAGACGCTTCAGCGCGTCGGCGGAGCGCGTGTTCTCGCTCATCAGAATGGACACAGCGCTCTTTTTCTGCTGGACACTCTGCCAGATGCTCTGGTAAAGTGCGAGTCCCGTGCTTGCGTTTACGTTTGCTGCGTCCACATTGCCGGTCCAAAGATACCAGCCGTTGTCCAGATTGCCGGTGCCGCCGGACAGGTATGCCGTATGTGCGCGCAGGCAGGCGATTTTTTCGAGGGTCTCATTCCCCTCGCGCAGCACCTCCGCCGCGTTTGCCGTCTCCCCCATGGGCACGGACAGCCCGACGATATGCCCGGCCCTGGCGACGCGGCGAATCTGGTCGGCGCACTCGGTCAGTGTATCCGTCGGGAAGAGGAAGAGGGCACAGGCATTCGCCTGCTGGAGGGTATCGAGAATATCATCCAGCGCGGTGCCGTCGCCGCATAGGAACGCCAGAGAGACATCCTCGCCGGTCTCCTCCTCGCCGGGTTCCGACTCGGTGGGCTGTCGGGATGCCTGCGCGGGCGCGGAGGACGGTGCCGTTGTTGCAGGGGCCGCTGTGGATGCGCTGTCCCCACCGGTGCTGCTCTCGCCGGAGAGGCTGGTGATATAATTGTTATACTGTGTCTGCATATAGGGCCTGGCAACCACGAGGAAGGTGTTGTTGTCGTAGGCTTCCCTTCCGGTTGTGATGCGCACGACATAGCCAAAATCGGAGTTCAGCAGCGCATATTGCAAGCCGAAATACTCACAAACCGCCCTTGCAGGGACATAAGCTTTCCCGTTGCGGATAACGGCGCGCATACTCAGGGCATTGTCCTGCTTGTCTTTACAGGTGTTCATATTTACATCAAATGTGACGGCCTTCTCGTTATTCTGCGCGTTGAGCGAGAAGGTATAGGCGTTGGAGGTGATCTTGACCTCCTGATAATATACGCCGAGGTCCACACTGCTTTTGCTCCGGTCAAAGACGGTATACGGCACATAGATCACCCCGCCGACCGAGACAGGCATGGTGGACGCCTGCAGGGGGATGAGTAGATCATTCAAGGCGGTCTGGTATACCGTTACACCGACGCTTCCGCTCGCGCTGACAAAATAAAACATGCCAAAGAGCAGCGCCGCCGCGCAAAATGCGCTCAGCAGTCGTTTTATCATACGATCCTCCTCTATGTCCCATGTCTTTTCTATTATTGTAGCATGGAAGACGGCGCAGGTAAATAGACAATCTCAGACAGTCTCCGCCCTTATGCGTTACGAGCCCTCAAGCGCAGAGATCAAATCCACACGGCGGGCGTGGCGGCCGCCCTCAAATTCCGACGAAAGGAAGACCTCCACAATCCGCTCAGCCAGATTGATGCCCACAATGCCCGCGCCGAGCGCAAGCATATTCGCGTCATTGTGCCGCCGCGTCAGCTCGGCCATCAGCGGGTCGGTACAAAGGGCGCAGCGGATGCCCTTTATTTTATTTGCGGCGATGGAGATGCCTATGCCGGTGGTGCAGACCACAATCCCGCGTTCGCACCGGCCGTCCGCCACTGCGCGCGCGGCGGCGGCACCAAACTGGGGGTAATCACAGCTGTCCGCGCTGTCACAGCCGCAGTCGAGCACGCTGTGCCCCAGCTCCTCCAGTTTTGTCTTGATACGCTCCTTGAGCGGATAGCCGCCGTGGTCGGAGCCAACAGAAATAGTCATGATTTTCCTCTCCTTATATCGGTTTTAAAATAGGCTTGCGCTTTTCATACGTTGCCACATGGGTAAAGCCGACTTCCTTCATCAGGTGATACGCCGCCGCCACGCCGGCACCGAGGCCATTGGGCGCGTGGGCGTCGGAGCCTACCGTCACGATTTTCCCCCCGCAATCCAAAAAGATATCTAAAATGGGCCGCCACTCCGCTATGGTGCGGCCCCGGTAGGTGTTGATTTCAATGCCATTCCCTCTGTCCGCTGTCCGCTGCAAGATGGCGCGGATGACCGGCACATGCCGATCCAGTGAAATGGGGAAAGGCATGTACCGCAGCGGATAGATGATATGTCCCAGCACATCGTAGGCGTCGCTCTCGCACAGCCTTTGCATGGATTGGAAATAATCCGCCAGCACCGCATGGCAGCTCGCCTCATCGCGGTATTTGATATAGTAAAAATCCAGGCCGCCCTGTTCCGGGCTGAGGTTGTGGATGGAGCCGATCACGAAATCCAGCGCGCGGCAAGAGAGAATCTCCGTGCAGAGCGCCTCATTTAAATACCCCATACCCAGCTCAATACCGAGCCGCAGCTTGAGCTTTTTGCCGTATGCATGGCGCGCCTTCTCCATCTGCCTGAGGGACGGTGCCCAGCTATAGGCGCGCAGCGGCTTTCCGTGCCCGCCGATCAGGTCGCAGTGGTCCGTGACGCACAGCTCCATAAGCCCCATTTGAATGGCCGTTTCCGCCATAGAAGTAAGTGACGCATGGCTGTCCGGCGAGATTTCCGTATGACAATGGTAGTCGGTCAAATACATCGATATCTCCTCCTAAACCGGCCACGATGGGAGCCATTTGAGAAAAGCAGTGCTGTACCATGTGGGAATCGCAATGCCTACAAGCACAGGATAGAACAGCGCATAGAGGGCGGCCGCGCCCCCGGTCATGCCGTACACCACCGGCTTCCAGCGCAGCTTGGCCTGCTCCGCCATGGTGTGGAAGAGGTAGCACAGCGCCAGCACCAAAAAGAGGATGGAGGGGAAGTAGTGGTAGGCAAAGGTCGTGCGGCTGATGAAAAACCACGGAGCCAGTTGAGAGAGGTAGCCGATAAAAATCATCAGTGCGACCGGCGAGCGGCGGCGGAAGCCCTGCACGGCGGTGGTAATCAGCGCGAGCAGCCCGCCCCAGCAGACAACGGGATTGGAAAACGCCGCAAAGGCGACCTTTTTACCCGGGAACGATGTGCTATCCAGATAGTACAGGATGGGCCGAGCGTCAACAATCCACTGATACCAGCGGGATTCATACGGGTGAGCGCTGTTCACGCCGCTGTGGTAGCTGAGCATACTCTTCTGATTTTCCCACATGACGGAGATGAGGCCCGAAAGGGAGGTGTCCCCCTTGGCGACTGCATACGGCGTATAGGAAAAGGTGTAGATAATCGCCGGTATGACGATAAAGCACAGTGCGGTAAACAGCAGCAGCGGCACCACCCGCGCAGCGTCCCTGTGCTCATCCGGCTCGTGCTTCCGGTCGCGGTAACGCAGCCACAGGCCGATAAAGTAGAGGACAGCCAGCCCCGCACCCGCGTAGATCACCGTCCATTTACTGGCCGCGCCGATGCCCCAGAAGAGCCCCGACAGGAAGAGCGGCAGCGCGCATTTCCGTAAGGACGCGTCGCGCGGCAGGGCCATAAACCGGTACATGAAGTAGTACATCAGCAGGATAAAAAAGACAGCATAGGTGTCGATGGTAGCGATGCGCGTCTGGGTCAGATGCATAAAGTCCACGGCGAACAATACAGTACCGCAGAAGGCGAGGGACGTTTTCCCAAAGAGGTTTTTGAGAAACACATAGAGGATGGGCAGCATCCCAACACCAAAGAGGGTACCCATAGACCGCCAGCCGAACGGCGCCATGCCAAACATGCGGATGCCCAGCCCGATGATCAGCTTGCCAAGCGGGGGGTGGGAGATTTCGTAGGGGTAAATGCCCTCAATGTGCTCCAGCGCGGTGCGGGGGTGGTATATCTCGTCAAAATAGGCGCTGTTGTACCAGGATATCTGCTCCGGAATCACGTCCTGCTCGTCAAACAGTCCGTCCGCGCCGCGCGCATAGAGGCTTTCTTCCTGCGCCTGCTCCGGCGTGGCGCAGGGGAGTAGGTATAAGCCGCCCTCTTCATCGGCGGTATAGAAGCCCAGCTCGCCGAGCCGTAACACCTGCTTATCGGGATTGCCCGTGATACGCAGGTAACGCACGGTCGCGGATTCGTCCGGCACAATCTCCTGCCACTTGAGCAGAGAGTTATACTCCTGTGGCAGCCCGAAATAGCTTGCCTCCACGTCGGCATCCGCCCAGCGGTAGCAGGTCTTATTGTCCTCGTCGTAGGCCATCAGGCGCAGCCAGTGCACGCCGTCGGCCGAGACTTCAAAGCAGTATGACCCCGTCCCCAGCTCTGGGTAATAGCGCAGGGCAGAAAGGGTGATTTCTGCGGAGAGGGTAATTTCCCGCGTCACACCGTCGCCAAAATCCTCCGGCGCTTGGGGATTGGTGAAGGAGCCGAGATGCCAAAACGCCGTGGCGGCGTAGAGCAAAGTCACCACCAGCAGTGGGATTGTATCCTTGCGCTGCATGGGGGTAGGCTTTCGAAAGGGCATGATACGTGGCAGCGGACCTGCCTGCGTAGCCGTGCCGCGCATGGAGAGCAGCGTATCACCGCGCATCGCCCGCCAGTAGCGGATGAAAACAAATAAAATCAGCACAAGCACCACAATGCCGAGAATGGTTGCAGGCTTAAAAGACTGGAGCAGCGAGGCCATCAGGCACCTCCAAATGTATAAATAGGGGGTGTCGCGTTTGCGACACCCCCTATTTTATTGCTTTTTTATCTATTTGTAAAGGTCAACAGGAAAAATCTTGATAATTCTGTCTGTGCGCGTCAATACTTATATCTGTTTCAATGCAATCTGTAAGCGGTATTTTCTCCAAGGGATTATGGCATAGTTTTAATACGGGCTTGGACTGAGGAGGAGAACCGCCGGCAGCCAACCAGCCAGCTAAATATGATATGCGAACCATAGAGAAAAGGGCATTTTCCGCTTTGTCATATTCGCGTCTATCTATAAATTCAGAAAACGAATCTTCAAAATCAAGCATTTTTTATTCTCCTTACTCATCATATATACTACAAAGTAATACTATGTAATCATATCTATTGTAATACAAACACAGTAAAATGTAAATAGGTGATTGTTATGGGTATCGAGAAAAAAGTTCTTAGCATCCGGTTAGACGAAGCATTTATAACGAAGCTGAAGGAAATAGCAAAAAGACAAAATCGTTCGATGTCAAACCTCATTGAAACGGTGCTGAAAGAATATGTAGAAGAGAATCATAAAAATTAAAACGGTGTGATAAAATATTTTAAATAAATTACGGGTGATGAACAGTGCGTTCATCACCCGTAATCTAAGTTAAAGGATAGAGCGAATGGTTTGCTGATTCATAAGGGTTACGATCTGCTCCTGCAGTCCCCAGAGGGCCTTATGCACATGGCAAGGTTCCTCAGCATCGCGCATGGGGCAAATGCTGTCAGGTTTTTGGCAATCATTCAAGAACAGGTCGCCTTCAATGGCGTGGTAGACATCATAAAGTGTCGCCTTGTCCGGATCGCAAGAAAGCTCATATCCACCCTTCACCCCGCGAAACACCTTGACCAGTTCCGCGTCAGCAAGCTTTTTGATAATTTTATAGGCGTAAGCGTGCGGGATACACTCCGCATCACAGATATGCTGGATGGACAGCCGCTTTGCTGAGGTGAGCGCACGGATAATGCGAAAGGCATAATCACATTCTCGAGAAATAAACAATTTGTATCACCACTTACTAATCAAATAGGTATACTTATTATAAACCACATTAATTATAATATAGAATTCGACAAAAAACAAGTATCATTATCATTATCACCATGAATTCCATACATCGGGGCAGTAGCCAACGGTGGCCTGCCGTCCGTTGCGGACGATAGGTGTGCGCAGCAGCCGGGGATTTTCCAGCAGCTTTGCGACCTTATCCTCCTCGTAGGCAAGGTATCGCAGCAGCGCGGCATCCGGGTGGGCGTCCTGTATGAGGGCCTCGAGCCCGACGGCGCGCTGGACGCTTTGGAGCTCGCCCGCGCTGATCCCGTATTTCACAAGGTCAATGAGCTGGAAGGGGATGCGCCGCTCCTTAAAAAAACGCTCGGCTTTCTTTGTCTCAAAGCACCTGGATGTGCCGAAGATCTGGATGTTCATGGCGTCTCGTCCTCCATCCGCGCAAAACGCGGCCCCGCGTAGCCGTCGCGCTCCACATATTCATCCCACATGGCGGCCGGACGCACCCAAACGCCGCCCTCGCCGTAGAGTGCCTGATAGACCACCATCAGCTCCAGCGTTTCGGAGTGGCGGGCGGTAGCGAGCAGGCGGTATTCCTTGCCTTTAAAGTGGCGATATCTTCCGGGCGTGTATGTATCCAAACGTCTCGACCTCCTGTGTAGCGCAGACGGCAAAGCATAAATTTTACTTTTCCTTCACATCATAACATAATAGCCCAGTTTTGTGCAAGGTCATTCACATTTAATTTACAAGCGAACTATTGACATTTTGTATTGATAGTGGTACATTGTTTTTAGCACTCAAAGCATAGGAGTGCTAAACAAGATGGAAGGTGTTCAGAATGGATTTAACCGACAGGAAAAAGAAAATTCTGCGCGCCATCATTGAAAATTATATTCAGACAGCGGAGCCCGTTGGGTCAAAGACCATCGCCGCATCCATGGGACTGGAGATTTCCTCCGCGACCATACGAAACGAGATGGCGGACCTTGAGATTTTAGGGCTACTGGAAAAGCCGCACACCTCGGCAGGGCGTATCCCCTCGTCGAAGGGCTATCGCCTGTATGTCAATGAACTGATGGAGGAGCGCCTGCTGTCCCTGCAGGAGACCGAGCGTATCAACCACGCGCTGCAGATGAAGATGCGAGAGCTCGACCGGGTGATGGATCAGGTTGGGGAGGTCGTGGCGCAGCTGACCCACTATCCGGCCTTTACCCTCGCCTCTGGCGACGCGCAGGTGACGGTGCGCCGGTTTGACCTGCTGATGGTGGAGCGCAACGCGTTTATTGCGGTGCTGCTGACCGACCGCAACAGTGTCCACAACCGCCTGATCCGCCTACCGACGGATCTGTCCGACACAGAGTTGCAGATGCTTAACACCCTACTCAACGCCTCCTTTACCGGCCTCACGCTTACGGAGATTACGCCGGAGCTGATGCGCGTTGCGGCCCATGCGGCGGGAGAGGCTTATGGGCTCATTAGCCTTGTGGTGTCCTTTGCCATGGAGGTGCTCGAGGAAGCGGAGCACCGCAGCGTCCATACCACCGGCATTACCCGCCTGCTGGAGCATCCCGAGTACCACTCTCTCGAGCGGGCACAGAGCCTGATGGCGTATCTCGCCGAGGGCAATGACCCGACCCGTTATCCAATTGCAAAGAATGCCCCTGTCAATATTGTGATCGGGCCGGAAAATGTGGCCGAGGCGCTCAAGGACAGCAGTGTGGTGATGGCCACCTACGATATGGAAAACGGTATGAAAGGGATCATCGGCGTACTGGGCCCGACGCGGATGGATTATGCCGGACTGACGGCGCGCCTTTCCTATTTTGCCCAGCGGCTGGGGAGCCTCTTCCGGCAAGAGCTCGGCGAAGAGCCGGGATCAGAAGATAAAACATGAATTTATGATTACTTAGGGAGGACTTAGGACAAAGATGAATCGGAAAAAACAAGAGAATCCGGACTGTCCGGAGACGGAAGAAGTCGTCACTGGCGAGGCGATGGAAGAGGAGCTGCCGCAGGAAGAAGTCGTGGATGTGGCGGCAGAGGAGCTGGAACGCTATAAAGCGGAGGTGGCACGGCAGGAGGAGCAGTTTTTGCGTCTGGCCGCCGAGTACGACAACTTCCGCAGACGTAGCCAGAAGGAGAAGGAGTCCGCGTGGTCCGACGCGAAGGCGGATGCGATTTTGGCCTTTCTGCCTGTCTACGACAATCTGGAGCGCGCCGTAAAGCAGGAGACTGAAGATGAGGCATACGCCAAGGGCGTGGAGATGACCATGAACGGGCTGCGGGAGATTCTCCTCAAGCTCGGCGTAACGGAGCTGCCCGCCCTCGGAGAAACTTTTGACCCCAATTTCCACAACGCGGTCATGCATGTGGAGGACGCACATGCGGGAAAGGGTGAGATCGTCGAGGTGTTTCAAAGCGGTTTTAAACTGGGCGAAAAAGTCATACGCTTTGCCATGGTGAAGGTCGCCAATTAGCGCGGCCATTGCCATTACAGTGATATACAAAAATGATTGAATGATTATCGATTAGGAGGAACTATATTATGTCTAAAATTATCGGAATTGATCTTGGTACAACAAATTCCTGCGTTGCGGTGATGGAGGGCGGCGAGGCCGTCGTTATCGCCAACGCGGAGGGCAACCGCACCACCCCGTCCGTCGTCGCGTTTTCCAAAGACGGCGAGCGCATGGTCGGTCAGGTGGCGAAGCGTCAGGCCATTACAAACCCCGACCGTACCATCTCGTCCATCAAGCGGGAGATGGGCACGGATTATAAGGTGACCATCGACGGGAAGAAATATACGCCGCAGGAGATTTCCGCCATGGTGCTCCAGAAGCTCAAGGCGGACGCGGAGGCATACCTCGGGCAGTCCGTGAGCGAGGCGGTCATCACAGTCCCCGCGTACTTTACCGACGCCCAGCGTCAGGCGACCAAGGACGCAGGACGCATCGCGGGGCTGGAGGTCAAGCGCATCATCAACGAGCCGACCGCGGCGGCGCTGGCATACGGCGCGGATAAAGAGTCCGACCAGAAGATCATGGTCTACGATCTGGGCGGCGGCACATTCGACGTTTCTGTTCTGGAGGTTGGCGACGGCGTCATTGAAGTGCTCGCGACCGCAGGGAACAACCGTCTGGGTGGCGACGATTTCGACAAGTGCGTCATCAATTGGATGGTCGCCGAGTTCAAGAAGGATTCCGGCATTGACCTTTCAGGTGACAAGGTCGCCCTCCAACGTCTGAAAGAGGCGGCGGAGAAGGCGAAGATTGAGCTTTCGGGCGTAACCTCATCCTCCATCAACCTCCCGTATATCACTGCCGACGCGACCGGCCCGAAGCATCTGGATCTGACGCTCACGCGCGCGAAATTTAACGAGCTGACCGCCCAGCTGGTCGAGGCGACCACCGGCCCGGTGCGGCAGGCGATGAGCGACGCGGGGCTGACGCAAAACGATCTTGCCAAGGTTCTGCTGGTTGGCGGCTCCACCCGTATTCCCGCCGTGCAGGACGCGGTGAAAAAGCTCACGGGTAAAGAGGGCTTTAAGGGCATTAACCCGGACGAGTGCGTTGCCGTCGGCGCGGCACTGCAGGGCGGCGTGCTGGTCGGCGACGTGAAGGGGCTGCTGCTCCTCGACGTCACCCCCCTCTCCCTCGGCATTGAGACGATGGGCGGCGTGATGACCAAGCTCATTGAGCGCAACACCACCATTCCCGCCAAAAAGAGTCAGGTCTTCACCACCGCGGCCGACAACCAGACGTCGGTCGAGGTGCACGTCCTGCAGGGCGAGCGCGAAATGGCGCAGTACAATAAGACACTCGGCCGCTTTAACCTCGACGGCATTGCAGCCGCCCGCCGCGGCGTACCGCAGATTGAGGTGACGTTCGATATCGACGCAAACGGCATTGTGAACGTCTCCGCGAAGGATCTGGGTACCGGCAAGGAGCAGCATATCACCATCACCTCCTCCACAAATATGTCCAAGGAGGATATCGAAAAAGCGGTGAAGGATGCCGAGCAGTTTGCCTCCGAGGACGCAAAGCACAAGGAAGAGGTCGAAATTCGCAATCAGGCCGACCAGATGGTCTACCAGACCGAAAAGACGATGGAGGACCTCAAGGATAAAATCTCCGCTGAGGAGAAGAGCACACTCGACGCCGCGGTTACGCGGGTGAAGGACGCCCTCAAGGGCACCGATATCGAGGCCATTAAGAATGCCACGGAGGAGCTCACCAAGGCATTTTATCCCATCAGCGAGCGGATCTACCAGCAGCAGGGCGGCAACCAGCCCGGCGGCGGCGCGGACGCCGGTACGGCGGAGAGCGAGCCGAATGTGGTGGACGCGGACTATGAGGTTGTCGATGACGACAGTGCGCAGTGACAGCATAAGCGCTTACAGGGTGGGGCGGTGCGCTCCACCCTGTGGTGCCGGTATATCCCGAACAGGAGAAGGTGAGTGAGATGGCGGAACAAAAAAGAGATTATTACGCCGTGTTGGGTGTCTCCAAGGGTGCGTCGGACGACGAGCTGAAGAAGGCGTACCGCAAGCTGGCAAAGGATTACCACCCCGATCTGAACCCAGACGACAAAACGGCGGAGCGTAAATTTAAAGAGGTGAACGAGGCGTATGAGGTCTTGTCCGATAAGGAGAAGCGCGCGCGCTATGACCAGTTTGGCCATGCAGGGGTTGACCCCAATTTCGGCGCTGGCGGCGGTGGATTTACGGGCGACTTCGGCGGCTTTGACTTCGGCGATATTTTCAGCTCCTTCTTTGGCGGCGGCTTCGGCGGCGGCGAGGGCCGGGCGCGCAATGCGCCGCAGAAGGGGAGCAGCCTGCGCACCTCGGTAACCATTACATTTGAAGAAGCGGCGTTCGGCTGTGAAAAAGAGATCAGCGTGAACCGGACAGAGCAATGCGACACCTGCGGCGGCTCAGGCTGCGCGCCGGGGACGACGGCGGAGGTCTGCTCGAACTGCCATGGCGCGGGCAGCGTGCGCATACAGCGCGGGGGCGGCGGGTTTGCCTTTTCCAGCACATCGCCCTGCCCCAACTGCCACGGGACGGGCAAGATCATCCATCAGCCGTGTTCCTCCTGCGGCGGCGCGGGCAACGTGCGCCGCCAGCGTAAAATTACCGTCAATATCCCGGCGGGGATTGACGACGGACAGGCGGTATCGCTGCGCGGGCAGGGCGGCGCAGGCGTCAACGGCGGTCCCGCGGGTGATTTGCTGATCGCCGTCACCGTGCGGCCCCACACGCACTTCCAGCGCGACGGGATGAATGTGTACCTGGAGCAGGAGGTCAGCTTTTTGCAGGCGGCGCTGGGCGCGGAGCTGGAGATTCCCACTCTGGACGGCAATGTGAAGTGGACGCTGCCGGAAGGGACACAGCCGGGGACGACCTTCCGCCTGCGCGGGAAAGGCATTCCCGCTGTGAATGGCCGCGGGCGCGGCGACCAGATGGTGATGGTTAAGGTCAAGGTGCCCAAGAGCATGACGCAGGAGCAGAAGGACGCCCTGCGCGCGTTCGGTACCGCGATGGGCGAAAGTGCGGGCGAACCGGAGAGTAAGCCGTTTTTTGAAAAGCGGAAGCGGAAAAAAAGTTAATATGGTATGCGCCCCCATGCCCGGATAAGGGCAGGGGCGCTCTTTTTGTCCATTATCTCACTTGTTTTTTGCGCTGACGCCTGATGTCCTCGCCGTAAAACGGCAGTAAGCGGTATTCCCCATCCAGACGGGAGGCAATCTGGGCGCTGTAGCGGGCGTAAATATCATCTATGGAGAGGTTGGTGGAGATAATGGTACGTGTCCCCTCCATCAACCGGGTATTGATGAGTGTATAGAGTGCGGATTGGACAAAGGGGGTATTCATCTCACTGCCCAGATCATCCACAATGAGCAGTTCACATTTTAAATAGCGGCTCGTATCCTGCGCGGCCTGCTCGCTTTTGGAAAACTTCTGCTCCTCGAAGCATGTTAGTATATTGACGGACGTATCATATACCACCGATACACCCTTTTCCGCCACCACACGCGCGATGCAGGCCGACAGGAAGGTCTTCCCCAGACCGGGCGCGCCGGAGAGCAGAATATTACGGATACCAAATGAGGGGAACTTCTGTGCAAAATTCAGGCATACATCATAGATAAATTCCATATTTTCTTTTGGCGTGTTGGTTTCGCCGGGCCACGGCAGGTCGCTGTAGTAGGCAAGAGAGAAGCTATCGAAGGACTGCGTCCCCAAGTGCAGCAGTTGAGACAGGGTGGTAATCTGCTCCTCTGCGCATAACGCTTTGAGGCATTCACACATTTTTATGCCGCGCCAACCTCTGTCCTGACAGATTGGGCACATATACTGCTCATCAAGCGCGTTATACGGATACCCGTGCGCCACCAAAAGCTCCGCGCGCTCCGCCTGTAGGTTCAAATTTTCCTCCCGAACCTGCGCGAGAGATGGGGCGGGGTCATCCCCGGCGCGCAGCGAGGCGGTGATAATGCCGGCAATGGTCCCTTGCAGCTGCCGGTCAATCTGTACGATGCGGGGGATTTTGCGGTAAATCTCGGCCCTGCGCGCCTCGGCGTTGCGCTCCCGCGCGCTCCGCCGCTCCTCAAGCCGCTCGGTCGCGCGGCGCATGACCTCGCGTTCATAAGCCATTGTCAGCCACCTTCCTCCTGTTCGCGCTGCCGTTTCATATAGGCCCGTAGCCACTCCACATCTTCATGTGTGCGGGTTGCGCCCGGTTGCGCCCCCTGTGCGTCCTGCGTAAGCGGCTTTCTTGCGCGGTAATGCCCGGGCCTGGTATCGCCCTTTTCTATCTCCTCCGGCGTATGGAGCTTCTGGCGGTGCCAGCGCAGCAAGATAGAATTCATATAGTTCCAGTTCATATTCTGCTTTTGGAATAGTGTGCGCTCATAGGCCAGCCGGATACTCTCGTCCGGAAAGCCCATCTCGACCCAGCTCTCTAAAAAGCCACGTTCCTTTTCCGTTGCATTGCGCCCTTGGATATTCAGCTCTGCAAGCAGTGCCGTCTCGCGACTGCGCAGCTGTGCCTTGCGGCCTAAAAACGCCTCTGCAGCCTCCAGCGTGTCAATCTGCCGGTTTTTCCAGAAAAAGCCCTGCCTGCTGATGGTGGAAAGGCGCGGACGCCGCCCAGCGCCATATTTGCGCTCATACTCCTCAATGCACCAGTTGACAAGGAGGAAAATGACCTCGGACGGAAGGGCAAGGTAATCGTATAGCGTGTATAGGGTTTTCAAATCGGCGGTGGACAAAATTTTGCCAAGACTCTTTTGCACCTCGGCGGCAAGACCCGGAAAATCGGAATCCGTTGCCGCGAGCTCCCTGTTAATATCGGCGGTGGAATACTCCGGCGGCGTCTCCGGGATGACCGTCTCGACGGGCGCGGCAGGCTTTTCCGGCTGCTTCTTATCCAAGAGCTGCATGGCATAGAGCGCGGCATAGGCGCGGTCCAGCCGTTGCGGCGTCCATTTCGGAGGTGCTGCTTGCGCGCGTCCCGACAACATATGTAAATAAAGGAGCGCAGCATCGCCGTTGTCCTCGGCCACCAACCGCGTAACAGCCGACGTAGACAATGCCACAATCTCTCCAGGCTGCAGGAACTGCTCAGGCACGCTTACCACCTCTTTCATCAGACACAGTAATACTATAGAATTCTATTTTATCACGAACCGCCACAAAGGGGAACTACAAAAAAAGAAAAAGGGAGATCCGTCGGAAGCATAGGATAGCGGTCCTTTTAGGGGAAACGTGCGCTATGTGCGGATGAAAAATATGCTAAAATGCCAACATTTATGTGGATACGAAAAGACGGGATGGCAATTCTCAATAAAATATAGGATGCCGCTTTGTAAAAAAAACCAAAAATGAAGAAAGTGTGAATTTCTTTCTTGAGTGTATACCTACAATACACCATATGATTTTTTTAACGATATAAGGCAGGTGCCCACCCGTCGTATATTGTACAAGAGAGACCCGGTACGGCTGTTCCCTCTGCAGTTTTACCGGGAGAGGCGAAAATTCAATATATCTTTAAGGGAGTGAGTGTTTTGGCTTTAGCAGTTGCTTTGATTTACTTCGTGTTAATCACCGTCCTCTCCATCGTCCAATCCAGGCGTAGCGTAAAAAGCGCCAAAGACTTTACCAAAGCCGGCGACGGCATGAGTTGGTTACTCGTCACATTCAGTTTCGTGCTGGTGCCGCTCGGTTCGGGGCATACCCTGAGCCTGTGGGAAACGGCGACCAGCGGAATCGGTGCCTCCGCAATATGGTGGGCAGTCGGCGCGGGCGCTATCTTCCTGCCGCTCATGATGCTTTGGCTGGGCCCATGGGTGCGTGATACACGGCTCAATACTATGCCGGAGATCATTGAAAAGATGTTCGGGCGCGGCCTCGGCAGCCTGCACGCCGCGTTCCAGACCATGACATGGACCGGTATCGGCATCTCTGAGACCATCGCCACCGGAACTGCCATCTACGGCCTGACCGGCGGCCACCTGAACCTCAAGTGGTGCGTTTGTATCGCCATTGTACTTATGCTCGTATACGTCCTCTTCGGCGGCGTACTCCAGATGGCCTTCCTGAACGTCATCAACTCCTGCGTCCTCTTGGCCGGTGCGTATATCGCCCTTGGTTTCATCGGCACGTACCTCGCCGCCAACTACTTTGGCTGGACCGGCATACAGGAGGTTTACGCCGGCATGGGCGGCGCGTGGGACAGTTTAAAGGACACCCTGATGCCGCTACGGGAGCAGCTGGGCTTGGTCGAAATGTCCCCGGTTATGCTTACCAATACCGATATGGGGAACAAGGATCTGTGGCTTAACGTCATTATCCCGGTGGTTGTACTCCACACCTCCGCAGGCGCGGTTTCCCAGAGCATGAACAACACCTTCTTTGCCGCAAAGGATAACCATGCCTGCCGCAAGGGCGTGTTCCTCGGCTGTGGACTCAATGTTTTGTCCTGTGTCCCCTGGGTTATTATGGCGCTGGTCGGCATGACAATCCCGACCGTCCTGCAAGCAGGTGGCGCAGAAGTTTCCAAGACCGTCGTGCCGCTGCTCGCCATGGAGGCGTTACCCGCACCGATCCTCGGCCTGCTGATGATCAGCCTTCTGGCGGCCTGCCTCTCTACCGGCGGCAGTATCCTGATGGGTAACGGCATGGTCATTGCCTCGGACGTCATCAAGCGCCCCTGGAAGCCGGATATGAGCGATAAGGCGTTCATGATCCTGTTGCGCGTCTGCATCGTTGTCATGGCGGTTGTCCTTCTCATCGGCGCGCTCAACATGGCGGTGGTATTCCCGGTCTTCCTGTGGTGCTTCTCCTTTGGTATTCCTGTCTTCGTTGTCTACCTGTGCGGTATGATTTGGAAGGCGAGCAAGTCTGCCGCGTGGATTACCGTTGTGGTTACCTACATTGTTAACATCTATTGGACATTCTGGACCCCGTCATGGGCAACCGGCCCGTGGGCGCTGAACATGTATATTGTCAGTATTCTTTCGGTGGTACTTGGTGTTGTCCTTACGCTGATTCTGCCCGGCACACCGGGGCTACGCACCAAGAAGTACGCGCAGCTGCATCCGGCAGAAGCCATACCACGCACCTAAATCATCTCAATGCTTGATTAGAAGGGAGCATGTCCTATGTGGGTTATTAGTATTATCATATCACAGATTGTCATCTCTATGGTCTGCTGTGCTGTCATCTTCCTGATCTGGAAGCTGACCAGCGGAAGAGGTATTAAATTCTGGTAAAAGAAAGGGGCTATGCAAAATGGAAGTTGCTGCATTAAGCGCACCCGTTGCTATCTATCTGCTTTGCTTCTGCGCGGTTCTCCTCGTTGTTACCTTTGTGGGGTACGCCAGAAATAAAGACAGAGACGATAAAAAGAATTGATTCCGAGTTTCGCTTAGGAGCAAGAGGGTCAGAGGTGCCGCGCGTATGCGTGGCACCTCTGAATTATTTATGCCGCGACAGAAAACGATGGCGCAGATGTATGGAGTATGCTATACTGTAGGGAAAAGGAAGTGCATGCAAATGTTATTTCAAAAGGATATCGAGCCGCGCTGCGCCTATTGCACACGCGGTGCCAAGCTCAGCGAGGATAGTGTGCTCTGCGCAAAGCGCGGCATTGTGTCGCCTGTGCATGCCTGCCGGGCATTTCGCTACGATCCGCTCAAGCGCGTTCCGCCCAAAGTTGTCCTGCCTGATTTTAAAAAGCTGACATCAGAGGATTTCACCCTGTAATTTCATATTTCACATGTGCTACATATTGCGCGAGGGTTCGCCCGCAGGATACCGGTTTTCCTGCGGGCGAGTTGAATTATTTCCATGTTCTTCGGCGCACCCCGCCCCTCCATTTGGCATAGATTAACAGTGAGAACCACAATGCACTGGAGGGTAAAATTATGGTAACGGAACCACAAATCCGATTTTTTTTGGGTGCAAATTCCCCTACCGGCTTCTACTCATTGTTCGACCAGCTCATTTCGCCTGCCGAGGCGGAAGATATCCTGATTTTAAAAGGCGGACCGGGCTGCGGCAAATCCTCGCTCATGCAGCGGGTCTCATCCGCCATGGAGGAAAACGGCTTACAGGTGGAGTACATACAATGCTCCGGCGATCCCGAGTCGCTCGACGCAATCGTCATGCCGGAGATTAAGACCGCAATTGTAGACGGTACCGCGCCCCACGTGGTGGAGCCGCTATGCCCCGGTGTGGTGGAACGTTATGTAAACCTCGGTGCCTGCTATAGCAAGCAGGCACTTGCGCAGGAGCGGCTGCCAATTGCCGCCCGCACGGCTGAATATAAGACCTGTTACCAGCGTGCGTACCGATGTTTGAGTGCGGCGGCACAAATTGCGGAAGATGTGCGTACCCTCGTGATCACAGAGACGCTGGAGGGGAAAATTGCCAAACGCGCAAAAGGCATCCTGCAACGGGAGGTAAAAAAGAGCGGGGGAGACGGCGGGCATTCCGTACAGCGCTTCCTCGGTGCGATTACATGGAAAGGCGTCCTGTGTAATTTTGCAACCGCGGACGCCACCTGCAAGCGCGTCTATGAGCTCATTGACAGCTACGGCACGGCGCACATTCTGCTCACCCATCTGGCAGCCGGGGCCATGGCGGGCGGCTACGATGTCATCACCTGCCCCGCCCTGCTCGCGCCGGAGCGCATGGAGCACCTGCTGATCCCCGCGCTCTCCCTCGCCTTTGTAACAAGTACGCCCGCGCTCCCATATCCCGGGACGCCGCACCGCCGCATCCGGCTTGACGCCATGCCCGATGCGGAGCTCCTGCGCCGCAACAAAGCGCGGCTGCGCTTTTCTCGCAAGGTTTCCGCCGCGTTGGTGGATGAGGCGGTCACGTCGCTCGCGCACGCCAAAGCGCTACACGATGAATTGGAGGGGCTGTACAATCCGTTTGTCGATTTTTCCCGCGTTTATGAAATCGCGAATACCATCGCAGCAGAATTGACGGCACGCGCCACGGCAAAAGGTATATAAGAACCTGTATTCACAGAACAAAACGCTCCGCTTTGGCAGCATCGCGTGGAGTGCTGCAAAAGCGGAGCGTTCCGGTTTATGCCTGGCGCAAGAGCTGGAGCATTTCGTCAATTTTCTTTGGCGGCAGAAATGCCTCCGCCGCCGAAACCATCTGCTCTAATGTAACGCTACGCGCAGCGCCCTGAATGGGATGTTTCGAAATGATGGGGATTTTCTTATAAATAATTGCTTTGGATTGCGGGGAATCTAAGAGTTCGCCAAGCGTAATGCGATTGTTTTTTAAATCCAAAATGATCACCTCAATCCTATCATATGCAGAGGAATGGAAGAATTGACTTGTATCTTTTGCAAAAGCGCTCTATAATAAGCGATATTATAGTACATCCGCGCGCAAGGAGAATTGTGTCAGTGAAAAAGAACGATAGAACGACAATGCGAGAACAGTTTCGCCAAAATCCATGGCTGTTTTCCGTTTATTTTATTCTCCGCGCCGTGGTGGTCGCCATCATGGTGGCGCAATTTTTGAATGGGAACTATGAGAATTTTTTCTTATGTATTCTGGCGCTCATCCTGTTTGCAATCCCCAGCTTTGTGGAGCGCAACATTCATATCGACGTGCCCGATACGCTGGAAATCATGATTCTTCTCTTCATCTTTGCAGCGGAAATTTTGGGAGAGATCCGTGCGTATTACATTGCCTTTCCCTACTGGGACACCATGCTGCACACCGTCAACGGTTTCCTTTGCGCGGCAATCGGGTTTTCCCTTGTGGACATTCTCAACCGACATAAGGCGCTGTCCTTTACGCTCTCGCCGATTTTTATGTCGCTGGTCGCTTTTTGCTTTTCCATGACCATCGGCGTGATGTGGGAGTTTATAGAGTTTTTGATGGATACCGTTTTCAGGCTCGATATGCAGAAGGATAGCATTGTGGGCGTCATCAGCTCCGTGATGCTCGATCCAAACACAGGCGGGAATAAGCCGGTTGTCGTGGGCGATATCGCGGATATCATTGTGGTCCACAGCGACGGCTCGCAGGAGGCGCTGGGCCTGGGCGGTTATCTGGATATCGGACTCATTGACACGATGAAGGATCTGTTTGTCAACTTCATTGGCGCAGTTGTGTTTTCCGTGATCGGCTATTTTTATGTAAAAGGCTCCGGTCAGGGCCGCGGGAAATTTTTGGAGCGGTTTTTGCTGCGTTGGAAGAAAAAGAAACCGGAGCAGGATTAGAGGTATAAAACATATTTGGTGTGTCGATACTATTCGTGTACAAATAGCGCACTAAAAAGGAGGTATTTGTTATGAACCAGTCGACACAGCATGTGAATTCCAAAATCCGTTGTAGCGTGGAGAGTTGCAGCTACCATACCAGCAACTATTGTACCCTTGATTCCATCAGTGTGGGATGCAGCGATGCAAAGGTAACTGCCAGCAAAGATACAGAGTGTAATTCCTTTCGCAAGGGGCAGTAATTGCCTCCAAACAAATGAGAAATGCGCCACAAATGGAGAAACTTTTTTGGTAGCGAAACTGTATCAGAGTAGCTGCCATACAGGGGTGCAGAAGAGAAAACGGGTATACCACCAAATGGCGGTATACCCGTCAGCCTGTCAAAGAACGGCTGCTTTCATCAGGCGAAAGCAGCCGTTCTTGTG
>JAJQEJ010000072.1 GCA_021201735.1 Oscillospiraceae bacterium | reverse complement strand
TTTCCCTATTATACCACAAAAACCTCGCCATTGGCGAGGTTTTTTGACAGGCTGCACGGGCGCGCCGCAGATTGTTTCTGCGGCGCGCCCGTTTTTTTCCGTTTCTGTTACCGCAGCAGCGCACTGCGGTCGGTATACGCTGTGTGCAGGAGTTCGTGGCTCTTATGTCCGTTCGGTTCGCCGAGGAACTCCTTGTAGAGATCCTGCACTTCCTTGTTCTCATGGGACTTGCGCACCGGCAGGCGGCGGTCCTCACGGTAGATGGCATCGTAACGGTCGCCCATCTTCTTCCAATCCTTGATGGAGTTTCCGCCGCCGCCGATACAGCCGCCGGGGCACGCCATAATCTCGATGAAGTGGTAGTCCGCCTTGCCCTCACGCACGGCGTCCATCAGCTTGCGGGCATTGCCCAGCCCGTGCGCAATGGCCACCTTGACCGGCAGGTCACCGACCTGAATGGTGGCTTCTTTCACGCCTTCATAGCCGCGCACCGCTTCGAGCTCAATGTTCTCGAGCGTCTGACCCGTCACGACTTCGTAGACGGTACGCAGCGCGGCCTCCATCACGCCGCCGGTCACGCCAAAGATAGTACCCGCGCCGCTGCCAAGGCCGAACGGCTGGTCAAAGTCGCTCTCAGGCAAATTCTTAAAGTCAATGCCTGCGCTGCGAATCATACGCGCAAGCTCCTGCACGGTGAGAACCAGATCCACATCCTGATAGCCGTCGCGTCCGAGCTCGGTGCGCGTCGCCTCGTACTTCTTCGCGGTACAGGGCATGATGGAGACACTGAGTATCTCATCGGGCTTCTTGCCGATTTTATCGGCGTAATAGGTCTTGATGAGCGCACCGAACATCCCCTGCGGAGATTTACAGGTGGAGAGGTTGGGCAGGAGGTCTGGATAGTATATCTCGCAGAACTTGATCCAGCCGGGGGAGCAGGACGTCACCATCGGCAGTGTTCCGCCGTTTTGGAGGCGGCCGAGCAGCTCGGTGCCCTCCTCCATAATGGTGAGGTCGGCGGAGAAGTTGGTGTCGAAGACCAGATCAAAGCCGATCCGCTTCATTGCGGTGACCAGTCGTCCGGTACTCACGGTGCCGGGATCCTCGCCGATGGCCTCGGCGATGTTGATACGCACCGACGGGGCAACCTGCGCGACGATGAGCTTGCCGGTGCCGACGGTGCTCCAGAAGCGCTCGGTATCGTCACGGATGGTCAGCGCGCCGGTCGGGCACGCCTGCACGCACTGCCCGCAGTTGATGCAGACACTGTCGCCAAGCGACCTGTTATATGCGGTGCCGAAGTTGACGTCAAAGCCGCGGTTGGTCTTGGCGATGGCGTGTACCTCCTGAATTTCGCTGCACACATATTCACATCTGCCGCAGGCGATGCACTTGCTCGCCGTGCGCACGATGGATGGGGAGGAATAATCGTCCAGCTCGTTCGAGCGCGGATGGTATGGGTAGCGCGGCGGATCGACAAAGTGCATGTCTTCCGAAATTTTTTGCAACTCGCAGCTCCCGCTGCGCTTGCAGTGCAGGCAGTCCTGTGCGTGGCGCGCGAGAATCAGTTCCAGAATGTGGCGGCGCACCTTGCGCACCTTCGGTGAATGGGTGAAAATCTTCATCCCCTCCATCGCCGGAGAGGCGCAGGACGGGATGAGGGTTGCCTGCCCCTCGTTTTCCACCACGCAGATGCGGCAGTTTGCCTTAACCGCCTGATCCGGGTGGTGGCAAAGTGTCGGAATGCTGATTCCGAGCTGCTGCGCCGCCTGTAAAACAGTGGTACCCTCCGCCACTTCAACGGGGAGTCCGTCAATGGTCAGATGAATCATACTCTTTGCCCCCTCTCAATGGCTTTCAGATAATCGTCGCGGAAATTGTGCAGGCTGGTGATGACGGGATAAAATGAGTTCTGCCCCAATGCGCAGAGGGAGGCGAGCTTCATCGTCTCAGCCAGCTCCTCTAGTAGATCCAGATCCTCCAGCTTGCCGTTTCCGGCGTTAATGTTATGGATAATCTCGTGCATGCGGATATTGCCCTCACGGCACGGCGTACATTTGCCGCAGCTCTCCTCAATGAAAAAGCCCATGATATTCTCCACGATATCGAGAATCTCGTTATAATCGTCAATGAGCATCACCGTGCCGGTGCCAAGCGTCGCGTTCGCGGCGCGGCAGGTGTCGATGTCCATCTTCAGATCCATCTGGCTGGGGTTAATGAGGTTCCCCGACTGTCCGCCAAGCATCAGCCCAAGCAGTCCGCGGTCATCCTTGACCCCGCCGTGGGCCTCGACAATATCCTTGAGGTTGGTGCCCATCGGGTACTCCACCACGCCGGGCGTGGTCACGTTGCCGCAGACGGTGAAAATCTTCGTACCGGTGCAGTTGGGTACGCCGATCTTGCTAAACCACTCCCCGCCCTTTTCGATGATACAGGGGAGATTGGCCAGCGTCTCGACGTTGTTGACCACGGTGGGCTTGCCGTAGAGCCCCTCCGCGCCGGGATAGGGCGGCTTAAAGCGCGGCTCGCCGCGCTTGCCCTCAATGGACGCGATGAGCGCAGTCTCCTCGCCGCAGACATACGCGCCGCCGCCGGAGACGACGGTGATATCAAAGTCGAAGCCGGAGCCGAAAATGTTCTTGCCGAGGCAACCCGCCCTGCGGGCGTTTTCCAGCGCCGTCTCCAAAATCGGGAATATGTACGGATACTCGTAACGCAGGTAGATAAAGCCCTTGGTCGCGCCGATGGCATAGCCCGCGATGGCCATACCCTCAAAGATGCTGTTCGGGTCACCGGCGAGAACAACGCGGTCCTTGTTGGTACCCGGCTCTCCCTCGTCGGCGTTACAGATGATATACTTCTGGTCGGCCTCTACCCCGGCGCTGATGCTCAGCTTCTTCCACGTCGGGAATCCGGCGCCGCCGCGCCCGCGCAGTGCGGAGGTCTTGATCTCACCGATGACCGCGTCACTCGTCATGGCAAGCGCCTTCTTCAGGCCCTCGTAGCCACCATTTGCGCGGTAATCCTCTATGCTCACCGGATCAATCTTGCCCACATTGCGCAGTACAATTCTGGTTTCTTGCAGCATCTTACTCCACCTCCCCGCTCATATAGTCTTCCATGAGTTTTGCCGCCCGTCCGGGCGTCAGATCCTTGTAGACCTTATCATTGATGAGAATGCAGGGTGCTTCCACGCACATGCCGAGGCACTGGCAGTACTCCAGCGTAAAGCGTCCGTCCTTCGTTGTCTCGCCCGGCTCAATGCCCAGCGTCCTGCTGATCGCCTCCATCACGGCCTTCGCGCCCCGCACATGGCAGGGGGCGCTTTCGCACATGCGGATGACGAATTTGCCCCGCGGCTCCGCGGAAAACATCGCGTAATAAGTAATGTAGCTGTACAGATCCGCCTCGGGCAGGCCGGTCTCTCTGCTCACCAGAACCGCAACCTCGCGCGGGAAGGAATTGTACGCAATTTTCTGTATGGCAAGTAATATCCGCATCAGCTGGTGCGGCTCATCGTGATACCGCTTTGCGACGGAGATAATCTCCTGCTCCATTTCGGGTGTGACAACCCAATCTGTTTTTGCAGTGCTCATCCGTATTCTCCCCTTTACATCATTTCATGCCACATTTTTCGCCTTATTACGGCAGAAAAGTGCGACATATCTAACATAAAAGTTAGCATAAGGCCTAGCTAAAGTCAATATATATTTGCATTTTAACGATTACGTTATTTTCCTGACAATCTTTCTTGTTTAAAAGCACCAAACTATACGGTATGATTTTTGTAGGTGCTGTCACTTCTTTCAGATGTACATAAAAGCGCACCCGCGGCAGGGCTTCTGCCGCGGATGCACTTGCTTACACTTTCAATTCTGCAACGTCGTCGCGCAGGCGATCTTTGTACCGTTCCAGCATGGGGTCAACGCAATCGGTCAAAAATTCCGTCACCTGCTCCGGGCAGCGCCCGATATAGCGCGACGGCTCTAAATGTGCAGTCAACTCCGCGCGCGTCATGCCAAAAAGAGGGTCCTCCGCAATCAGGTCAATGAGGTTATTCGGCAGTCCCTTGTCCTTTACGTTACTGCCCGCCGCGATGGCGTGGACGCGGATGCGCTCGTGCAGCTCCTGCCGGTTTCCTCCGCGCTTGACGGCGTCCATCATGATGTTCTCACTCGCCATAAACGGCAGCTCGTCCATCACGTGCTTTTCGATGACCTTCTTGTGGACGATCAGCCCCGCCGCCACGTTATCATAGATATTGAGGATCGCGTCCACCGCGAGAAATGCCTCCGGCACCGACAGGCGCTTATTGGCCGAGTCGTCCAGCGTGCGCTCAAACCACTGGGTAGAGGCGGTTATGGCAGGATTGAGCGCATCGACCATGACAAAACGCGAGAGGGCGCAGATGCGCTCACAGCGCATGGGGTTGCGCTTATACGGCATGGCGGAGGAGCCGATCTGGTTTGCCTCAAAGGGCTCTTCCACTTCTTTCAGATGACAAAGCAGGCGCATGTCGGTGGCAAACTTGCCGGCACTCTGGGCAATGCCGGAGAGGGTGCTGAGCACGGCGGCGTCCACCTTGCGGGAGTAAGTCTGCCCGCTTACGGGGACGACCTGCGCAAAGCCCATCTCCGCTGCGATGCGGCGCTCCAGCTCCTTGACCTTTTCGTGGTCGCCGTCAAAGAGCTCCAGAAAGGACGCCTGCGTGCCTGTTGTCCCCTTCGAGCCGAGCAGTTGCAGATGCGCAATGCGAAACTCAACTTCCTCCAGATCGAGCAGCAGCTCGTTCATCCACAGGGTGGCCCGCTTGCCGACCGTTACAAGCTGCGCGGGCTGGAAGTGGGTAAACCCGAGGGTGGGCAGGGCGCGGTAGGTATCCGCAAAGCGCCCCAGCCGCCGCAAAACAGACAGGAGCTTGTCCCGCACCAGCACAAGGGCTTCCCGCATGAGGATGATGTCGGTATTGTCTCCGACATAACAGCTTGTCGCACCCAGATGGATGATGGGCATGGCGTTCGGGCAGAGCGCGCCGAAGGCATGGATATGCGCCATAACGTCATGGCGCAGCTCTTTTTCCTTCTGCGCCGCGACGTCGTAATTGATATCGTCGAGGTGCGCCTTCATCTCGTCGATCTGCGCCTGCGTGATGGGCAGGCCCAGCGCCATCTCAGCGCGCGCGAGCGCCACCCAAAGGCGGCGCCAGGTAGAAAATTTCTTATTGGGAGAGAAGATAAACTGCATTTCATCGCTCGCATAGCGGGAAGAGAGGGGACTTGTATATCTCTGCTCGTCCATGAACAAACCTCCGGTACATCAATATTGTGTATCATTATAACACAGCGCTGCGGCAGGCACAAGTCCTGCCGCAGCGCTCAGCCTGTCAAAAAACCTCGCCAATGGCGAGGTTTTTGTGGTATAATAGGGA
>JAJQEJ010000078.1:16335-32657 GCA_021201735.1 Oscillospiraceae bacterium | reverse complement strand
AGGGACGAACGAAATTGATATCTTTTGGTTATAAAGGTTGACAATATGCACCGAGATTGGTAGAATGACTTTTGTGTATATCTTGTCCAAAACCTTTTTGTTTTAACTAAGTTTTGTGTCGTGTTCTACAATTTTTGCTCGGTGCATATTGTCAGCATTTGTCACCACTTGCGGTGTTACGCCGCTTGGAGGGGAGGGGAGTTATACCAAACGAGGGAGCGCAGGTGGGATTGATTTCTAAGTACATAATAAGGGGAAATGAAGATCAAAAAATCCGTGGAGCAATCGAAAAATACGAATGAAAACAAAGAAAGGCGAGGGTTAAACATGTGGAAGCACCGAAAAAATAAGAAAAGCAAAGCATATGGCAGGCGCGGCATGCGGTTTTTGGGCATACTGATGTGTATCATGATTCTTCTGAGCAATTTTAATATTTTTGCCGTCACCGCGGAGGAGGAGCGTCCCGTCAGTGGTGTGGAGGAGAGCGGTGAAACACTGGAAGCGGGCAGTACTGACGATGCCAACGATGCCGATGATGCGGAGGAAACCAGCGATGCAGACGAGGGTGATGATTTAGGCGAAGAAGAGGGCCCCGAAAATCTTTCCCAAGTCGAAGCGGAAGAATCCGGGACAGACGACAACGACGCACTGCCAGAGGCAGCGGAAGAGCAAGCGGAGGATGGCGGGCTGTCGGCTATCATGGACGCTATCGCCGGTGTGTCGGAGGATAATGCGTGTCTGCCGTTTTCCGTGCAGATAGATGATGGAATAGAAAACGGCACACTTTCCTATGCCATTTCGCAGGCGGAGACGGAAGACGGCGCAAGTGATGTGTGGATGATTACGGTTAAAGCGCTGCCCGATGATGGCTACACCCTTGCAGAGGACAGCGTGGGCTATACCGACAATGAAGATGAGGCGTATAACGAGATAGCTGCCGACAGCGATGGCGCATATTCGTTTCGCTATGTGCTTGAAACGGACGATGTGGACGTTTTGGACGCGGAGCAGGAGCAGTCTGTCATCGTCCTTACCGCATCCTTTGTTTCGGCTGCCTCGTGGTATACAGACGGCACCTACATACTCAATACCGCGGCGGACTTACAGGACTTTGCTGATATGGTGAACGACGGGACCAGCTTTTCAGGCAAAACCGTTCAGCTGGGGGCAGACATATCGCTCGATGGAATCGAATGGGTTCCGATTGGTGGAATATCCAGCTATTTTCAAGGGACGTTCGAGGGCAATGATTATACCATCAGCGATCTTTCCATACCGTCGAGTAGCGCTGAGGACATTACCGCGCTTGGCCTGTTCGGTGTGATGGGCGCGCAGGCCACCGTACAAAATGTAACGGTCGAAGGCGAGATTTACGCGAACATGTCGCAAAATATCAGGATCGGCGGGATTGCGGGCTATAGTCTTGGAGGGTCATTTTCAAATGTAACCAGCAACGTTTCCATTTATATAACTGTTGCCAAGGCTACCACCAGATATATCGGCGGCATCGTCGGAGACATCACAGGCGGCAGCGTCAGCGATGCCGAAAACAATGGAGGAATTACGCTTCAAACGACCGGTTTGGCGGCCAATACCTATGTGCAAATGATGGGCGGCATCGTGGGCCGCGCGCAGAGCACGGCGATCAGTGATTGTATTAGCAACGCGCCGATCCAGTCCAGCTACACGTCGCCCAGTTATGCCGGTGGGATTTTGGGGCAGGCGCTTACTGGCACAAGTCTGATGCGCTGTGGCAATAACGGCGATATCACTATCACAACCGGGGGTTCCAGCAGCGCCCAAAGTGCCACAGGAGGGCTGGTCGGTCATGCCGTCACAGTTGTGCTAAATGTCGAGTATTGCTATAACCGTGGCGACATTGCAGCGAACATAGCCGGGTACCCCTTTGCCGGCGGGCTTGTCGGGTATATAAGCAGCAGTTCCACAGCTAAGATTTACTTCACCAACTGCTATAGCCTTGGTGCCGCAACCGCAAGTAGCGGGGGCCTTGCCGGCAGCGCCGTTGGATATCCTTTGCAGGCGTATAACTATTTTACAAATTGCTACACGGCGGGGACAGTGGGGCAGACCTTTACCGGGAACACCGCAAATGGCGTTTATACCAACACGTTCTATCTCGCGTCGGCGGACTCAGATGTGGTTTCCTACGGTGCGCAGGCCAGGACGCTTGATACCATGGGAAGCAGGGCCTTTACTGCAACCCTTGGCAACGCCTTTATCTACGCGGAGGGCAGAACGCCAATGCTATACTGGGAGCGCAGCATTGACAGCGACGCAGAGGTGGCGTACCTCAACTACAATGAGAGCAGCTTTTATGACTTTGGACTGGAGACGCGTCAGGATAGCGATACGGTCATTACCGTTGTACTCAGCGAGCTGAGTGAGTTACCAACACCTTACTATAACGAAAACTATTACAAGTTCGTCGGCTGGTTTGACAATCCCGACGGGACAGGCCTTGCGTATACCATTTCGGACGTCTCCAATGGGGATACACTTTACGCCATCTGGGATCTAAAGGATATCACAGTCACGTTCTACGACGGGACAATGAGCGACAACGAGCTGGTCCCTTACGAGACGGTGGTGGTAGGGTACAGCCAAACTGTCAGTGAAGCGGATATCCCGCAGAAAGAGGGATACACGTTCAAAGCATGGGTGACCGACGGCATTGACGGCAGTACGCTGTATAATTTTAGCGCTTCGGTGACACAGGATATCTCCATTTATGCCTCGTGGGAAGTGCTGACGATCTCGGCAAATGATTTCCGCTGGTACACAGATGACCCGGATGCCGACAGCTTCGTCATCGGAAACGCGGCGCAGCTCAAGGCGCTGATGTACCTTGTAAACGGAACCGCTCCGACGGAAACCGAGGTGGATGGGCCTGTCTCCTTTGAGGGGAAAACCATCACACTGAGCGGGGATATTGACCTGAGCGGCATTTCCTGGAGCGCGCTAATCGGAGCGCGCGCATCGACCCCGTTCAAGGGGACGTTTTCCGGGAAAGAATATGAGCTGGCGGGCACCAATGTCGCAATCAGCAGCTTCACCTCAAACGACCTCGGCCTCTTTGGCTATACGGCGGGAGCGAGGTTTGAAGACCTTGTCATATCCTATACGTTTGCTGCCAGCACCAGCGCGAAAACGGTGGGCAGCCTGGTGGCAAATGCAGAGGATACGGTCTTTTCCGGCATCACCGTCTCCACAAGCTTCGCGCTTGGCTCAGCCGGAACATCCGCCGCCTACAACCGGCTTGGCGGTCTTGTCGGCGCCGCAAGCGGATGCACATTTGATTCTGTTATCGTATCAGCCGCCACGGCCCTGTCCGGCGCGTTTTCCTATTCCTACATCGGCGGCATTGCCGGCAGTGCGGAAAACAGTACGTTTACTGGTTGCATCAACAACGGGACGGTCAATGGCGGTGCGACGTATAACTATGTCGGCGGACTGATCGGCTGTGCTGTGGCCTCTGCGGACGATCTTTCGCTGATGGATACATGTAAAAATTATGGTGCCATCAGCGGGACAGTAGCAGGTGTGGCGGTCGGCGGGCTTGTGGGCTACCTGAACCCAATCACGAGTGGAACGGTTACGATATCCGCAAGCGGGAACTATGCGAATTTGACAAGTCTCGCCACTGCAACTGGATATTCTTTCGGCGGCATTGTAGGATTATGCCTGCCAGCGGCAGCGAACAAGCCAACGGTTGTTTATAGCGACTGCACCAATGAAGGGGTTCTGTCCGGCAAAGCCTATATGGGCGGCATTGTCGGCACAAGTGGCAGCAGTTCCTATCCGGTCACAGCGCAATTCGTGGGGTGCGAAAATAACGGCAGCTTTGGTACAGACGCCACATCCTATCTGGGCGGCATTGCGGGGTATTGCTATGGCGTTTCCGACAACAGGGCGAGCTTTGAATCTTGTATCAACAATGCTGCCGTTCCTGGGACCACCTATCACGGCGGCATATCAGGATACGTATATTACACAGATTTCACCGGCTGCGAAAATACGGGCGCTATTTCCGGGACAAGTTATTTGGGCGGTCTTTCGGGCTATGCCTATTACTCCAACGTAACAGGCTACACGAACACAGTGAATATTTCCGGGTCCACCACCTATCAGGGCGGTATTTTTGGCTATGGATCCTATACCGTGCTGACAAACTGCGTCAACGAGGGTGATATACTCGTTGGCACCAATTACGTCGGCGGCATCATCGGCGGCGGTGCCAGCGGCATCTCGCTGGTCGGCTGTGAGAACAGTGGCGACATTAAGGGCACCTATTATGTCGGAGGTATCCTCGGTAATGCTACCGGCTCTGCCTCTATTACAGACACCAAAAACGCTGGCACGGTGAGCGGAACATACCATCTGGGCGGCATCGTCGGGAATGTCGTACGCGGCACAACGCTTTCCATATGTGAAAATTCCGGCGCTGTGACGTCTACCGCCACCGCCACCGGCGGCGTGGGCGGAATTGTCGGCACCGGAACGGGCGTTACACTCACGGGGAATATGAATACTGCCGTGGTAACCAGCCAGTTCCAGTATACCGGCGGCCTCGTTGGTAACGGCACGAACACCGCTATTATCAGCAGCAGCAACAGCGGCAATGTAAGTGGTACAACCTATGTCGGAGGACTGGTTGGTAACGGCGCAAACACCACCATTACAAGCAGCAGCAACAGCGGCAGTGTCAGCGGCACATCCTACATTGGCGGCGTGACCGGAAGGCTGACTTCCGGCAGCATTACATGGTGCAACAACAACGGCAGCATTTCGACGGGTGATTATCTGGGCGGTCTGGCCGGATATGTAGGGGACACCAGCACCGTTTACATTACCAAGAGCTATAATACGGGCAGCGTCAGTTGCGGAGCACGCTATAGCAATGCGGCGGGGCTTGTCGGGTTTAGCAATGCATGCTATGTGGCTGATTGCTATAATACAGGCGACTTGACGGCGGACAATGCTTCCGCGCTGGCCGGCGGGCTGGTGGCCGACGGGAACTACTGCTATATGATAAACTGCTATCAGGGCGGTAATATGACCGTCGAGACCGGCGCAAGCGCTGCAGCCGCTTATGGCGGCAGCAACGGCTATATTGTAAACTGCTATTACCTTCCCAGCCTGATTACTACAGATGTTACAGACAACTTAAACGTCACATCGACAGAAAATATGTCGATGGACGAGCTTGCTTACCTGCTCGACGGCGGCTCCAGCACACGCTCAAAATGCTGGACATACACGCCCGAAAATGCAAACCCGACGCTTGAGACAGGTAAAGAGGTTTATAAGATTGCTGTAACGCAAAGCGGCTCCGGTACGCTGCTGATGGAGGCGGATGGCACAGCGGTCTCTGCGTATGTGCGGGCCGGGGACAATGCCGTGTTGACAGCGACCCCTGATGCCGGGAATGTGCTGGGGAGCCTGTCGCTGGCGAACGCAGCGGGGGAACTGATTTACAGCGTGAAAAGTACAAGTGCAAACTCTACGGTATATCGTTTTGTTGTTGCGGGCGGGAACCTGACGCTCAATGTTGCGTTTATAGCCGGTGATTCCTCAGCCTATCAGGTAGAGGTGGTGGACGGCGGTGACGCGGCAATTACCATTACAGAGGAGAAAGACGAGGATGGAACGGTTACGTCGTATACCATCGAGCTGGAGACGCCGGTGCGGGACGGCTATACCTTTGACGGCTGGTACCTTGACGCGGAGTGCACGGTGCCGTTTGTGGCGGGGATGACCTTTACAGAGGCGCAGACACTGTATGCGAAATGGATCAAAAATGACGATGGAGACGATGGCACAACGGATGACGCGGGCGTCCCACAGGTTGGTGACAACAATGCCGACATTTCAGGTTCAGCGAATTATTATATCGATGCGAGCGGAACCTACACGCTGGGTGCGAGTACGACCGGGAAAATTTATGTCGTTACGGAGGAGCCGGTAAAAATTGTGGGAGATCCTGATGGGAATGCGGCCCTCATCATCTATCTCAGCGGCAACAATACTGTCATACTATCGGATTTACATTTGACCGGGCTGAGCAGTATTGATGTATCCGGGCAGAACAACACCCTGTATCTGGAGGGTGAAAACACAATCATAGCGGGTGCAATCAGCCCGGTACATGTGCCAAGCGGCTCCGTTGTTACGTTTGAGGAATACAGCGAAGGCGGCATCCTTTACGCGCAGAACTCAACTGCGCAGTATGCTGCAATTGGCGGTAACGCCACCACCATCGACTGCGGCCAGATCACGATAAACAGCGGCACCGTTATCGCCCGTCACGGCGGACAGGGGGCGGCAATCGGCACGGGCGGCGGCAATGTGTCCGCCATGCAGGCCGACTCAATCATCACGGTCAACGGCGGCATGCTGGTGGCCGGGTACAACGGCGGCTCATATCCCATTCTTGCCAGAGCGTTTGTCGTCAACGGGGGCACTGTGCTCGTCCATTCATGGTCCACGAATACGCTCATTAGCGTGTCGGACAACCTGGAGATAAACGGCGGCTCCATTAAGACCATCATAAGGGATGATGCAAATCAAACCAACACAGAGTATCAGGTGCTGCTCAACGCCTCGGATGCCAAGGTCTCGGGGAACCAGGTCAACGCACAGGGGTCGGCGGTTTACCCGGCAGTTTTATCGCTTTGGGACGCGCCTGACGGGACAACGTGGCAAGTAGCTGTAGACAGCGTACTTTTTTATAGTGGCCCGGGACATACCGCATATGTTAAGAATCCCAGCGGCAATGGTACTAGCACACTCAGCGGCGACATGTACTTAGACTATACGAAAGATGCCGATCTTTACCTCTACCTCCCCGGCAATTACCATGTCCTGACGGCAATGCATGCAGACGTCACGCAGACCTATCTTGCTACAAGGGAGAACACCGCCAGCCAGTTCACCATACAAAGTGTATTCACTGCCTCCTTCGAGGGAGAGCATTTTGGGGTTGTTGAGAGCGCGGGCGTGCAAAACGGGATTATTTCCGGCGATGAATTCTCATTTATCCTTACGGCTGATGATGGTTACGTCATCAAAGATGTGACTGCCTCAAACGGCAACCTTGTGAGAGATGGCACAAACTACACTGTGACGGATGTCACGGGAGATGTTATCATCACAGTTACCGCAGCACGTATCCTAACCGCCACCTTTGCGGGAGAGCATTTTGGGGTGACGGAGGGTGCGGGCCTTCAGGGCGGGATCATTGATGGCGATTCCTTCTCCTTTACGCTTACGTTTGATACCGGGTACGTGCTCAAAGGCGTGACCGCCTCTCACGGCAGCCTTGTGAGCGATGGAACGGGCTACACGGTAACCAATGTCACAGATGATGTCGTGATCACAGTGACCACAGAAGCGGAGACGCCGGTGATTGATGAAGGATTGGGCGATGACGGCACCGGCGGCAGTAAAGCAACTGGCAGCAGCCTCCAAACCAGCACTGGGATCGGCACTGGCACCGGAACCGGTAGCGATGACGGAACCGGCAGCGGCACCGGAACCGGCAACGATGACGGAACCGACAGTGGCACTGGAACCGGCAGCGATGGCGGAGGCCAGCAGAGCGCGGCCACTTCCGGTGGGCAAGATGACCGGACGGCAACGACAACAACAGCGACAACACAAAGTCAGTCGGTATCCACGCAAACAAATGAGGGCACAAGGCTTACCCTTGCCGCAGTGGCAGAGCAGGAACTGCTTCAGGAAGACAACACGCAGGAAGCCAGCGCGCTGGAAAAATTGGAACAGGGTGGCGGAGAGCAGAGCAATGATTTGGAGCAAGAGGAGCCGGCCACAGTGAGCGAGTTAGTGCGTACTCCGTTGCAGGTCATTCAGGATAACCCGCTGATTATTGTTTTAATTGTCGTTGTCATTGTAGTCATTTTAGCGGCTAGCTTACTCTTTAACTACCGGCGCAAAAAGCGTTCCGCATAACAGGGAGGAAAGAGCTTGCAGAAAAAGGTGCTTACTGAGCGTTCTGCTTCCGGTCAATGGAGGGTTGGAAGCTGAAATCAAAGTCGGCCAGTGCCTTTTTCATGGGAAAGCCAGACATCTGCACCTGCTGTTCACAGGCCCGTCTGCGTTTGTCCAGGGCCTCCTGGGTAAAGATGTGGTCCAATACTTCCACGATGTTCAGTTCGTCCTTCATGGCTCTTTCCATGTAGTTGTCCAGGGCTTCCAGCGTATGCCGCAGCTTCAGCGCCTCAAGGCTCTCCTTGATCCGATCATAGGTAATTTCATTCATAGAAGCCCACCTCCGCTGCGTCGTCGTATGCGCTCAAGCTGGGGGGCGGATGGGGAAGTCGATGATATTGTCGCCGTCCAGAAGTGTGTTTTCCATGTCAAAGGACTGCTTCACGGTGAGGCGGCGGTAATGGCTGGGATTGACTACCATGTCTTTCTTCTGGTAAGATATTCGGTGCAGGGCGATTTGCTTTCCTTCGTGGTAGGCGGCGAGCATGTTGTCCAGCCCAACGACTGCCACATCCTTGCCGACGTATTCTACTGGTACAGAATACGTCGGCAAGGATGTGGCAGTCTTTTTGCACTCCGCGAAGATTGATTTTGTCAATGATATACTTACGGGAGAGAGGGCTTAGGCCCTCTTTTTTCAGTCGCTCAAAGGGAATCTCATTCGTTGTTCCATGTACCTTCCCGTTGACCTTGTTGCACCAGGCGAGGGCCTGACCGTTGAGGTCATCCAGAGATGCGTACTTGATGCCCACCATGAAATTGTCCCGCACGAACGCCACGGTCCGTTCCACTTTGCCCTTGGTTTGACCCCGGTATGGCCTGCACAGTACAGGCTTAAACCCGTAGAATCCGGCGAAGTCCTCAAACTGGCCGGTTCAGGGTGCTATCCTCCTGTTTCAGCAGCCGCTTGATGACCACCTGTTTCATGTTGTACCACAGGTACCCTTTCCGCTAGCCAATCACGCTTTGTGTACCGCATCCGGGAGTAGCCCAGAACTATGAGAAAGCAATACAGCTTTTTCATTTTCCCGCCTTCCAGCACCAGATAATCCTCAAAAAACGCCCAGTCTATCTGACCCGGTTGACCCGGCATTGGCTCAAACCGCGCCGTTGCTTTCTCATCCAGGTGTTCCTTTTTGTTGCGCATAAACTCTCTCACGATGCTGTGTCCGCCCTCGAAGCCCTGCTCCTGGATATTCTCCGGTATCCGTAATGTGGGCAACGTTTGCACGCTGTCCTTGATGTGTAAGCCGCATAAAAATATACAAAAATATACAATTATGATGACATATGTCAAAAATGATGGTATAATGTAAATGCAAGGCACCATTTCATGTATCCACACCTTTATACAGGAAGCCGTGTAACCCTATGGTATCCGGGAGAAAGGAGGATCATCATTCCGGAATTACCTTCTCAAATCCATTTCATAAAAGGAGGAACGGAAATGTATAGGAAAGCCAGAAATTTGATCAGAGGTCATGGGAGTAAGCGCGCACTTTCACTGTTGCTTGTGTTTCTCATGTGTGTTTCTACGCTGCCTGCGCAAGTATTTGCGCAGGAGGATGATGTGGCAACGGAAACACAGCAATGGGAGGACACAGGCGACGAGATTACCGCAGTGCCCGACGATGAGGGCACGCCTGTTGAAGAGGGCGACGAGGAAAGCACGCCGGAAGAAACCGATGAGCAAAGCACATCGGAAGAAACTGACGAGGAAAGCGTTCCCGCAGAAACCGACGACGGGAGTGCTGCGGCAGCAAGTGAGGATGCCGTGCCATACGATGCCCAGCCCGCAAGCCTTGCGGAGGTACAGGCTTGGATTGACAGCGCAAACGCCGCATTCGATGCGGCGATGTCCGACGGCTACGTGGTGGCAATGCTTGCCATGCTTGCCGCAAAGCCGCACTGGGAGGAAGAAGTCCCAAGCGAGTGGATGCCGGCGGGGTATACCTGTCAGATGGTGTCCGATGATGACACCTTCGGCGCGTCTTACTACACCTTTTTTGCAGGTGTACAGACGCTCGCCATTGACCGCAGCACAGACCCGAATTGGGAAGGTGCGGCTGTGGTTGCAACAGATGAGGAATTTCGTAATGCGGTAACGCAGGGAATGAGGTCAATACGACTGGACGCAGATATCACTATTTCGGCTGCAATATCGCGGACGATTGACCTGACCATCTTTGGTGACGGTCATACGCTTACATTTTCAAATAGCACCAGCCGCATCAATTTTCTCAGGAACGGTTCGCTGACGGTGTATGACCTGAGTATCGTAGCGCCGGGAGATGCCGCGGTTACGGCAGCTACAACCAGTGCGGGTGTTTTCTGCACCTCCAGTGAACTAGGCGCAGGTACCTGGACAGCGGATTTTTATTCGATCGACTTTACAGGATCGGCCTTAGTCGGTTCAAATGCTATAGATGTCGCCGGATATAACTCCAGCTATTTTAGCGATGTGCATTTTTATGAGACCAATCAATTGACGGCAACCGGCTATCGCGCATTGAATGCGGTAGTTTTTGCCCGGAATGTGACGATTGCGGGTCAACTTGACATGCGGAATGAAGGAACTGTCAACGCCTCGAACGCGGCGAGTTTCAGCCAGTTCTTCAGAAGCGTGGGCGTTGGTGACTCGTCGCGGCAGTACGATGCAGGAACCTCCGCTGTTGCATACGGAACATTTGAAGTTGCGCAAGATGCCGAGGTGACTATGATCAGGTCGGCGGGTGCCACTACAGGTGCAGACGAAATATATGTATTGAGCTTAATATTTGGTTATGAAAGCTTCCTCTTTGGTGAAAATTCCAGTTTTACAGCTGAGGCAAATACGAACCGCATCGCTGCCACTTCCCACGCGTCTTCCGTCATTGGATCCCACGCGGCGAAGGCATTTACTGTCGAGACCGGGGCAACGGTAACGCTCACAACGGGGCAAACCTTTGCAGGGGCCACTACGAATTGCGGCTATAACGCACTGCTTCTGCGCAAAAGCGGCAGTATGCCGCTGGAGATCTCAGTAGAGGAAAATGCCGAGTTGCATATAGTCGGAAATGGTGCTTATGGCACCGGGAGCTATGGCACCACTGCGCTTACGCCTGTGGCCATTATGGGCGGCACCGCGAGCAGTAGTAACACCACCGTTTACGGTACGATTACGGTGGACTCCGCAAACAATAACGGCTGGTATTACCAGTATAGTACTGTTGGATCAGGTACTGATACCGTCAAAATTGACGGCGGGACAATGCAAATCAATGCTGCGGGAAAAGAGGGTAACCGTGCCACGCTAAACCCAACAGGTGCAGGCTCCCCGGACCAATACGCGGCATTTGAGCATTTTAATGGCAACGCCTTTACCATGGATATTGTCAATGGTGGTAAAATGCTCATTCAAGCCACCGGATACCGCGGCATGTCGCTTGCCGGAGGCAGCAGCACTACCCTTACAAATAAAACCATTAACATTGACGGTGCGGGCAGCCAGCTGCGCATCAACCCCAATGACAGCAACGGAGAACCCACTGGCTATGTCCAATGGGCCATTTCTGCGGAGAGCTACACGAACTTCAACCTGAATGTCACCAACGGCGGTGAAATGTTCGCGCAGAGTACGCAGGACAGCACCATCTATACCGTCGGCAACGCCAATTATCTCGTCAGCGGTGAGGGCTCGAAGCTTACGCTGATTAAGTCAGGGGAGAATTCTTCCGGCACAAACTATTCGCTCTATGGCGCCATCTTCCATGACGGCTACGGCGCGCTGGATATCCAGGTGCGTGACGGCGCAGCGATGCGGGTGGAGAGTAACTATGGAAGCCGCGCGACGATTACTGCCCAGTCCTACTCAGGCCAGCACAATATTACCGTGGACGGCAGCGGCAGCCAGCTTACGGTCATCAATCACAGCAAAGACATCACTCATGTTCTTGCAAACCAATACCTTGAGGATATCGCGCTCTACCCCAATGGCGCAATCGCGTTCACGGCCGGTACCAGCGGGAACATGACGGTGAGCAACGGCGCAAACCTTTATGCCGAGAGTCATAATCCAATGAGTGCGACCATTGCGCTCGGCGGCGATGGCGGAGTAGCCGGGCGTGGCCTGTTTACAGCGGATAATCCGGGAGAAATTGACATCCGCAATGACGGTACAGTGTTAGGCAGCAACGGCAACGTGGATATTCGCGGCATTGCGCTGCGCGGCCAAAATCGTTTCACACTTGCGTATTATATGAGTTATGACCTTGGCAGCAACTTGGTGACCATATCAAGCGACAACACGAAGACCATTGACGTGAAGAGCGGCGCGGTTACCGTTTATGAGCGCAACGGAGGCTTTGACAAGGAGAGCTTTGAGGACTGGGGTGATGAGCATATCATCCGCTCCTGGCCGAGCAGTACCTTCTCCTCCATGAACGTCGGCACCACCATCGGCATATCCGGCGGTGTGGATGGCGACGCGGTCACCTCCGGCTCCTCGGCGGATAACACATCCTTTACCCTGCAGGATTACGGACGTATCTACATCCGGGGGGTATCCTCCAAAAAGACGGTGAACGAGTACAGCGCGGCGGGTGTCGATGGCGCGGCGGTAAGCATGGGTGATGAAATTACCTATGACATCGACTATGTCAACAACAAAGACACCGCAGCCAACCTGATTATTACTGATACCTTGCCTGTCGGGCTGACGTATGTTACCCACACAGAGGGGGCCGCAGTGAGCACCAATGTGCAGGGCAGCGTCATCACCTGGAAGCTAGAAAACATTGCGGCGGGCAGCAGCGGCACGGTGTCAATCACAGCGCGCGTCACCGAGGTGGCAATTGGCTCGGTCACGAACAAGGCGCAGCTTGTATGGAACTTCGTGGATGGCGGTACTTCCACGCAGGAGGTGGAGGCAACCAACGCCGTCGATATATCCTCCGTCAAGTATGTCAGTGAAAACAGTGCAGGCGCGAACGGCACGCCGGTTCGCTATGGTGATCATATTACTTACGAGATTCATTATGTAAACAACAGCAATATGAATCAAAGCTTGGAAATCACGGATAAGCTGCCGACTGGTGTGGCGTATGTAAGCAGTAGTCCCGCTGGAAGCTATGACGAAAGCACGACAACCGTCACATGGGATTTCGCTTCTGTTCCGGCGCTCAGCACCGGCGTTGTCACCGTCACCGTGCATGTGACGGAGGACGTGGGAACCGCTATTATCAACGAGGCCAAACTGGTCTGGTCTGGTGATACCGACAATCCCGAGACACCGGGCACGGAGACGCCTGTCGGGTCGTATAAGTATATACCATCCGAGAGCGATGCGGGCTACGAGGGTACCGCCGTCGCATCCGGTGATGAGATTACCTATATTATCCGGTATATTAACAATACAGGCGAGCAGGCCACAGTCGAGATTACCGATGTATTGCCTGATGGGCTGGAATTCGTCAGTGCGACAGACGGCGGTGGCGAGAGTGGCGGCGTGGTCACCTGGACGATCCCCAATGTCGCCGCCGGGGGTAGCGGTACTGTCACCCTGATAGCGGAGGTGAGCAGCAACCTCACCGGCATCAGTACCATTGTTAATCAGGCAGCGCTAAAGTGGACGGGGCAAGGCGAGTCCAGCGACGAGGACAGCAACCAGACCGTTAACCCCGTCGGCTCGGCCAAGTTTGTCATGGCGGGCAGCGTGGGCCAGAACGGTGCAACGGTCCATGTGGGCGACAGGATTACGTATGAGATTGCCTACGTCAATCCCACTGGCGCGATGGCGGACCTGACCATCACCGATGAGCTGGAGGATGGACTGAAGTACATCAGCAGCTCCGATGACGGCATGGAGACGGACGGCGTGGTTGTCTGGGAGATACAAGGCGTCCCAGCCGATGAAACCGGCTACGTGACTGTGGAGGTAGAAGTAACGGCGGATGCAGGGGCAACGATTATCAACGCCGCGAAGCTGGAGTGGAGCGGCACGTCCACCCCCGAAGAACCGTCGGTGAAAAACCCGGTTGGCTCAAGCAAGTACGTCAGCGGCGATAGCGATGCGGGTATAAACGGCATACCCATCACCATCGGCGATGAGGTTATCTATGTAGTTAAGTACGTCAACAACACTGGGGAGGCCGCCAACCTGACCATTACCGATACGCTGCCCACCGGTCTGGCGTATGCAGGCAACACAGGCGGCGGCAACTACGACAACGACACCAACACCATCACTTGGAACTTGGGTAACGTGGCGGCTGGCGAGACCGGCGAGGTCACAGTGACCGTAAAGGTGACAGCGCAGATCATCGGTAGCACTACCGTCATCAACGGCGCAACGCTTACATGGGTCAAGGCAGGCGACGAAGAGGTAAAGGAAAACCCGGAGGTTCCCATTATGGTCGGTGCCATAAAATATATCGACAGCGGCAAGGGGGCAAACGGCACACTGGTTGTGGTTGGCGATGAGGTTACCTATACAATCAGGTACGCGAACAACACGGGCGTGACCGCCAACCTGACCCTTACCGATGAGCTGAAGGACGGGCTGGAATATGTGAGCAACACAGGCGGCGGCAGCTACGACGACGACAGCAATACCATCACGTGGCGTATGGACGGCCTGACCGCGGGTGCAATCGGCATGGTCACTGTAACCGTAAGGGTGACGCAGGATGCTAGCGCGACGATTACCAATGAAGCCGCGATTGAGTGGGAAGATGCGGAGGGGAACACCTACAACAAGAACCCGGAAACCACCAATCCGGTCGGTTCTGCCAAAATAGTTGTGAGTGACAAGGGCAAGAACGGCGCGAAGGTTTCCGTCGGGGATGAGCTTACCTATACCATTTTCTACCGCAACAATACAGGCGGCATGGCGGACGTGAGGATTACCGACGCCCTGCCCACCGGGCTGGAATATGTAAGCCACACACCAACGGCAGATGGCCTCTACGATGGAGCCACCAACACCGTCACATGGAGCTTTGCTGGCTTGAGCGCGGACGCAACCGGCACGGTGACGGTGACGGTGAAGGTGACACAGGATATTGGCGCGGAGATTGACAACAAGGCGGTTGTCCTCTGGACGGATGCAGGAGGGACAGAACAGACGCCGGAAGAGCCGTCCGTGACCAACCCGGTGCAATCCTTCAAATACGTCAGCGGCGGCAAGGCCGCAGACGGTGAACTTGTCCGCTATGGTGACCTGATTACATATACGGTCCAATACATCAATCATACAGGCACATCTTCCAACGTCACCATCACCGACGCACTGCCTGACGGTGTTACCTTCGTCAGCACCACCGGTGGCGGTACGCATAGCAATGGGACGGTTTCATGGCACATATACAGTGTCGCCGACGGTGCCACGGGTACAGTTACCGTTACCGTAAGGGTGAACGAGAACGCACCGACCATAATCGTCAACGAAGCGAAGCTGGTCTGGAGTGCGGACAGCGACAATCCCGAGACGTCGGAGACGGAGACGCCTGTCGGGTCGTACAAGTATGTATCGGAAGGCAGCGACGCGGGCTACGAGGGTACCGCCGTCAAGCCCGGCGATGAGATTACCTATGTTATCAAGTATATCAACAACACAGGCGAGGACGCCACAGTCGAGATTACTGACGTATTGCCTGATGGACTGGAATTTGTCAGCGCATCCGATAATGGCGATGAGAACAGCGGCACCGTCACATGGACCATAGCCAATGTCCCCGCTGGGGAGAGCGGTACGGTCACCCTGACCGCGAAGGTAGCAAGCGATCTCACCGACATCAGCTCCATTAACAATCAGGCATCGCTGGAGTGGACAGGCACAGGGGAACCAACCGACGAGGATAGCAATGAAACCATCAACCCCATCGGCTCTTCCAAGTTTGTCGCAGAGAGCAGCGCGGCGGGCACGAACGGTGCTATGGTTCATGTGGGCGACAGGATTACGTATGAGATTTCCTATGTCAATCACACTGGCGAGGTGGCGGATCTGACCATCACCGATGAACTGGAGGCCGGACTGAGGTACATCAGCAGCTCCGATGACGGAACGGAGACGGACGGCGTGGTTGTCTGGAATATCACCGGTGTCCCGGCCGGTGGAACCGGTTCTGTGACCGTGGTGGTAGAGGTAACGGCAGACGCCGGGGCGACGATTACCAATGCAGCGGAGCTCGACTGGGGCGATGGGTCTACCCCTGAAGCGCCGTCGGTGGAAAACCCAGTTGGCTCAAGTAAGTACGTCAGCGGCGACAGCGCGGCGGGCGTAAACGGCAAGCCTGTCACGGTCGGGGACGAGATCA
>JAJQEJ010000078.1:0-16235 GCA_021201735.1 Oscillospiraceae bacterium | reverse complement strand
TGACCGTAACGGTCAAGGTGACGGAGGACGCGGGCACGGAGATCACGAACAAGGCGACGGTCGTCTGGACGGACGCGGAGGGGAATGACGACGAAGAGAAACCGACCACCACCAACCCGGTCGAGCCGGTTGGCTCCATAAAATACATCGGCGATGGAAGCGGTAAAGGTGGTGCAATGGTCTATATCGGTGATGAGATCACCTATGAAATCCGCTATGTGAACACAACAGGCGAAACGGCGGATTTGACCATCACCGATGAACTGGAGAACGGTCTGGAATATGTCAGCCACACCGGCGACAACGTCAGCCAGAGCGGCAATCGCATCACATGGACGCTGACCAATATTGCGCCTGATACAAGCGGCACGGTTACCGTCACTGCAAAGGTAACGAGTGCTGCGGGCATAAGGATCACAAACGACGCTGCTCTCGTGTGGAGCTGGAACAGCGGCGATAACACGGCGGAAGAAAACCCATCCACTGAAAATCCGGTCGGATCCACCAAGTATGTCAGCAGTGACATGGGAGCAGACGGAGCAGCCGTTTCCGTTGGCGATACCATTACCTATACCATCTGGTACGCAAACGCAACCGGAAGCGATGCGATGCTGGTCATTACCGACACGTTAACCAATGGGCTGCGATACATCAGCAGTTCTGATGGCGGCACGGAACAAAACGGCGTGGTCACATGGGATCTCGGTACGGTGCTCGCCGATGCGACCGGCTATGTCACGGTGACGGTTAATGTCACCAGTCAGGCAGGTGCCGCGATCTACAACAGTGCTGAGCTTGTCTGGAATGAGGATGAAACCGAGCCCGAAACGCCGCCACCGGTCGTCAACCCGCTTTCCTCCATCAAATATGTAAGCAGCGAAACGGGCTTTGAAAACGCCCCCGTGGAAATCGGCGATCAGATTACCTATACCATTCTGTACCTCAACCAAAACGGCGTAACGGCTGACGTGGTGGTAACGGATACACTGGGTGAAGGGCTTGTCTATGTCAGCAGCACCCCGGCGGCGACGGTTTCCAGCGATGGGAGAACCCTCAGTTGGACAGTGGATAACGTTGGGCCGGACGTGAGCGGCAGTGTTGAAGTGACTGTGCGGGTCACGGAGGACGCACAGCGCTTGGTCACCAACGCGGCGGACTTCCAATGGACGCAGAGTGGGACAGGCACCGAGCTTGACGATGAAGAGAGCGCAGCGACAAATCCGCTGAAAACCGCAAAGTACATCCAGGATGTCAATGGGGACAAAGCAGTGGTTGAACTGGCGGTCGGTGACACCGTGACCTACAAAATTGACTATATTAATAACACCGGCAGCGACGCCAGCGGCGTTACCATTACCGATGCCCTGCCTGTAGGTATGACCTATGTCAGCAGCACCCCGTCCGGCAGCTATGGCAGCAGTGCGCACACCATCACATGGAATCTGGGCGCGGTTGCGGCCGGGGATGGCGGCAGTGTCACCGTCACTCTGACGGTCACGGATGCAATTGAGCCGGTGGACGGCTCTGTTACCAACACAGCACAGGTCATTTGGGCGAATGATCCGGACAATCCGGAAGCCCCGGAGACAACCGACCCGCTGCAATCCTACACAGTAACCTACAGTGCAAACGGCGGTACCGGTGGCTATACGGCTACACAGCTCAATGGCAGCAGCCACACAATTCTAAGCCAGAGCGGGGCGGGCGTCAGCCGTAGCGGTTATACCTTCCTCGGCTGGGGAAACGAACCGTCCAGCGGCGTGACCTATACCATTGGTGATCCGCTTGTCATTACCGGTGCCATTACGCTCTATGCGCAGTGGAGGGTAAATACGCCGGGCGGCGGCGGTGGCGGTAACACCACATATGCGGTAAGGTACGATGCAAACGGCGGCACAGGCAGTTACGCCGACACAGGGCTGAGTGCGAAGACGGAGTACACCGTCCTCTCACACAGTGAAACCGGTATCAGCTACTCCGGCTATACCTTCTCCGGCTGGAACACCAAGGCCGACGGAACCGGGACAGCGTATACAGCCGGCAGCGTCATAACGATTGGCAGCAGCATCACATTGTACGCGCAGTGGGCGGAAGAAGGCACAACCTACACGGTAACCTATCTGGCAAACGGCGGCACAGGCAGCCATGAGAGCACCGGCCTTGCGCCGGAGTCGCGCTACCGCATTCTGGCGAACACAACCATCGGCATTACCAACAGCGGTTATACTTTCCTTAGCTGGAATACAAGCGCCGATGGTTCCGGTACCGAGTACACCGCCACAAACTGGATTACCATCCAGGAAGACATCACCCTGTATGCGCAGTGGCTGGCAAATGCACCGGGCGGCGGCGGGAAGTCAAATTCACTGATCACGATTGACGATCTTCCTGTCCCGATAGACACTTTCTCAACCGACCATTTTGCCTACATCGTCGGCTATCCGGACGGCAGCGTCCGCCCGGAGGGGTATATTGTCCGCAGCGAGGTAACCACGGTATTCTTCCGGCTGCTTAACGAAACGGTGCGGTATGATTACTGGGGCACCACCAATTCGTACAGCGATGTGGTTTCTGAGGACTGGTACAATAACAGTATTTCCGTCATGACCAACCTGGGTGTAATTGCAGGCTATACAGACGGGTCCTTCAGGCCAAAAGACAACATCACCCGCGCTGAACTTGCGACCATCGCGACTCGGTTTGCGCTGCTCAATCAAACGGAAAAGATATCGGATACGAGCTTTAGTGACATCTCAGGCCACTGGGCAGAGCAATACATTAACTACGCGGCAAGCATTGGCTGGCTCAGCGGCTATGGAGACGGTACCTTCCGCCCGGATGCGTATATCACCCGTGCCGAGTTTATCACAATTGTAAACCGTATGCAGGAAAGGACCCCGGAAACCACCGAAGACCTCCTGCCCAATATGATCACATGGAAGGACAACACAGAGACTTCCGCATGGTACTACCTCGATGTGCAGGCGGCGACGAACTCTTACTACTACGAGTATAAGGAGAAAATCGTACCTGACCGCGGCTATTATTACGAAACATGGACCGCGTTACGGCAGGTACCTGACTGGTCTGTTCTGGAGCGGCCGACTTCTCAGCCATACGATTTGGTTTTGTCATAGCGCGCATGCCATATCATTTTAAAAATGTGCGAGAAAGGGCTGATGCATAGATAGCCTCCCAATGCAACAAAAAACCGCTTAAACGGATATGAAGTGCACCCCAAACGTTAGACAGTATGAGATACTGAAAACTAACGTAAGGGGTGCACTTTGTGCCTACTTGCGGTATGTATCGCATAAAGCAGAGCGTGTCAACGCCGAACTGAAAAATAGCTATGCAAACGCTCAGTGCGTTTGCATGGAACGAACCATAGCATATTCTTTCAGAAGTGAACCGAATCTGCATCTTGAACCGTTTTGCGCTCAAAGCAAATTTCGCCGTCTATCAGTGCGCATGTCGATATTTGTACAAACCGAGTTGAACCGAATTGTGTTCGCAAGTGTCTGTCGGTGCATGGGAGGCTATCATCTCCACTACAGAAAAAGAAAATAGCAATGCGATCAAACTCCTGAAATTCGGTCATTGTTGTCGTTTTGAACGTTACATCTGGCCGTGTTGGCACGGTATTTGCTTATAAATATCGAAGCAAAAACACGTGATAAGCCGATAACCGAAATTTAGGAGGAAAACTGTCATGGGTAAAAAAGTATTAGTCGACCTGAGCCACCCCTTCAGCGCCGAGGCACCCCGCTGGCCGTATTTTGAGAAGGCCACCGTTACAAGTACGCACTCAATGGCCAAGAGCGGCGTTCTGACACAGTGGATCAATGTGCCCCAGCATACCGGAACCCACTGCGACGCGCCCCGTCACGTCATGGAATATGAGTTTGACGGTCGCCGCGCGAGATACACTCACGAGATGCCCATCGATGCCTACTGTGGCGATGCAATTTGCCTCCAGATTGATGCCGAGCCGTGGCAGCTCATCGGCCCGAAGGAGCTTGAGGCCGCCTGTGTAAAGGCCAACATGAAGCCCGCGGAGCTTGCAGGCATGGTCGTCGTGCTCGACACCGGAATGCACAAGTATTACGATGACTCCAAAGCATATTATCACTATTCCATCGGCACCGGCGTGGATGCGGGCAAATGGTTTGTCGAGCATAAGGTCAAGTGCGTGGCCATGGACAGTCAGGCGCTGGATCACCCGCTTCACACCGCCATGGGCAAGAACGGGGGCACCATGCTGAACTTGGTTGGGCACTCCGGTCGTCCCCTTGTGGAAGAGTACAAGGAGCTGTTTGGCGAAGAGGTTTATGCACAGTTTGAGAAGGAAACATTCATCAAGGTGTTTGGGCAAAAGGCTTACGACGAGAAATATGGCTTTTTGGAGAGACACAGCGGCTGGGGCACATGGGAGCCCTGCCACAAGCTCATGCTCGGTAACGGTATCGTCGGCATAGAAAATCTGGGCGGCGATCTGGCCAAGGTCTCCGGCAAGCGGTTTAAGTTCACATGCCTGCCTATGCGCTGGTACATGGGCGACGGCGCCATGGCGCGCTGCGTCGCGGAAATTGATGAGGACGAGCTCAATGACGTACCCGACAGGGAGTACTTTTACTGCGGCACCGGATACGCCGATCCGGCGCATGGCGGAGCCAGCGGCACGGAATACATACAGCGGCTTTTCGCCAGAAATGACAAGTAATCGTATCGGTCTATACACAGAAGGCATTCGGCGCGTTTGCCGAATGCCTTCTGTGAAATGGGTGTGGAGAGCATGTCCAATGCCCCGTATCTGCTGACCGGAGCGCGCTCAGGCTACCGGATGGGCGATGGCAAACTGATCGACACATGCTCCACGATGGTCTTGTCTGCGCCATAGCGGGCGTCCATGCGGGCGTAACGGCGGATAATCTGGCCAAAGAGTCTCATATTACACGACAGGAGCAGGATGCACTTGCCGTACTGAGCCACCAGCGCGCTGCATGCGCGATTGAGGAGGGTATGTTTGTTCAGGAGATTGTGCCGGTAACGGTTACACAAACGCGCAAGGAGACGATTGTCACGCAGGATGCGCATCCGCGCGCGGACATTTCGCTGGAACAGCTCGCCGCGCTAAAGCCCGCCTTTGTAAAAGACGGTACCGGTACGGTAACCGCCGGAAACGCATCGAGCGTAAACGATGGCGCCGCGGCGCTCGTACTGGCGAGCGAAACCGCCGCAACAAAGCTGGGCTGCACCGGTGCGAGAATTCTGGTATCCCTCGCCTTCCAGATGCGCAGACTGGGCTGCCGGTACGGCCTTGCTGCCCTGTGTGTTGGCAGTGGGCCGTCGATGGCAACGATATTGGAGCTGGTGTAAGGCTATGAAGTGAGGGAATGAACGATGGATTATTTTGAATTACTCCAAAACAGAAGGTCGACCAGACGGTATACAGACGAGCAGCTTTCCCCGGAGGACTTATCTGCGATCCTGCTTGCCGCAAATGCGGCCCCGGTGGGCAGTAATCTGTACAAAGACCTCCATTTAACGGTGGTGCAGGACAGGGCGGTACTGGACAAATTGTCGGAAGCGGCGGAAAAGCGCTGGGCCGATAAGGCAAAGATGAAGGACATCTGGGGCGGGGCGTACAAGCCCGATGCGGAACTTGCAAAAAAAGTGTACGACCCATTCCATGGCGCGTCCACTGTCATTTTCGTATCCCACCGGCAGCAGGGGGTGCAACCGGGCATAGAGTTTTCCAATGTCGCCTGCGTCGTCTCGTCGATGCATTTAGCCACAGTTGAGCTGGGGCTTGGCAGTGTTTTGATGTGGTTTGCGCTGGAGTGCATGAGAGACATGCCGGAATATGACCATACGGACCTGCTCCATTTGCCGGATCAGTTTACGCCGCTGATCGGCCTCGCGGTGGGCCACCCGGAAAAACCTTTGCCACCTCGTGCGCTCCAGCAGGATAAGATATCAGTAAATTTCATTTAGCTTCTGCAAAAATTCAAAGATAGGAGCGGATCATATGAGAACCATCAAAAACGTAACTGTGATCGGCGCGGGGCTCATGGGTAACGCGCTTGCGCAGGTGTTTGCGTCCTCACCGGATATCAGCGTGATCCTCAGGACAAGGCAGCTGACAGAGGACCGCTACGCGCCCATTGAAAAAAATCTCGACATCATGATAGCCCGGGGCGCTGCGACGGAGGCAGAAAAAAAAGCGATTCTGGCAAATATCAGCTTTGAAACCGATCTGAAAAAAGCCACGGAAAACGCAGATTTTGTCATCGAATGCTGGCCGGAGGTCATGGAGACAAAGCAGAACCTATTTCAGGAAATCGAGGGCTATTGCAGCGAGGACACGATTCTCGCAACGAATACATCGGTGATGAGTATCACCGAGATATCGGAAAAATGCAAACATAAAGCGCGGGTTGTCGGTGCGCATTTCTGGAATCCCGGGCACCTGATTCCGCTGGTTGAGGTCGTGAAATCCAAGTATACAAGCGAGGACGTGATGCAGGATACCATTACGCTGCTGAAAAAGGTGGGTAAGCACCCGATTTACTGTAAAAAAGACGTCCCTGGCTTTGTGGCAAACCGCATCCAGCACGCTGTCTGGCGGGAGGCCTTCTCCATGGTCGAAAACGGAATTGCCGATGCCGCAACCGTGGACGAGGCGATACGCTTCGGCCCCGGCCTGCGTTGGCCGATCCTGGGCCCCATGGAAAACGCGGATATGACGGGGCTTCCGCTTGCCTACAACATACACAGCTACATCTTCCCGTATCTTGAGGATACCCATGAACCGTCGCCGCTGCTGCAGGAGATGATCGACCGAGGAGAGCTGGGCTTTAAAACAGGAAAGGGATTTCAGGACTGGACACCGGAGCAGATAGAAGCGTCAAATACAAGGCTCAGAGAGTATCTCATTGATTACCATGCAAGAAACAAGAAATAGAAGGATGCTGGTAGCGTCCCTGTAGCGCCGCTACCAGTTTTGAATACCGAGGGCTTTTATTTTGCGCATCATACCCGACTGACTCATACCCAATGCTTCCGCCGCTTTCCTTGTCGTTTTATGGATGGACAGGGCCTCCACAATGATCGTCCGCTCAAACTCATCCACCTGCTTTTTGAGGGATACTTCCGCCGAGGCGATTCGTTTGTCATACGGAAAGTGCTTTTTTGTGACATGGATAATCGAATCAACCTGCTCAACGGGGATGGTATCCCCCCCGAACAGCACCAGACGCTCTATGACATTTTCCAGTTCCCGCACATTCCCTGGCCAGTCGTGATGTTCAAGGGCAAAGAGCGCACGGATATCGAGGGTACAATTTTTCTCGTACTTTCGGTTCATCTTGGTTAAAATGCTGTCGGTGAGCAGGCCAATGTCGTCCTTGCGCTCGCGTAACGGCGGCATAACGACATTCACAACATTGAGTCGGTAGTAGAGGTCTTGGCGAAAGCGCTTTTCGCTGACCATTGCCTCGATATCCTGATGCGTAGCGGCCAGAAAGCGCACGTCAATTTTAACGGGCTTGGGGTCTCCCACCCGCAGAATCTCACGCTCCTGCAAAACGCGCAAAAGCTTGGTCTGCAGCTGAATGGGCATATCGCCAATTTCGTCAAGCAGGAAGGTTCCCCCGTTGGCCTCTTCAAACAACCCCCGCTTATCCTTTGCGGAGGCACCAGTGAAGGCCCCCCGCGCGTAGCCAAACAGCTCCGACTCCAACAGACTTTCAGGAATGGCGGCACAGTTCACGGTGATAAAGGGCTTGTCCGCCCGATCGGACTGCCTGTGCAGTTCACGCGCGGCAATCTCCTTGCCCGTACCGGTCTCTCCCTGAATGAGCACCGTGGCCGTTGTTTTTGCTACCTGTGCAATGGTGTTTTTGAGCTGGAGCATCACACGGCTGTCCCCGATGAGGGAGTTGGAGATATATTTGCTTTTGAGCGTGGCAAGCTCGGTTTGGGTCTGGTTTCGCTCATTGTCCAGTATGCGAAGCTGGCTGCTCAGCTCAAGGATATCCGACAGATCCCGCAGAACCGCCACCGCGCATAAAAAGCGCCCCTTGCGGTCAAAAAACGGGGAGCTCGTGAGGAGTACCTGTTTGCGGGTGGTGTCCTGCCAAAACACGGCAGTCACTGTTTTGCGCGCAGAGAGCGTAGCGCGAATGGCATCGGAAATCTGACCTTGCAGGATTGTGATGGGCTGATGGAGGAGCACTTCCTCCGCAACATTCAGCCAGGCGCAAAACAGTGCGTTGGCACCGAGGATATCGCCGTTTTCGTCCGCGACAATAACCCCATCCGCGACATGATCCCCCATTTCAAGCACCTGCATTTGGCCGCGCTGATACAGCTCCAAATTTTCCTGCAGGATGCTGGGATAATTGTTTTTTTCAGCCGCCATAGCCGCCACGCTCCTTTCGCCTCGTGCTCCTATTATATCTAAATCGGTTCAACTCCGCAAGCTGGAACAATCTAAACGCGTTTATTACAGCGCAAAGCACGTCCACGAGGATTTGCTGCTACTATAGATGAAAGACGCTCTGTTCAGAGTGAAACAAAACAGGATAAGAAAGGTTGATATACATGACAGATTTATTTGATCTCACAGGAAAGAAGGCCGTTGTCATTGGCGGTGGCGGCGGGATTGGGAAAGCCATTGCCACGGGGCTTGTTAGCTACGGCGCACAGGTTGTCATTTCCAGCCGGAATGAGCGGACACTGGAAGAGGCAGCCGTGGAAATTGCCCAAACCACAGGAAAAGAGGTCTCCTGCATTGCGGCAGATGCCTCCGATGAAGCCTCCATCAAAGCACTGGCCGATGCATGCATGGCAAAACTTGGAACCGTCGATATTCTGGTCAACTCCCAGGGTGTCAACAAGAAGTCCCCCACGGTTGAGATGCCGACCGATACGTGGGACGAGATGTTTGCCATTAATGTGCGCAGTATGATGATGGCTTGCCGGGAATTTGGCCGAATTTTGGTGGCAAAGCGCAGCGGAAAGATAATCAACATCTCCTCCATTCGAGGGATTCGCGCAGTCATCGGCGGTGGCGGGAACACCGGCTACGGCGCCACCAAGGGCGCGGTGGATATGCTTACGAAGGGACTTGCAGCGGAGTGGGCACAGTACAATGTGCAGGTAAATGCCATTGGTCCGGTCATTACCGACACACCCATGATGGAAACGGTATTTGCGCAAAATCCGCAGCTCAAGCCAAATCTCCTGCGCAACATCCCAATGGGACGCATTGGGGTGACCGCAGACAACATCGGCCCCGCAATATTTCTCGCTTCCGCTGCATCCGACTTTGTCACCGGGCAGGTCATCTATCCCGATGGCGGCAGCGCCTGCGTTATCTAGTGCAATGTATAATTTGGAAGGGATGTATCTGTTATGAGCTATAAAGTAACAAAGGCAAACGAGGCATATACCTATACCGCGGCGCGCCATGTTGACTGCCGCACCACCCGCCTGCATGACCCGAAGGACGTAAACGACGGCATGCTCACCTGTGGCTTGACACATTTTCTCCCCGCAGGCGGCGTAGAACGGGGCTCCAACCCTATGGAGAGCATCTATTACGTGATAGAGGGCGAAATGACCGTGTACATTGACGGACAAGAGCATTTGCTGAAAAAGGGCGATTCCATCCACTTCGGCCCCGATACCGAGCGGGAAGTGAAAAATACCGGGATCGTGTCCGCACAGATGCTTGTTGTTCTCTACTTACCACCCCCAAAAGATTAAGAAAACAGAAACGGGGGGGCGACAGCTATGAAGGAAGTCAATACTGAAATTCTGGTCATTGGCAGTGGATTGGCAGGTATATCAGGATAAGGCATTCATGGCGCACATGAATTATACAAAGGCCATAACCTGGTTCCCGGCCCCGATATCGGCGGGTGCACCCAGTGGATTAGCTAACGCGCGGCGTTGGTCAACTGCTCCGCCTCCTCATCCAGCAGGTCGTTGAGGGTTTCCTCTACACTGTTGCGCATGAGTTCCTTTCGCTCCCCCTTGATTACTTCTTCATTTAGCTGTACAATTTTCTTGGACATGGTCCTTCGTCTCCTTTTAGAATGTGGTGTGGTAACTTCATTCTACCAGAGACTTCGGGCCATGTCCTCTTTCTTGCCCATTTTTTCAATTTGCGACACTTATTGGACCTGTTGACAAAGTGTCAATTTGCAAGAAAATGTGCCAGTTTCTCTAGAAAAGCTTCTCATAAAAAGAAAACAGAGAGCTTTTACTGCTCTCTTGAGGTTTCATGCCAGCGCAGATAGGAGGCATTCTTCAGCAGCTGCTGCAATGCCTCGTTTTCTGATTCTGGATAGATTGTGTTCCCGCTTCATAGCAGCAAAGCTGCCCTCAGCCCAGATTTTTCGTTTCCGCATCATCGTCAGATATTCCGGCGTTCCTACCCGTTGGCGGCTCCTATGAAATGCCGGATAACAACTGCTGGCCAAAATCCTGCGCCGCACTCCTACCTTATCAAAGCAATCAAAGCATTTTGACCTGCGAAGGCAGTTAAGACAGGCGCTTCCTTGAACTTGATAGCAGTGAAGGTATTTCCCTGTAGATTGATTGCAATTGAGCCGATGATATATTAGCGTTTGCCCCTCAGGACAGATGCATGCGTCTTGTTCAGGTGCGTATATAAATCCATATTTGTGTGGAGCGTAAGGAAAGTCTGTCGCCGGGATATATCCAGTAATGCCCAACAACTCCAGCCCACGGTGAACAGCGCCGGTGTTATAACCGCTATCCAGTGCCAGTTCCTTCATGGGCAGGCGATACACTTTTTTCTTCATTCTGTCAGTTTACGTATTTCCAAATTTTCTACGAAATGCTTGACAAACCAGTGGTGCAGTGTTATCATTCGATTGAACTGATACATAAAAAACGGTTTAAACAAATGCTGAATTATTAGTCTTAATCGAGTGTTCCACAATGATATGGAGGATGATTATGCCGTTACCTATTACCGATGAGGCGAAAACCCGCGTAGCCTATCAGGTTTTCTCTCTCTTTGCTCTGCATGGCTTTGATGGGATATCAATGGATGAGGTTGCAAGACAAGTCAAACTGAGTAAGGCAACATTGTACAAGTATTTTAAGAGCAAAGAGGATATTGTATGTGATATGGTCGGCGAGATAAGGGGTCACCTGAATGCATTGCAATTTTCAACTGACACCGGGATTGACAGTGTGCTTGCAAGCATATCGGCCATCTATTTCAAATCAGTTCTGATTGCGGCATATTCCAGCTCTAAATTCCTTACAGACTTGGAAGGCAAATATCCTGATATTTACGCCGCCTACATCTCGGCCTTGAGGGCTGTTCAGACACGGTTTGAGGCCTTTTATGAGCAGGCTGTCCGGGAGGGCTACTGCAAAAAGCTGTCCATCAGCCTTGTTGGAGAACAAACAAGAAGGATGTTGCCGGCGATCATTCGCCCCGATTATTTGGGCAGGCATGATACTACACTACCGGATGTTATAGCAGAATACTATAAGCTGCTGCTTTACCAGTTGCTCAGTGAGAAATATATCGCTGTCACGGAGCAAGACAGTCTATATTCATTTGTGGATGAGTTAGTTAAGATTATGAGAAAACAATTTCTAATCAGCTAAAAGCAGAGGGAATGATTATGTCTAAAACACTATTTCGTATTTTCGGAGCATACTGGAAATGGCGGGGTCACTGGGATGATTTATGCAACCGTTGCGGCCTGTGCTGCTACACACGCTCCGTTTCCGATTCAGGCGAAGTCATCATTGATCTGTCTTCCCCCTGTAAATTTCTCAATGAAGAAACCCATCTGTGCAGCGTATTCCAAAACCGATTTCATGAATACCACTATTGCGGCAGTGTCAATATGTATCACGCTTTATTTAATCCGGCCATGCCGCCGAACTGCGCATATGTGAAAACCTTCCGCTTGTGGAAAAATCAATCCGCTCCGGTGCAAGCAGACGATGGGCACCCCAGCGAATAGCCACAAGTCGGGTTTTATAAAAAAATTTATTATAAAGGAGAATATGATGAAACGAATTTTACCTGTTTGTATGGCATGTGTTTTGGTATTTGCAATGTCTGCATGCACAACCTCATCGAACAACGGCACAAGTGATGTGCAGCAGAGCACGACCGTGTTCGATGAAAGTTCGGTGTCCTTAACTCCCGGCGAACCGGACGACGAAGGTTTATCTGCAAATGATACCGGCAGTCTGGAGTCCATTGCAACAAATCCGGTGCTGCAAGCGCTTGAGCAGCGCAATTCAGCGCCGCGCGAGGAGTTTACCGGTAAAGAAATTGACGAAGACCTTCTGCAGTTGTTGGGATGGGCTGCCACCGGAAAAAACCGCGACGGTACAGGATTCGTGGTGCCGCTGGCCATGGGCTCTGAGCCGTATGTCTCACTGTATTTGGTTCAGGAGAGCGGTGTACGGAAGTTTTTATGGGAGGATAACAGCTTTGAGACCATAATGGAAGAGGACATCCGCTCACAGGTGGCGATGATCGATGTCGAGGGCGCTTACGCATATTGGATCTATGTAATTGATCTTGATCAGGTGCCCATGGGCAACACAAACTGGGGGTACCACACTATTGGCTCAATGAGCGAGCATCAATATCTGGTGGCGGAGGAATACGATGTGCAGGCGCGCTATATGGCGGCGGTCAACGCGGAGTCAGTCATAGAACTCCTGGGGTTTGACGCAGAGGAAAAGCTGCCGGCGGGCGTGATGGTTATGGCGCATAAGTAGTAAAAACGCCATATGCGCTACATATAAAAGGAGGGGAATAATGGATATCTATTCGAATATCTTTACCCGCAAATCCTGCCGCAAATATGATATGAAACCGCTGGGCGCACAGACGCTTGTAGAGATTGAAACCTGTATCTCCGGGCTGACTCCGCTGTTGCCCGAATCCGAGCTCACCCACAAAATCTTGGGGCCAGATGAGGTCAAGGGCCTGGGCATCTGCAAGGCACCCCATTACCTGATCATTTCTGGGAAGGAGCAGCCCCTGCGGGGCGTCTGCGCCGGGTTCCTCTACCAGCATGTGGAGCTGTATCTGTACTCCAAGGGCTACGCCACCCGCTGGCTCTCCGGCGTCAAGAGCAAGCAAAGCGACCCCGACCACATAGCCGGATTCGCTTTCGGCAAGCCCAACGAACCCGGCACCAGAAGCATAGAGGAGTTTGACCGCAAACCGGTGAGTGAAATCGCCTCTGGCAGTGATTCACGGCTGGAGGCAGTCCGACTGGCCCCTTCGGGGATGAATGGGCAGCCCTGGTACTTCGCGGTGCAGGACGGCGTCATCCATGTCTATTACAAGCAGTCATTGGGTGGTGTTGTGGGCATGATGTATCACATGACCGATGTGGATGTGGGGCTTGCCTTGTGCCACATGGCGGTAGCCTCTGAGCACGAGGGTAAACCCTTCCGCTTTGTGACGGGGCGAAAAGACGCGCCGACCGCGCCCAAGAACTTCACCTATATCGGCACTGTTGAATGATGGGGAATTGTGCGGAGACAAAAGCTGTATTTGGGGAAAGATGAATGGGCTGGGCGGCTAAAATCCAGCCAGACATTCGTCGATACACGTGCAGATAGAGTTAAAACGATTCTGAAGAGCTGTGCAAAATAAATCGGGGCGGGTTGATTGCTGGGATACTGCGGAGTGTTTACGAAGATATTTATAGGTCTGGCCTTCTTCAATGCCACGCAATGGAGCGGCGGGGGTAAAAACCCCTGTTCTTAATTGGAATGAACGAACTTGCGCAATGAGCAGAAAATCTCCAGATTTCGGAGTCTTCTGCACCCAGTAATAGGTACTGCGTCAGGAGGCATTCATATGCAGAATGTTATGTATTGTTTTTCCGGTACCGGCAATAGTTTAGCCGTTGCGAGATCGGTTGCAGAAAAATTGACCGATACGGAGGTAATCTCTGTGATGGCTTTGCAGGATAACAAAGAAGTCCCGGCAAAATATGAGCGGGTAGGTTTTGTTATTCCGACTTGCTTTGGTCATCCGCCCAAAGCTGTCGCCGAGCTGGGTAAAGCGTTGCGCTTGCAGCCCCATCAAAAGGTATTCATAATCGTAACTTGCGGTGGAGCCAATATACTCACTTTATCAGACTTTAGGCGGCTGTTACAGCCAAAAACGCAGAACCCGATTCAAGGTTTTGAAGTCAAGCTACCGGGCAATCACATTGTTGGATTTTCCGCATGGAGCGAATCAAGACAGCGCCGTCTCTTCGACAATGCGAACATAGCGGTGAATAAAATCGTGAACCAGATACAAAATGACACACCGATAAGAGTGAAAAAGGATATAAATTTAAAGCTGGCCACTTTCTGTTCCAAGACTTTTAATGGGTGGCTTGGCATAAAAGATATTTTTTCAACAAAAGCGGAATATTTTACAACGAACGCTTGCGTTCATTGCGGGGTTTGCGAAAGAATCTGCCCCGTTGGGAATATAAAGGTATCTTCCACTGCTGTTGCCTTTGGAGATAACTGCCAGCAATGTATGGCTTGCATACAGTGGTGCCCGCAAAGGGCGGTGGGCCATCCTAATGTTCCAAAGGACAGGAAGCGTTATCATCACCCAGACATTACTGTGGAGGATATGCTGGAGTTGAATAGCGCAACCAATCAATCCGTATAAAAACATGGGCGGCATGTTGATCTTTCCATGCCGCTTTTCCATGCCGCTTGTTGATAATGCCTCAAGTCGCATTTTCATCCGATCTTCCGTCTTTGCACATGTGAAAAAGGACTTTCTGAGATCACTCTCAAAAAGTCCTTTAGGCCGCTTGTACACTGGCTTTGCGGGCCGTATGTACATATTGGCCAATTTAGTTGGTACGGCTGAAGGGATTCGAACCCCCGACCTACTGGTTCGTAGCCAGTCACTCTATCCAACTGAGCTACAGCCGCATATCCAAATTGACAGCTTATTTATGATAGCACAGGTTGCATAAAAATGCAAGCGCTATTTTTGCCGTATAATCAGCTGTTCTCCTCAAAGCTGATACCGCAGGAACGGCAGGTGATGGTGACCTTGCCTTTACCCCGCGGCACGCGCAGGCACTGGCCACAGTTGGGACAGCGAAAATAGCGGTGCTCTTTGTCCCGTGCTATGGTGCGGCGCATTTTCAGCCACCGAATCAATGGTGCGGCGAAGTTCATAAAGCGCATGTTTTCGGCGCGGCGATGTGGAATATTGCGTGAGAAGATGCGGAAAAAAGCGATGATCAAAAAAACAAGCCCTATCCAGGACAAGAAGGAAAGGCGTGTTATCATCGCAACAAAGGCAAGAACAACATAGATTGCAATCAGGAAAACAGACAGCTGATCGCTGCCATAACGGCCGTACATTACGCGTCGCAACCAATTCATCAATGTACGAACCTCCTTTTCCCGCTTTCAGAATAGGCGGCAGAGCCCACCTGCAGTGGTTTAAGTTTATATACTATGATAGACGTTTCCCATGAATACGTCAAGCGCGGAAACGTAAACAATATGTGAATTGTACTTGCGCCGGAAGGGGAGAGGGGCTATACTATACAGGATATGATTGCGCATTGTCGGAGGTGTACACGTGATGCGGATTGACAAGGAAAACTATTATCTGGATATCGCCGAAACTGTGGCGGAGCGGTCAACCTGTCTGCGCCGCTGCTACGGCGCGATTCTGGTGCGGCACGACGAGATTATCTCAACCGGCTATAACGGCGCGCCGCGGGGCAGGGCGAACTGTACCGAGCTCAATTACTGCACGCGCGAGGCGATGAAGATTCCGTCCGGTGAGCGGTACGAGCTGTGCCGTTCGGTTCACGCCGAGCAGAACTGCATTATTTCAGCGGCAAGACGGGACATGCTCGGCGCGACGCTCTATATGGTGTGCCGCGATCCAGCCAGCGGAGGCGTCCTGCCGGACACTACATCCTGTGCCCTGTGTCGGCGGCTCATCATCAACGCGGGCATTGCGCGGGTGGTGATCCGCGATACGAAAATGCTGTATCGCGTGGTCGATGTGCAGAAATGGATTGACGAGGACGACTCCCTGCCGGATACAGCACAATAGAAAATAGCACGTAGGCGTGTAAAAGCGGACAATCATCCATTGGTGATTGTCCGTCAGACCGAAGACAAAGCGGGCATCACTGCATCATGCAGCGGTGCCCGCA
>JAJQEJ010000054.1 GCA_021201735.1 Oscillospiraceae bacterium | reverse complement strand
TGCGTTGCGGGCACCGCTGCATGATGCAGTGATGCCCGCTTTGTCTTCGGTCTGATCCTTCATATTAGTTATGAAGGATATTTTTAAGCCTGATCATCTCACTCGCTTTTCATACACGTTACAGAAATATTCGCCATTGCCCAAAGTAGTTTTGATTACTTCATCTGTGCTTGTAAAGCCGTGCTTTTTATAGAAGAGGATCGCTCTTTTGTTATGCCCCAAAACATCAAGAACGCACTTTCTAAAACCTCTGTTCCTCAATTCATCTTCAACACCGCTGTAAAGGGCGTGCCCAAAGCCGTGGCCTATTTTCTCAGGTAGCAAATAAAATGATATTAGATTGGCTATGTTCCGTTCTCCCCTCAGAATTGCTGCGCCAACGATGATATGCTGGTCATCCTCCAAAATCATTGCGAAATGATCTCCGTTGTCAAATCCTGTGGTCAAGAAGTCCACCCAATGGTCATCCTTTAGCCTATCAAGATAATCGTCATTTACAATTCCACGATACGCGGATTTCCAGCTTGCCGCCAAAACGCAGCTAATGGTGTTTATATCACCATATTCAGCTATTCTGATTTTCACTGATTCTCACCTCATCCGAATCCGCCTGCTATCCTTAAAGTCGACTATGCGTGCCGTGTAGCAAATATTTCAATATGCGTATACCATGTTTCGCCGTTATCGGCTGTTTTGATATGCTTCCAGTGAAATGTTTCATCGGTCATATCGGAAAAAATCCATTTCATATCGCCTTTGGTCATTTCTGTAAGCACAATTTCCTCTCCGTTTCTTTCTGCCGACAAACGGACTGCGGCAACAGTGCTACCATAGAAAATGCTCCATGTATGATCAGCAGGATGAAAGAAGCGGAGTGTTGTACCAAATTCTGCGTCAGGCTGTGGATTGATTGCATTTTCTTTGCGTGAAGGTACGATAAAAATGTCCTGTACCGCCGTGCCGTTCAGTACCCAAGAGAAAATCCATTCACCTTTCGCGTGCCGCTCTCTATCCGTTCCCGGGTACCCAATCCATTCAAAATTCCAAGTCCCAATCAGCTTCCCAAAAAGGTTGTGTTCGTCGGGAATGATCGTATTGGGGCCGCTACTGATCAGCGCATGTGTAAAATCATTCATTGTAGATTACCTCTCATACGCCGATACTCCCCATATGGTATCTGCGCTAACATGATTTTCGCCGCTATCACTTTGCTTCGCTGTGACGCAGAAATGTCAATCATTCCTGCCCATTATTTTTGCTACAATCCTTTGCTTACGCGCAAGTCAGCGATGCGTTCATTGACCGTACCGGGCAGATACATACTGTCACCCCCTCGTATAATAAGTTTAAGGATGCCTATTCAGACCTGCCAAAGAATGATGCAGTGGATGCTTTTGTCATCGCGGACAACCTTCGTTTCGGGCGAATCACCCCCGCCGTTTACATGGACGATTATCGCTACAAAGCCCTGCAAAACTTAACTCGCGACTCGCGCTCGATTCTATGCAGTCCAAAATCTAACGCGGGAGAAGCAACGCTTCATGAACCATCTCTTCATGAAATGCTCCGGCCTCACACAGGAGAAGGTGTTTTCCAACCACTACGGGGCTGCTGCATTGGCGGTCTTCGACGAGTTTGAGACCCCTGATGACATCGCTCATATGGACACTGCGCAGCTTGCCGCATTGATTGCGGCGAAGGGCAAAAATCGCTTCGCTCATCCCGATGAAACAGCCAAAGCGGTTCAAGCGGTAGCAAGGGGCTCCTATCGTTTGCCGAAAACAGTCAACGACTCGGTAACCCAAGTGCTCTCAATTTCCATATCCTCCATGCGAACGATTCAGACCCAAATCAAGACGCTGGACAAAGAAATTGCGCGTCAATTCGAAAATATCCCCAACACGCTGACATCAGTTCCCGGCATCGGCCCGGTCTTTTCGGCTGGTATCATCGCTGAAATCGGCGACATCAACCGCTTTGATGGACAAGCAGGGCTTGCCAAATATGCAGGCCTCACATGGACACAGCACCAATCCGGTCAATTTGAAGCACAGAATACTCGTCTCATCAAGTCCGGCAACCGTTCTCAATACTACTTGTGTAAAGCTGCCCTGTTTTTTGAATCCCAAGAACAGGGCTTGGTTGGGAGTATTTCTTTTTGCATTTTGCAGTTTTCAGCCCCCTTTCAGTCCTGATTCTAACGTTTTATTTGCTTGACATTTTACCGCTGGACTGAATCGTCCGGTGTACCTTTTGTCTACGCGAGACGGGGCTGTAGAGCAAACCATTACGGCTTGCTACAGCCCCGTCTCGCGCGGTTGGGCAGGCGCTCATACCGGATTTACTCCGCCGGTATGCTACCGGCATCCGGCGCGCCGTTTGGTCCGCCCATTTCTCCACCCATGGTCGTCATCACGGTAATGGTTGCGGCACTTCCATCGTCGTTTAGGGTAACCATAACGGTGTCACCGGCGGTGAGGTCAGCGAGGGTAAGTACGGTGCTTTCCAACTCCATCTGTCCGCCGCCAGTGGGTGCGGAAGCGTTCTGCGCGTCCGACGGCATGGCGGATGCATCTGTGGGGGCAGTCCCGTTACGATTCCCGCCGCCCATGCCACCACCCATGCCGCGGCGGGTGATTTCGGTGGCGTCCGTGATCGCAATTTCCTGCGATTCACCTGTCAGCTCTAGCAGGCTACCGCCCTGCTGCGCGAAATCCGCCGTATCCGTCCCATCCGTGGGCATGGGCATGGCCGCATCGGCGTCCGGCAGTGTCTGCTGTGCCATTGTACCGAGAGAGAGGGTGATGCTGTCTGTCTGGACAGAGGCAATCTCGCCGTAGATCGCATCCTCCGGCATGTTGCTTGCATCGCGCGGCGGCAGATCGGTGATCCCTTCGCTCTCCAGCCCCACGCTCGGCGTGGCGCTGCTCTGCACCGTCTGTTCGGTGCTGCTACAGCCGGCCAGAAGAGAGATGCTTACCATTGCTGCTGTGACTGCTACCAGTGTAGTTTTCTTCATGCTTTGGGCACTTCCTTATTTCAAAATGATAATTGGGCACGGTATAGTATAAGAAAAAGACCTTAAAGAAAGCTTTAAAATGCCCCGCTAGGATAAAATTTCCCGCCGTCCCTCCAGCGCACGCATGAGGGTGGCGTCGTCGGCGTATTCGAGGTGGCTCCCCACGGGTATGCCGTACGCCAGGCGTGTCACCTTGACACCGAAGGGCTTTAACAGTCGGGAGAGGTACATTGCAGTCGCCTCCCCCTCCGTGTCCGGATTGGTTGCCATGATAACCTCTCGCGTCTCGCCATCCGCAACGCGCGCAAGCAGCTCCTTGATGTGCAGGTCATCCGGGCCGACGTGGTTCATCGGGGAGATGACGCCGTGCAGCACATGGTAGAGACCGTGGTACTCCCGCGCGCGCTCCATCGCCAGCATATCCCTGGGCGACGCCACGACACAGATGACCTCCCGGTCGCGCTTGCCACTTGCGCAGACGGCGCACGGCCCCTCCCCCTGCGTAAAGTTCTGGCAGATGGGGCAGCAGTGAATCTCACGCTTCGCCGTGACAATGGCGTCGGCAAACGCCACCGCCTCCTCCTCTGGAAAAGAGAGGAGAAAAAAAGCGAGGCGCTGTGCGCTTTTGGTCCCAACGCCGGGCAGGCGGGCAAACTGCTCGACAAGCCGCTCCAGCGCGGGCGGAAAATATTGCATCCGGTTTCCTTCCTTTGCTCCGTATTGCGCCGTCAGCCGCGCAGGGCTTCGATGGCGAGCGCCACATCGGGCGCGCCATAGACTGAGCTGCCCGCAACAAGGGTGTCCGCCCCCGCCGCGACGACACGCTTCGCCGTCTCGGGATTGATGCCGCCATCCACTTCCAGCCGACAGGCGGGGTTGATGCGGTCAATGAGGGTTCTCACATGGCTGATGGTTTCGAGCTGCCCTTCCAGAAACGGCTGCCCGCCAAAGCCGGGCTCTACCGTCATAATCAGGACAAGATCCAGCTGCTCCAGATAGGGCAAGATCGCCTCCGCCTTCGTAATCGGCCGCAGGGCGACTCCGCGCTTCACGCCGCACTGCTCCATTTGCTGCAGCGCCGCCTCAATCTGCGTGGGGTGGTCGGCCTCCAGATGCACAGAGAGTAGATCGGCCCCCGCCTGCGCAAATGCCTCAATATAGCGCACCGGCTTATCGATCATCAGGTGGACGTCGAGAAACATATCCGTGCACCTGCGCAGGGACTTGACCACCGGCACCCCAATGGTGATATTCGGGACAAACGCCCCGTCCATCACATCGACGTGCACCCAATCGGCGGAGGATATCCTGTGGACCTCCCGCTCCAAATTTGCAAAATCTGCGGAAAGAATGGATGGCGCTATTTTTATCATGCTCTTGGACTCCTTTTCGTGCGAATCAATCGTTTCGCCCTTCTGCCGTCGTATCCCCACGCGCACAGGCAACCCGTCCGGCACATAGGATACTGCAAGCGGCAGAAAGCCGGGCGGTGACAGTTATTCACGTCTTCTCCTGGCGTACCCAACGGGACTTCGGCCTTTCGACTGCGCCCCGTCCGGCTGCCGCATCATATAGATAGCCACCCGCCGGGGCAACCCGGCGGGTGGCGCATTTTTGCTTTGCAAAAATGCTGCCGCCTCGGGCGGTTCGCCTTTTTGGGGCGTCAGCTGTAAAAACCGCCGGTCTCCTCTTCTTTTACGTGGTACCCTGCCTCTCGCATCGCCTCTAAAATATCCTTGCGGTGCGCGTGGCCAAACGCCTCCAGCGTGACACGCAGCTCCACCCCGCTCTGGCGGTTGATGTTGACAAACTGGTTGTGCTCCAGCTTAATGATATTGCCGTTTTCCCGCGTCAGAATTTCAGCCACGCGCTGCAGCTCGCCGGGGCGGTCGGGAAGCTGCACCGAAAAGGTAAACACGCGCCCGCGGTAGATTAATCCGTGCTGGACAAGAGAGGAAATCGTAATGACGTCCATATTCCCGCCGGAGAGTACGGGCACCACGTTCTTCCCCTTGCAGTCCAGATGCCGCAGCGCCGCCACAGTCAGAAGCCCCGCGTTTTCCACGATCATCTTGTGCTGCTCCATCATATCCAGAAAAGCCTCCACAAGCGCGCTGTCGTCAATGGTCAGGATCTCGTCCACATTGTTCTGGATATAGGGAAAGACCAGATCGCCCGGCGTCTTGACCGCCACGCCATCCGCGATGGTGTCCACCGTTTCAAGGCTCACCACCTTGCCGGCGGCGATGCTAGCCTGCATGCCCGCCGCGCCGGACGGCTCCACGCCGACCACCCGCACGTTGGGGTTTAACAGCTTTGCAAGCGTCGCCACCCCCGCGGCGAGTCCCCCGCCGCCGATGGGCACCAAAATGACATCCACGTCGGGCAGGTCCTGAAAAATCTCATAGGCGATTGTCCCCTGTCCGGTCGCCACCGTCAGGTCGTTAAACGGGTGGATATAGGTCAGCCCCTGCTCCTGCCGGAGCTCCTCCACCAGTGCCGCCGCGTCATCAAAGCTCTCCCCGCGCAGGATCACCTTTGCGCCGTACTCCTTCGTATTATTGACCTTGACCAGCGGCGTTGTGGTCGGCATGACGATGGTCGCCGGTACCCCTGCCGCCTGCGCCGCGTATGCCACGCCCTGCGCGTGGTTACCCGCCGAGGCCGTCACCAGCCCGCGCGCGCGCTCCTCCTCGCTGAGGGTGCTGATCTTGTAATATGCCCCCCGGATCTTATATGCGCCAGTCACCTGCATGTTCTCCGGCTTCAGATAGATCTGGTTCCCCGTCGCCTTAGAAAAGCGCTTGCTGTAAATCAGGTCCGTATCCAGTATCACTCCGGCCAGAACCTTCCGGGCCTCTTTGAAATCGCTGAGCGTCAACATACGTTTAAGACTCCCTCTCCTGTAACCCTTATGATGAAGGGTATGTCTGACTATTTATAATACCAATTTTGCGGTCTAAAGTCAATGCATTCAATGTGAATTTGCAGGGCAACCGCATGAAAAGATTTACAAATAAGATAAGGGGTGTTAAGATTATG
>JAJQEJ010000027.1 GCA_021201735.1 Oscillospiraceae bacterium | reverse complement strand
CGGGCACCGCTGCATGATGCAGTGATGCCCGCTTTGTCTTCGGTCTGGGGGGTGTTGCACACTTGCAACGCCCCCCATTTCTTTAGACAAGAGAGGTTTTTCTATAGCGATTTGACAAATAACCCGGATGGTGTATGATGGGAAGAAAATGACAGCGGTGAGAAAATGACGAGTATAGAGAAGCGAGAAATGATTATGCAGGCTCGAGAAGAGGGCATGAAAATCGAGGAGATCGTCCGCGTGTATCACGTGGGACGTAGTACAATCTATGACCTGTTCAAACTCGTGAAGGAAACGGGAGATATCCAGCCACGACCACACCAATATGGAAGGAAGCCTTCTTTGGATGAAGAAAAATTGGCCGAACTTCGAGCGCTGTTAGATGAGCGTTGTGACATCACATTGGCAGAAATTATAGAGGAACTGGAGATTGGGATCAGCATCTCTGCGCTCAGCCGTATCATCCGGGATAAGTTGAATTACCACTATAAAAAAAGACAATACATGCCAGTGAACGGGATCGACCGGACGTAGTAGAAAAACGCAATGTCTGGGTCAATGGTCAACCTGAGATGGATTTATCCAAACTGGTATTTCTCGATGAGAGCGGGGTAAACACGAACATGTCCCGGCTCTATGCCAGAGCACAGGGAGGTAAGAGGGCAAATGATGCGGTACCCCTCAATACAGGAGTGTCTACAACGATTCTATCCTCTGTCCGCATCAATGGAGAAAGGGTTTACACAACCTTCTCAGGCGCGGTGAACGGAGAACGCTTCAAGGAATACCTCAGAGAATTCCTTGTTGATTCTCTGCACCCCGGGGACATTGTAATCATGGATAATCTGCGCTCCCATAAAGTGGCTGGCGTTGCTGAACTGGTAGCATCTTCCGGGGCGACTATCCTTTATCTTCCACCATACAGCCCTGATCTCAATCCTATTGAGCAGATGTGGAGTAAAATCAAAGCCTATCTGCGTATGGTGAAAGCTCGTACTGTCGATTCTCTGCACGCCGCTATTCCTGATGCCTTTGACTGCGTCTCTAGTTCTGATATCTCAGGTTGGTTTGCCGCCTGTGGTTATTCCGGGTAATAAGTTCAATTGCTATAATGATTATTTACACGCCATTATGGGATACGATGAAAGCGAGAGGATTTACTACATACACACTACGGGAAAAGTATGGTGTTAGCAGTAGCACAATTCAGCGCCTGCGCAAAAATATGTCTGTATCTACCAACACACTGGATGACCTATGTTATCTCCTTGACTGCGAGCTTTCCGATATCGCCTGCTATGTAAAAGGGGGCGGACGGGCTAAGAAAGGTTAACTGCCAATTGATATGACCAATACAAGCAAAGCGCCGGTGTTCCAGATGGGTTTGGAACACCGGCGCTTTAGCATTGGGGGACTCTGCTTCTTGCCGAGGGGGTTCCCCTTGCCCCCAAAGGGCAAGGGGAACCCCCTCGGTACACCTCTGATAACGGCTTCCATGTTTGGGGCAGTATCGGGCGGGGGAGGGCACCGGGCGTTTTTAAGAGGCCAAAGGGCGATGGGGGTGCTGAACATTTTGCCGCCGGAGGACACGCACCCAGCCCTTGAGGGGGTGTCGGGGGACACTTCCCCCGACCGTCTTTCCCACCCCTTTCCACGCGGAAAGGGGTGCGCCCGCCGCGCAGGCGAAACATGGGGGCAAGCCCCCAAAGAGCAAGGGGAACCCCCTCCGCAAGGCGCAGAGGTTTACTTAAAATACAGTGCCCCGCCCTCAAAGATGGGCTGATACTTATTCCCCGGTATATTTTTCGCGACATAGGGGCCATAGCGCTCGGTGTGCCCCATCTTGCCGAACACGCGCCCGTCGGGCGAGAAAATCCCCTCAATGGCGCGCATAGAGCCGTTGGGGTTCACATCGATATCCATGGCGGGATTGCCGTCAAAATCCGTGTACTGCGTGGCGATCTGGCCGCCCTCCGCCAGTTTTGCAAGCACCGCCTCCGGCGCGACAAAGCGCCCTTCCCCGTGTGAGACGGGGATGGTGTGCAGTTCACCGACCTCACACTTTAACATCCACGGGGACTGCACCGACGCCACACGGGTGGTGACGTAGCGGCTCTGGTGCCTGCCGATGGTGTTATAGGTGAGGGTGGGGGCCTGCGCGTCGGCGGTGCGGATTTCGCCGTAGGGCAGCAGGCCGAGCTTGACAAGCGCCTGAAAGCCGTTGCAGATGCCCAGAATCAGGCCGTCCTGCTTACGGAGCAGGGTGTGCACCGCGTCGGTGAGCTTTGGGTTGCGCAGGAAGGCGCAGATAAATTTCGCCGCGCCGTCCGGCTCGTCCCCGCCGGAGAAGCCGCCGGGGAGGATGAGCATCTGCGCCTTAGAGAGCGCCTGCGCGAGCGCCGCGGAGGACTGGGCAAGGTCGTCCGCCGTCTGGTTGCGGATGACCAGAATTTCCGGCGTAATGCCCGCCTTGATGCAGGCCGACGCGGTATCGTACTCGCAGTTTGTGCCGGGGAAGACGGGGATCACCGCCTGCGGCTGCGCCGTCTTCGCCTTGCAGACGATGGGGGCGCGCTTGTCGCAGGTGATCTGCTCCACCGCGCCGGTGTCGGCGGTGGTGGTGGGGTACGCCTCACGCATGGCGCGCTCGGAGAGGGCGAGCAGCTCGTCGATGGGGGCCTCGTCGCCCGGAAGGCGCACCATCTCGTCCTCCGTCGTGACGCCGATGGCGGTAGCGCCCTCAATCACGCCGGTGCATTCGGCCAGAATCGCGCCGGTTTCGGGGCCGTAGAATTTATCGGACTCCGTCTCGGCGTTCACCGCGTAGCCGATGCGGTTGCCGAGCGACATTTTGATAAGCCCCTCGCTCAGGCCGCCGTTCCCCAGGGCATAGGCCGCCTGCACCTGCCCGTTTGCGTTGTAGCGCAGGAAGTTGTCCCACATCTCGCGCACACCGTCGGTGCCCCTGTTCCGGTCGGGGGCAAAGAGGTAGACCACATGCCCCGCCTCCTTAAATTCCGGTGAAAGCACCTGCCCGGCGGGCATGGTGCCCACCGCGAAGGAGATGAGGGTGGACGGCACGTCGCGGTTTAAAAAGCTGCCGGACATGGAGTCCTTGCCGCCGATGGCGGCGACCCGCAGGCCGATCTGCGCCTTGAGCGCGCCGAGCAGCGCCGCCGCGGGCTTGCCCCAGCGCTTGGGGTCGTCGGTCATGCGGGGGAAATACTCCTGAAAGCTGAGGTATGCCTTGCTGTAATCGCAGCCCGCCGCCACGAGCTTGCAGAGCGAATCAATCACCGCCTCGAACGCGCCGCCGTAGGGGTCGCGGTCCATCAGGCGGGGGTTGCCGCCCCACGCCATGACGGAGCAGGTGTCGGTGCTTTTCCCCGGCGCGACGGGGAGGGTCGCCGCCATGACCTGCGCGGGGGTGCGCTGGTATTTGCCCCCAAAGGGCACCAGCACCGACGCCGCGCCGATGGTGGAGTCAAAGCGCTCCGCAAGCCCCCGCTGGGAGGCGTTGTGTACGCCCCCCGCGCTCGCGCGCAGGATGGGGATGTGAAAGCCCTCAATGGGGCGCTCGATATAGGGGATATCCGCCTTGGCGTGCTTCGCGGCACCGTTGGTGTCGAGGAAATCGCGGGAGAGGTCCAGAATCTTCTCCCCCCGCCAGCGCATGACCATGCGGGGCTCCGCGGTGACCTCCGCGACCACATACGCCTCCAGATTTTCTTTTGCCGCCGCCGCGATGAATTCCTCCGCGTCCGCCGGGGCGACCACCACCGCCATGCGCTCCTGACTTTCCGAAATGGCGAGCTCGGTGCCGTCCAGCCCATCGTACTTTTTGCGCACCGCGTCGAGGTTGATCGCAAGCCCGTCGGCCAGCTCTCCGATGGCGACCGACACGCCGCCCGCGCCAAAGTCGTTGCAGCGCTTGATCATCCGCGTCACGTCGGGGTCGCGGAACAGGCGCTGGATTTTCCGCTCCTCCGGGGCGTTGCCCTTCTGCACCTCCGACGCCATGCTGCCGAGCGACTGCTTGTCGTGGGATTTGGAAGAGCCGGTGGCCCCGCCGATGCCGTCGCGCCCCGTACGCCCGCCGAGCAGGAGAATCTGATCCCCCGGCTCCGGCTGCAAGCGCACCACATGCGATGCGGGTGCCGCGCCGAGCACCGCACCGAGCTCCATGTGCTTTGCGATATAGCCGCGGTGGTAGAGCTCATTCACGATACCCGTCGCCACGCCGATCTGGTTGCCGTAGGAGGAGTAGCCCGCCGCCGCTTCCGTTGCGATCTTCCGCTGGGGGAGCTTGCCCTCCATCGTCTCGGAAATCGGGTCGCGCAGGTCGCCGCTGCCGGAAAGGCGCATCGCCTGATAGACATACGCGCGCCCGGAAAGCGGGTCACGGATTGCCCCGCCGATGCAGGTCGCCGCGCCGCCGTAAGGTTCAATTTCGGTGGGGTGGTTATGCGTCTCGTTTTTGAACATCAGCAGCCAGTCCTCCGGCGTACCGTCCACATCCACCTGCACCTTGACGGAGCAGGCGTTGACCTCGTCGGACTCGTCCAGATCGGGCAGCAGGCCGCGCCGCTTGAGCACCTTCGCCCCAATGGTGGCGATGTCCATGAGGCACTGTGGGTGCGTCTCGTCGGCGTCGGGGCCGTAGATCTCCTGCCGGAGGGACAGATAGCCCCGGTAGGTCTGGTCAACCTCGCGGTCGTCGGTGGTGAGCGCGTCAATACGGGTGAGAAACGTGGTGTGGCGGCAGTGGTCGGACCAGTAGGTATCCACCACACGCAGCTCCGTCACCGTCGGGTCGCGCTTTTCCTCCTCCTTAAAATATTGCTGCAAAAAGCGCAGATCGGCCACGTCCATGGCAAGGCGGTATTCGCCGCGCAGTTCACGCAGCGCCCCCTCCTTCATCTTGCAAAAGCCCTCGACCTTCTGCACCGGCGCAGGTTCGGGCGCTTCCACCGCGAGCGTATCCGGTTTGTCCATCTGCGCCGCGCGGGAATCCACGGGGTTGAGGAGATAGGCGCGCGCCGCGTCCACGTCCTCCGCCGTCAGCGCCCCCTCCAGCACGTAGATATTCGCCGTGCGCACGGCAGGGCGCGTCCCCCCCGTCATCATCTGGATGCACTGCGCGCAGGAGTCCGCGCGCTGGTCGTACTGCCCGGGCAGCGGCTCAATGGCGAGCACGCTGTGTGGTTCCTGGATGTCGGGCAGGGCGTCGTCATACAGGTCGTCCACCTGCGGCTCACTGAGCACCGTCCCGCGCGCCGCCTGATAGGTCTTCTCGTCCAGCCCCTCCAGATCGTACCGGCGCAGCAGGCGCACGCCGGTGATGCCGCCGATGCCGAGCAGCTCCTTACATTCTTTATAAACGCCCTGCGCGTCCACGTCGAACCCCTGCTTTTTCTCCACATAACAGCGAAATACCTGACTCATTTAACCATCCTCCACAATTTCTTTTTCCGTTTGGATGATCCAATCGGAGAAGTGATAGAAATAATTCCCCTGGCTGGGGGTGAGGCGCGTAATCTGCCCGCGCTTCGTCAGCAGCGACCAGTTGCGAAAGCACAGCACCACCATGGGCGGATTCTCCGCAAGGCCTGCATAAAGCGCCTGCGCGGCGGCGGGGCGCGCCTCACCCTGCGCCGCGCGCAGTGCCGCCGTCAACTCTTTTACCTCCGCATCGGCGTAGCCGCCGTAGTTGAGCGCGCCGCCGCTGAGTACCAGCGCCCCGGGATCAAAATCCGCCGTCATCTGCGTCTCGGCGAGATAGAGGTCAAAGCTCCCCTTCTTCACGAGGGTGAGAAATTCGTCCCATTCCGCCTCCTGCACCGTCACCCCCACGCCCATACTCTGGAAGTCGGACGCGAGGCGCTCGGCCACCGAGACGCGCGTGCTGTTTTCACTGCTCACGAGCAGCGTGAGGGTGAGCTTCTGCTTCCCCTTGACGCGCACGCCGTCGTCCCCCATCACCCAACCGAGTGCATCCAGCGCCTCCCCCACGTCGCCGGGCGCATACGCGAGCGACTGCGCGAGCGTACTGTCGTAGAGATCGGACGCTGGGGACGCCGGCAGGGCCGCCGACTGGGCGTGCCGCGAGAGGAGGGCGCTTGCGATGGAGTCGCGGTCACACCCGCGCTGGAGCGCCACGCGCAGTTCTGTATCCTTGCACAGTCCCTTCTGTGTCTGAAAGCCTACATAGACCATCACGCTCGTAGAAAAGTCACAGCTATCCAGCTTGCCCGAAAAGCGTAGCGCGCCGGTCGCGGCGGGGTCGGTCTGCACGAGGGAAACCTCGCCCCCCTCCACCGCGCTGAGGAGCATAGAGTCCCCCTCCACCGCGTAGAGCGGGATTTCGGCAAGCCCCTCCTCTCTCCCCTCCCGGCGGACAAGTCTTCTCTCCTCGCCCTCCGTCCGCATGACATACGCGCCTGTGCCGAGGGGGAGAGTTGGATCGCCGCTCTCGCGCACGATGGGGACATCCAAAAGCTGGGGCAGTCCGCCGTTTTGCGACGCAAGGGTGACGTCCACCCCGCCGTCCGCCGACGCCGTGACGTCCTTCACCCCGGAGAGCCGCGCCTTGTACCGCGTACTCTGCCGCGCCGTGTTCAGCGATGACACCACGTCGGCGGCGGTGAGCGACGTCCCATCGGAAAAGGTCGTGCTTTTGAGCAGAAAGTGCCATGTGAGGCCATCCTCACTCACGCTATATTCCCGGCAGAGCGTCAACTCGGCATCAAAGGTTGGGCTTATGGTAAAAAGCCCCTCGTAGATCAGTCCCCCGAGCGCGAGATTGATTGTATTTTCCCCTGTTAGGGGCGAAAAATCCGCCGAGGGTACATAAGGCAGTACAAATGGGACGGATGCGGTCTGTACCAAAGGCGCCGCCGTAGCGGTGCTCTCCGGCGTACTCTCCGGTGCGGATTCCGTCTCCCCGCAGCCCGTCATGCCCGCGCAGAGGGCCGCCGCAAGCGCCAAGAGAAGCAGCCGCCGCATCATGCGGAGCCCTCCAGCGCGATCACCGCCGCCTGACTCCCCCGCTCTCCCTGCGTCACGCGGTGGGACCAGAATTCGTCCGGGCGGCAGGATGTGCAGGCATCCGAAACGGAGATATGCGCCGCCTGTAGTCCCGCCCGCTTCAACATGCAGGTGTTGATTCCCTTGAGGTCAACGTGGAATTTCCCCGCGGGCTGCGATGCGATATAAGGAAGCGCGGCGGAACCAATGGCCTCAGTCATGGCGTTCGGCACATCCGCGCCGGTCTCAAAACAGCATTTGTCGATGCACGGCCCCACCGCCGCCAGTATGTCCGCGGGGTCGGAACCGTACACTTCCCCCATGCGCGCGACCGCCCGCCCCGCAATATCCAGCGCGGTGCCGCGCCAGCCCGCGTGGACGGCGGCGACGGCGCGGCGGACGGGGTCATAGAGGAGAACGGGCAGGCAGTCGGCGGTAAACACCGCCAGCACAATACCCGGGATATCCGTCATGAGGGCGTCCGCCTCGTAGTCGATGGCGCGGTCAAGCCCCTTGCCGATATCGGCGCAGGTGACGGTACGCACCCCGTCGGCGTGCACCTGACGGGAAAAAACCAGCCGCTCCGGCTGCACACCCAGCGCGGCACAGAAGCGGCGGTAATTCTCCCTGACATGCTCCGGGTCGTCCCCCCGGTTCACACCGAGATTGAGAGAGGAGAATATCCCCTCCGACACGCCCCCCATACGGGTGGAAAATGCGTGTGCCACACCGCCGACGGCGGTGAAGCCATCGGCGGTGTGGTACGTAAGTCCTTCCTGGTGTACTGCCGTAAATTGCATCGAATAACATCCTTTCGGGTACGGGCGCACGCCTGTCGCCCCCTGTTATTACTCCTCGTTCAAACCGCAGCACTTCTTATATTTTTTCCCGCTGCCACAGGGGCACGGGTCGTTCCGGCCCGGTTTCTCGCCCTTTTTCACGGGCTGCTTTTTCACCGTGTCGTCCCCGCCGCTCTCGCCGGTCACCTGCGCCACGCGCTCGCGCTTGACGGTGCCGCCGACCTGCACGCGCACAATAAAGATACGCCGGACAGTCTCTTCCTGAATGGCGGCGATCATGCGCTCGAACATGTCGTAGCCCTCGCGCTTATACTCCACCTTCGGGTCGGTCTGCGCGTAGGCGCGCAGCGCGATGCCCTGCCGCAGCTCGGTCATGGCGTCGAGGTGGTCCATCCAGTATTCGTCCACGACGCGCAGCATCATCACGCGCTCAAGCTCGCGCATCATGGATTCGCCGAGCTCCTCCTCCTTGCGCTTGTAGACCTCCTCCGCCTTTTCGAGGAGCATGCCCTCAATGTCCTCCAGACTGCGGCTTTGCAGCTCCTCGTCGGTCAGATGCAGATCCTCCTGCGTGAGGAACACGCCGCGGAACGGGGCGGTTACGATGTGCAGGTCCTCGGCGGTCAGGTGCTTATTCTCACCCGCCTGCCCGCGCACCGCGTTGGAGATGACGCCTGTGAGCATCCCGTGGATGCTCGCCTGCAGGTTTTCTCCGTCGAGCACCTTGCGCCGCTGCTCGTAAATCACCTTGCGCTGGGTGTTCATCACGTCGTCGTACTCGAGCACGTTCTTTCTGGTCTGGAAGTTGCGCGACTCCACCCGCTTTTGGGAGGACTCGATGGCGTTGGTGAGCATTTTCTGCTCGATGGGGGTGTCCTCATCCACGCCGAGGGTCTCCATCATGCCCATCACCCGCTCGGAGCCAAACAGGCGCATGATGTCGTCCTCGAGCGAGAGGAAGAAGCGGCTCTCACCGGGGTCGCCCTGCCGCCCCGCGCGCCCGCGCAGCTGGTTGTCGATGCGGCGGGACTCGTGCCGCTCGGTACCGAGAATGAACAGGCCGCCCACACCGCGCACGCGGTCGGCCTCCTCCTGAATCTCGGTTTTATACTTCTGCTCCGCCTCGCTGTAGCGGCGGCGGGCGTCGAGAATTTCCTCGTTGTCAGTCTCCGCGTAGCCGGTCGCCTCGGCGATCATCTCGTCGGTCAGCCCCGCCTTGCGGAGATCCGCTTTCGCGAGATACTCCGCGTTACCGCCGAGCATGATGTCGGTGCCGCGCCCCGCCATGTTGGTCGCGACGGTGACGGCCCCGAACTTGCCCGCCTGCGCGATGATCTCCGCTTCCTTCTCGTGGTTCTTCGCGTTGAGCACGTTATGCTTGATGCCCTTCTGCTGCAAAAGCTTGGACAGCAGCTCCGACTTCTCAATGGACACCGTGCCGACGAGCACCGGCTGGCCCTTCTCGTGGCATTCCTCAATCTGCGTGATGATGGCGCGGTATTTCCCCGCCGTGTTTTTATACACCACGTCGGCCCGGTCGGTACGCGCGAGGGGCTTGTTGGTGGGAATTTCGACAATATCCAGCTCGTAGATCTGGTTGAATTCCTCCTCCTCGGTCATCGCCGTACCGGTCATGCCGGAGAGCTTGCCGTAGAGGCGGAAGTAGTTTTGGAAGGTGATGGTGGCGAGGGTCTTGGATTCGCGCGCAACCTCCACGTTTTCCTTGGCCTCAATGGCCTGGTGCAGCCCCTCGGAGTAGCGCCGCCCGTACATGAGCCGCCCCGTGAACTCGTCGACGATGATCACCTCGCCGTCCTTAACGACATAGTCGGTATCCCGCTTCATGAGGCCCCGCGCGCGGATGGCCTGATTGATGTGGTGGGAGAGGGTGGTGTTCTCCGAGTCGGCCAGATTCTCCACATTGAAGTGCTGCTCCGCCTTTTTGATGCCCCGCGCCGTCAGGGTGACGGTGCGCGCCTTTTCGTCGACGACGTAATCGGCGTCGATATCGGGGTCCTCCTCCTCCTTCTCGTCGACCGACGCGACGCGGAAGCAGGTGAGCTTTGCCACAAAGGAATCCACCAGCGTATAGAGCTGGGTGGACTTGTCCCCCTGACCGGAGATGATGAGCGGTGTGCGCGCCTCGTCAATGAGGATGGAGTCCACCTCATCGACGATGGCAAACGCGTGCCCGCGCTGCACCATCTCGCTTGCGTAGATGCACATATTGTCGCGTAGGTAGTCAAATCCGAATTCATTGTTGGTACCGTAGGTGATGTCCGCCTGATAGGCCGCCTTGCGGTCCTTCGGCTCCACCGCGTGGATGACAAGGCCGACCGTAAGGCCCATGAAGCGGTAGAGCTTGCCCATCCACTCCGAGTCGCGCTTTGCCAGATAGTCGTTGACGGTGACGATGTGCACGCCGTCCCCGGCGAGCGCGTTGAGATAGGCGGGCAGGGTCGCGACGAGGGTCTTGCCTTCACCGGTCTTCATCTCGGCGATGCGCCCCTGGTGCAGGATGATGCCGCCGATGAGCTGTACGCGGTAGGGCCGCATACCCAGCACACGCCACGCCCCCTCCCGCGCGGCGGCAAAGGCCTCCGGCAGGATATCGTCCAGGGTCTCGCCGTTTTGCAGGCGGGCCCTCAGCTCCGGCGTTTTCGCCTGCAGCTCCTGATCGCTCAGCGCCTTGTACGGCTCCTCCAGCGCTTCAATCTTATTCACAAGGGGCATAATGGCCTTGACCTCACGGGTGGAGTTCGTGCCAAATATTTGTCTCATCAGGTTCATACCAGTTCACCTTTCCGATGCATATAGAATCAACCTACAGTATAGCACATGCCGCGCCGATAAAAAAGGGTAAATTGTAGATTCAGGCGGGTATTTTTTTCTTTTCGCCTGTCATACTGCATGAAATGCACTTACCTGCGGTACTCAAATTCGAGGTTATAGAGGCTCACGGTGTCCCCGTCCTGAATGCCCAGCTCCTCCAGCCGGTCATATAGACCGGCGTTGCGGAGCATCTTCTCGAACCAGTTGCGCGATTCGTAGTCGCCAAAGTTGACGTTTGCCATGATCTTTTGCAGCCACGCCCCCTCCACAAGCCATGTGTCGTCCTCGCGCGTGATCGTGAGCGGCGCGGTGGTGTCCACCTCCGGCGGCTTGGGGGTGTAGGTCGGCTCGTATACGACGACGGGGGGCAGCTCCGCTATCATATGCGCTGCCGCGCGCAGCAGTTCCTGCGTGCCCTGCTGTGTGGCGGCGGATAGCTCGAAAAAGGGGAAACCCTGCCCCTCCACATGGGCGCGCAGCGCGTCGAGCGCCGTGCGGTCGGCGGCGATATCCGCCTTGTTGCCCGCAACAATCATCTTCCGCCCGGCGAGCGCCGGACTGTACCGGCGCAGCTCCTCGTTGATGGCCTCGAAGTCCGCGATGGGGTCGCGCCCCTCGCAGCCGGAGATGTCCACGATGTGGATGAGCAGCCGACAGCGGTCGATGTGGCGCAGAAAGTCATGTCCCAGCCCCGCGCCCTCGGACGCGCCCTCGATGATGCCCGGAATGTCCGCCATGACGAAGGAGACCCCCTCGTCCACATACACCACGCCGAGATTCGGGAAGAGGGTGGTAAAATGGTAGTTGGCGATTTTCGGGCGCGCCTTGCTCGCCACCGACAGCAGGGTGGATTTCCCTACATTCGGGAAGCCCACCAGCCCCACGTCGGCGAGCAGCTTCAGCTCCAAAACCACCTCGCGGCTCTGCCCCGGCAGCCCCGCCTTGGCAAAGCGGGGGGCCTGCCGGGTGGGTGTCGCAAAGTGCTTGTTGCCCCATCCGCCGTTGCCGCCGCGCGCCAGCACGAACGGCTCGTCCGACGACATGTCGCGGATAATTTCGCCCGACGCCGCGTCCCGCACCACCGTGCCGCGCGGCACCTGGATCATCAGGCCCTCGCCGTCCCGGCCGGAGCAGCGCTTGCCGCCCCCGTCGGCACCGGGCGCGGCTGTGTATTTGCGCTTATAGCGAAAGTCCATCAGGGTGGACATGTGGTCGTCCACCTGCAATATGATATCGCCGCCGCGCCCGCCGTCGCCGCCGTCCGGCCCGCCCGCCGCGACGTACTTTTCGCGGTGGAAGGAGACCGCGCCGTTGCCGCCGTCCCCCGCCTTGACGGTAATTTTCGCGGTGTCAATAAACTGAGGCATGTTAGCACCTCCCTATCATACAATCTGAGGCTCCGAACGGCAAACCGTTCGGAGCCTTTTTGCAATCAAGCCGTGTATGATTGCAAAAAGGCCGCCTGCGAGCGGGCTTTTGCACGCGAAAGACACCCCTGATGGGTTTCTTTCACTCTTTCTTCCTTTCCGTCTTGCAAGCCTGTTCTTTTTATCTACAATCTGAGGCTCCGAACGGCAAACCGTTCGGAGCCTCTTATCTGCAACTGCAACCTTACTGGGCGATCTCCACGATGGAGACCTGCTTGCGGTCCTTGCCCATGCGCTCAAACTTCACCTTGCCGCTCTTGAGCGCAAAGAGTGTGTCGTCACTGCCCTTGCCGACGTTGATGCCGGGGTGGATGTGGGTGCCGCGCTGGCGCACGAGGATATTGCCCGCGAGGACAAACTGTCCGTCGCCGCGCTTGACGCCCAGCCGCTTCGACTCGGAATCACGCCCGTTGCGGGTGGAGCCGACGCCCTTCTTGTGGGCGAAAAACTGTAGTCCGATTTTCAGCATTGTATTACACCTCCTGAAGATAGATAAAAATAATATTTCTAATGTTACCGCGCCGTGTCCTCATCCGCCAGAACGGTGAGATGGTCGGGGTATTCGTCCCGCAGCGCGGAGAGATGGAGCATCAGCGCGGTCAATAGCGTCTGGCAGGTCTGCTCATTCTGCTCCCCCAGTCCGCCGGGGAGTTTGATGGAAACCGATGCGTCCCGCTCCCTGACCTTGACCGCGGCGCCGATGCCCAGCACGTCGTTGAGCGCGCACTCGGTCAGGCGCACGGCGCTCGTGATGGCGGCGCAGACGATGTCCTCGCCGTCCGCGGCGTATCCGCTGTGGCCGGAGGCGGTGACGCCCGCGACGCGCCCGCCCTCCATCCGGAAAGAGATTCTGGTCATCAGACGGAAATCTTGCCGATGGTCACCTTGGTATAGGGCTGGCGGTGTCCCTGACGCTTGCGGTAGCCCTTCTTCGGATTGTACTTGAAGATACGGATCTTCTTGCCTCTTCCGTTTTTCTCGATGGTCGCGTCCACCTTTGCGCCCGCCACAACGGGGGTGCCGATGGTCGCGTTGTCCCCGTCGAGCACGGCGAGCACCTTGTCAAATGTAACGGCGTCGCCTGCCTCCTGCGGCAGCTTTTCAATAAAGAGGGTGTCACCCTCGGTCACCTTATACTGCTTTCCGCCGGTTTCAATAATTGCATGCATGTGAAATTTCAACTCCTTCATTACGGGCTCGCTGTCGTAGGTTGGAGGATTTCGCCTCCATTGCAGACCTATTCAAAGCGGCCTTAAAAGTATACCAAATGTGGGCATAAAAAGTCAAGCCCTTTTTCCGCCCCGCGCGGGGATTGTGTGGGAACGCGCGTTATTCCGCGAGAAAGCGCTCCAGCCGGTCCAGGCCCTCCTTGATGTTTTCCATTGATGTGGCATACGACCAGCGCACAAAGTGCGGCGCGCCGAAGCCGGTACACGGCACCACCGCCACAAGGCCCTGCTTGAGAAAGACGTCGGCAAAGTCGTCGGCGTTTTTGATCTCCACGCCGTGCAGCGTCTTGCCGATCAGCTCCTCCAGATTCATCATCACATAGAACGCGCCCTCCGGGCGGATGCAGCTCACGCGCGGGATGGCGTTCATCCGCCGCACGATATAGTCGCGCCGCTCCTCAAACGCCGCGCGCATGACGCCCACCTGAGACTGGTCGCCCGACAGCGCCTCAAGTGCCGCCTGCTGGGAGATGGTACACGGCGAGCCGGTGGAGTGGCTGAGGAAGTTTGCCATCACCTTTGCAATCCTGTCGTTCGCGCAGGCGTAGCCGATGCGCCAACCCGTCATGGCGTAGGACTTTGACACGCCGTTTATGAGGATGCACAGGTCGTGTATCTCCGCGCCCAGTGTAGGCAGGCTGACAAATTCCGCCCCGTCGTAGCAGAGTCCGTAATAGATCTCGTCGTCAAGTACATAAATGTCATGCTTTACGCAGACGTCCGCAATGGCCTGCAGCTCCTGCCGGTTGTACATCATGCCGGTCGGGTTGCAGGGGTTATTTAAAATCAGCGCCTTGGTCTTCGGGGTCACAGCCGCTTCCAGCTTTTCCGCCGTCAGCTTAAAGTGCTCCGCCTCCGTGGCGGTGACAATCACCGGCACGCCGCCGACCATTTTAATGAGTTCATAATAGCTCACCCAGAACGGCGCGGGCAAAATCACCTCGTCGCCGGGGTTTACGAGCGCGCGCAGCGCAATATAAACCGTGTGCTTGGCCCCGCTCGTCACAATCACCTGATTGGGATGATAGGAGAGGCCGCAGTCCTCCTTCATCCGGTCGCACACCGCCTGCCGCAGTGCGGGGGTTCCCGCCGCCGGGGTGTAGCGGGTCATATTCTGTGCAATGGCGGCGGTGCCCGCCGCTTTGATATTCTCCGGCGTGTCAAAGTCCGGCTCCCCTGCTCCGAACCCGATTACGTCGATGCCGTCCGCCTTCATCTGCTTGAACATTGCGTCAATCGCCATCGTAGTCGATGCCTGGACTGCTTCGGCCAAACGGGAAAGCTCCTTCATGGTATCTGCTCCTTCTCTTCGATATGTCATATTTTCTGATTTATTATACGCTCCGTCTTGCAGGATTGCAAGGCATATCTCCTGAAAATACGCCAAATTTGAAACTTTGCGGGCTGCATATTTCATAATTGTTCACCGTTGCTCCTTTTCGGAGGGGGTAAATGCATAAAAAAGGCCTCCCCCCGCAGGGGGAAACCATATAGCTCACTTCGGTTTTCTACTGTTCTTCTGATAGATCAGAAACAGCCCATCCATATGCAGGTCGGGATCACAGATCATCTCATGCTTGCAGCAACCGGTGATGAGGGGCGCAAGCTCCCCCGTCGCCACCACGGCGGCGAGCGGGACGCCATTCGCCTCCTCAATGCGGTCAATCATACTGTCCACCATACCGGCACCGCCGTAAACCACGCCGGAACGCATCGCGTCGATGGTATTGCGCCCCAGCACGGTCTGCGGCACTTCCAGCGCGATCGCAGGCAGCTCCGCCGCCCGCGCGGAGAGGGCCTCCATCCCCAGCCGGATACCGGCGGCAATGGCACACCCCTCATAGACCCCGTCGCAGAGCAGGGAAAACGTGGTTGCCGTGCCCATATCCACCACCAGCACCGGCGAGGGATACTTCGCCGTCACCGCGACCGAGCAGGCGACGATATCCGCGCCGAGCTGGTTGTGGAGGTCGGAGCGGATGTTCAGCCCCGTCTTAATGCCGGGGCCGACCACCATCGGCCGCCGTCCTGTCAGACGCCTGAGCGCCTCGGCCACACTCGCTGCAAGCGGCGGGACGACACAGGCGAGGATGGCCCCCGTCACCGCGCCAGGATCGGCATGGTGCAGGGTAAACACACCCATGAAATCAATCGCGCACTGGTCCGGCGTCTTGTCGGGGCTGGTCTGAATGGAGGAATAAAACACAGCCTTCCCATGCTCATCAAACAGCCCGATGGTCGTGAGGGCGTTGCAGACATTCACCGCCAATATCATATGCTCACCAGATGGTCCAGCCGCCGTCGATAACGAGGGTCTGCCCCGTCACCATCGCCGCCTCATCGGAGGCAAGGTAGGCAAACGCCGAACCGATTTCGCCCGGGTCGACCAGCCGGCCAACAGGAATCATGCCGAGCACCATTTTTGCGTAATCGGGGTCCTCCAGCCGCTTGCGGGCAAGCTCGGTCATGGCAAACGTCGGGGCGACGGCGTTGACGGTGATGCCGTCCTTCGCCCAGTCGTAGGCGAGGGCGCGGACGAGGGACTGGATGCCGCCCTTGGTCGCGCAGTAGGGTTGCTGGTTTTCCCGCGCGACAATACCCGCCTGGCTCCCGGTAAAGATCACGCGGCCGAAATGCTGCGCCTTCATGACCGGCGCCACCGCCTGCGCGGTAAAAAAGCCGCCCTTGATATTCACCGCAAAGTGGGCGTCCCAAATTTCCGGCGTGACCTCTTCCGCGGGCATGGGCCGATTCATGCCCGCGTTGTTTGCCAGAATGTCGATGCGTCCGCACTGTGTCCGGACGGTTTCAACCGCCGACCGGATGCTCTCCTGATCGGTCACATCCATCGCGACGGGCAGCACCTTGGGGGCACCCGCCTTTTCGCATTTTTCTGCCGTCTCGTCCATCGGCACCCCCGCGCGGTCGGTTGGGACAACGCACGCGCCCTGCTTTGCAAAGGCGACGGCGATGCCCTGTCCCAGCCCGCCCGCCGCGCCGGTTACGATTGCTACTTTTCCTGTCAGCTCAAACATGATGAATCCTCCTCGCGTTTTTCAGAAATATTCCCCACGGTCTTCCCGCGTTTTGCCATTTTGTTTTGATACATCAGCCTGTCGGCAACGCCAATCACATCTTCCAGATCCGCATCCCGGCCCATCGCGTAAAACGGTGCGATACCGTAGCTAAAGCTCAGCGGATAGGCGCGGCTTTTCGTCGCGTTAAACTCCGCAAGCTTCGTCTGGATGTTCTGCATCACCCGCTCCGCCTGCTCCTGTGTACAGTCGAGCAGGAGGACAAACTCATCGCCGCCCCAGCGGAAGATCATGTCGCTCTTCCGAATGCCCCTGCGGATCATGGAGACGATACTGATAATCATATCGTCCCCGCTCGTATGCCCATACGTGTCGTTGACCATTTTCAGCCCGTCCAGATCGACGAAAACGAGGCTGCTCTCCTCTCCTTCGGTAGAATTGCGCAGCATGCTCTGCATGATTTTCATGCCCCATTCGCGGTTATTGACTCCCGTCATCATATCGGTGGAGGCGACATGCTCCAGGCTCTTCTGATACTCCTTTTGCCCGGTGATCTCGGTCGCCGTCTCAATATGCACCTTCTGTCCGTCCAGCCAGTCAATGATTGCGTCGTGGACAATATACCACCGCTTCGTGACGCTGTCCTGAAACTCCCACTCATACTCCGACAGAAGGACATTCCCGTCCGCGTCAATCATCTTGCGCATCGGGCAAAAATCACACTGCTGCGTCTGACCCGCCCGCAGCGCCTGCCAGCAGGTTTTCCCCTGAAATACCTCGGCCGCCCCGCCCCGCATCTGCGCGAGGGTATTGTTGATAAACACAATCTCAAAGGTGTCGAGCGTATTAACGTAGATGGAGTACTCCAAATTATCGGAGATGGTCTGTAAAATACGCATGGTCTGTGCCGCCTTGCGCTCGGCATTGCGGCGGATGAGGAGGGACGCCACGACCCCGGCGACATTTTGGAGCATCTCAATTTCGAACGCGCGCCAGCTGCGGTACTGCAGGCAGTCGTCAAAGCCGACGTAGCCCAAGGGCGTGTTCTTGTCATAAATCGGAAATATGGCAACGGACTTAATGCCCTGCATATCCAATATCTTAAAATCGTTTTCAGGCAGCTGTCTGATGTCGCTTGTAATAAAGGCTCCCCCACTCACAAGGGCGTCGTAGTTATAGTCCGCCTTTTTCAGGCTCTGCAGCTGGTCAATGGTCGGCACCACCCCCTCGTTGCACCACTCATAGGTATTGGCGGTCACCTCCGCGGAAATCGTCTCAAAGATATAGGAACGGCTGACCTCCATGGTCAGGCCCGCGATGCCGATGATCTTCTGAATGGCCTCATCCACGCTGTTGCTCTCGTAGGCCACATGGAAGATCCGCTCCATCACCTCGGAAGAGCTTTTCGCGCTTCCGATATGGTAGTTCGTCTCCTGTATGATGTAGATGACAATACAATTGCCCTCGTCCACCGCGACTAGATTCCCCGAAAGTGCCAGCGGCAGTTCCGTCCCCTCAAAATTGATTCCCACAACCCGATAGTGGAACACGGTGCCCGTCTCGCGCACCATATCGACGAATTCGTGCAGCAGAGACTGCCTGCGCAGCTTAAAAAACTGCGACAAGGGCATTGTTTTGGCCCCTTCCTTAAAATGTGCAGCGACCATATCGGGGGAAAAGATGAGCTGAGCAGGCGTATTTGCGTAAATGAACGTCATCGCCTCGTCGTCCCCGCAAATCACGACAGGAAAGGGTGCGTTTTTATAGACCTGTTCTAATTGTGCTAATTCCAGCTTGTTCTCCTCCCCCACGTAATCGTCTGCCTCTTTTTTAGATAAGCGCCGGTTGCCCGCATCCCGTCAGAACGCGCACAGCACCAGCGACTCATTGTGCGCGAACGTGACCGAGCCGTTTTGCGCGGGGAGGGGGCTGATTTCTCCATAGCTGTAAAATCCCGCGAGGGAAAGCCCCGCAGGCAGCTGCCGCACAATATTGTCGGTCTCCATGTTCCCGTTTGGTGCCATGACCACATATCGCCCGATGCAGGATATGCCGAGCACCGTGCTATACCGGTATCCCTGCACCTCAGCCATTTTCTCTATGATATCCGAAATGCCCTGCCCCGCCGCCTTACGGATCGCGTCGCGGTCAAGCGGGCAGACGGAGACATTCGCCCCCTCGGGAATCCTGCCGATGGCGATGCCGCTGCCCTGCTCCAAATCCAGCGCATGCAGAGTACGCATATAGGAAAAGGTATCGCCGAATTCGGCGCGCTGCTCCTCAATCATCAGAGGGTTTGCGGTAAAGGAGACCGTTGTATTCCCGTCGGCGAGGTTGCCCACCGGCAGGCCGACCTCCTCCAGATATTCTACAAAGGTTTTCCCGCCCACCCGGTAAATCACATTGTTCTCCGCCTTGGTGACGGGCCGCTTTTTGGATACGTCATTTTGCGAGACCGTCAAAACGGAAAAGACCGGGTGAACATTCCCGCTGATTGCCAGCAGCGCCATGCGGTCGGTGTAAGTATGCCCGCCAAAAATCACCGCGTTTGTATCGCCGTTTCCGTTGTACGAGGGCAGTCCGCCCGTAACCGGCACGCCGGGCGCGACGCGGTTGAAGATATCGGCATAGACATCCAGCATCAGCGCAAGCTGATACGGCGGCAGGGCGATGACAAGCCCCGGCGTATCGCCGAGTATCTGCGCCGCCTCGCGGTACGCGTCTTCCACCGCCTGCTCCACCGTGCCCGGCGTAATGGGCGCGGATAGCACCGCAGAAAAATTACAGTCCTCCGCCGTCAAAACAAGCAGCACCGCCGCCATCTCATGAAACCCTTGCTTATGATCCATACTCGCAATGGCGGTTGCGCCAATGATCGGGAAGGCGCATTTCTCCGATAATACCGCGGCAAGCTCCTCCGCCTCCATGTCGGAATAGCATGTCAAAATACCAACGCTGTTTTCCCCCGGCCAGCGCGCTGCCAGCTGGTCATACAGCTCCTGCGCGGCAAGCGCCGGCTCATCTACGAGATGCGTAACCGCAACCTGAGATTGCATCGCTGCCTACCTCCTCTGACTCTTTTATTTTTCGTTGCCCCAAGCACAAGCTTTTCCGTTTTGATTATAGCAGAATCCTCACGGTATGCAAAGCCTTTTTTCATTTTTTCCCACGTCCCGCTCGACATATTTTCTGTGATTTCGACCATAGCTGTGCATGAATCCTGTATAATTCTTATTTGGGAAAAAGTTGTTTTTTGCATGGGATGCATGTATAATGCTGGTAAGTATGCAGTATGCGGGTGGGGTCTCCCCCTCGGCAAGAAGCAGAAAACATCACATTATTTGATAAAACGTAATGTCAGAAAGGATCGTGCCGCGTGGGAGAGATGGAACGCCGCGTTCCCCCTTCGGATCGGGATCAGGACCTGATGCAACAGCTCGAGCAGCTCCAAACGGAGAAAAAGCGTCTTGAGCGCCAAAATCGCCGGTTGGAATATGACCTTGAGGCAATCAACACCAGATACGAGACCGCGATACATATGCGTAACGCCGCTGCGCAGGAGCGTGAGCGGCAGGATCTCTATAACCAGCTGATGCTGCGGGCGCTCAAGAACGTACTAATCGTTCTGGATAACGACCTGCGCTACGTCATCGGCACCGACCAGCCGGTCTCAGACCTCTTTTACCGTGGCACACCGGGTCTGGACCTGTCAAACCTCCTCCTCTCCGAAATTCTCTCCCCCTCCGCCGACCCCGCGTGGGTTCAAACGACCGTGCAAAACTGCGTCACTGTACGCGATCACGTCACCAGTATGCAGTATAACGACGTCGTCCGCCTGCAAAGCGGCAAGCAGCTCCACGCGGATATCTCCATCCACCCCGCCGTCGACAAGGACGGCAGTGTGGTGGGCGTGGTTTTCCTGCTGCACGATGTGACGGAGCTTGTCCTGGTGAAGGAGGAGGCGGAGGCCGCCTCCCTCGCCAAGAGTAATTTTCTGGCCAATATGAGCCATGAGATCCGCACCCCTATGAATGCCATCCTGGGTATGACCACGCTGCTCTCCTCCACCCGGCTCGACGATATCCAGCGCGGCTACGTCGCCAACATGAGCAAGGCCTGCGACAGCCTGCTCAACATTATCAACGACATTCTCGACTTTTCTAAGATTGACGCGCAGCGCTTTGCACTCGCGGAGACGGAATACCAGCTGATCGAAACGGTCAAAGACGTGACCAATATCGTCAGCCTGCGCGCGCAGGAGAAGAATCTGGACTTTATCCTGGACGTCGATCCCGCCCTGCCCGCAAGGTTGATGGGGGACGATCTGCGTCTCAAACAGATTATCCTGAACCTGCTCTCTAACGCCGTGAAATATACACCCGCGGGCGAGGTGCTCCTGCGCTTTTCCCTCGCCGGACAGACTGAGGAAGGCATTATACTGGAGATCTCTATCAAGGACACCGGCATCGGCATCAAAGAAGCGCAGATCTCCGCGCTTTTCAGCCCCTTCAGCCAGCTTGACCTGCAAAAAAACCGCGGCATTCAGGGCACCGGCCTCGGCCTCGCCATCAGCAAGGGCATGACCGAGGCCATGGGCGGAACCATTTCGGTGGAGAGCGAATACGGTAAGGGTAGTGTTTTTACCATCCGTGTACCGCAAAAGGCGGTGGGTGAAGCACGCATCGCGTCTGTCACCTCCCCCTCTCGCAAGCATATTCTGGTCTTTGGCAATACGCGCAGCAGCAGGGCACTCACGGACATGCTGGCGCGGCTGTTTTTGCAGTACACCTATGTGACCGACGCAGACGGCTTTCTCTGTGCGATTGAGGATACAGGCTACACCCACCTGATTTATTGGCCGCAGCTCGCCGGCGACCTTGTCACACAGCATATGGATCGGCTGGCCTCCACACACATCATCTGTATCAAGGAGCTTGCCACGGCCGCCGTGCAGCAGGTCGCGGAGGGTATCGACCTACTCTACACGCCGCTGATTATCACCGATGTGGCGAGCCTGCTCTCGAGCCGTTCCTCCAAACGCAACGCCAGTTTGGCGCAAAAAAGTCCGTCTCTCGGCACCCTTCTGACAAAAAACGCGCGCGCCCTTGTGGTCGATGACAACGACATCAACCTCATCGTCGCCTGTGAAATCCTCAAGCACTACGATTTGGAGGTCATACAGGCCACCAGCGGCTTTGAAGCGCTGGAATGTATTGAGAAGGAACCCTTCGATATCATATTCATGGATCACATGATGCCGGAGATGGACGGGCTGGAGACCACAAAGCGAATTCGGGAATCGAGTACACCCAATGCGGACACGCCCATCATCGCCCTCACGGCCAACGCCATTGTCGGCACGCGGGAGATGTTTTTGGCAAACCAGATGAACGATTATATCAGCAAACCGATCGAAATTGCAGCCCTTAATGAGATCATACGCCGCTGGCTGCCGCCGGAAAAGCTTGTGCGGAATACCCGCGCAGACGTGGATACGGAAGCGGCGCCCATCGTGCTTTCCGATGCGCTCACCACCCTTTCCGCCAAGTGCAACCTCGACGCGCGCACCGCCATCAAGCAGCTCTCCAGTACGGAAGATGCCTATATCCCCATTCTGACCACCTATGTCACAAACGCCGCAAAGAAGCTGGAATCCATGCTCTCTGACGTCACCAAGAGCGACTGGAATGCGTTCCGCATTGAAATTCACGCGCAAAAAAGCGCGCTTTATAGCATCGGCGCGCACACCCTCGCCGAAAAGGCGCGTAAGCTCGAGCTGGCCGCCTCCAGTGACAATTTCTCCTATATCCAGAAGAATTTTATTCCCCTCATGGAGGAGATGAAGACGCTGTGCGCCACTGTACGGGAGCTGTTCCCGCAGGCCACCTTCAAACAGCCGCAAGAGCCTGTGAACACGGAGCAACTGCAGGCGCTGGGCGGGCAGATACAGAAGATCATCGCTCTGCTTGACGCGCTGGAAAATGACGAGGCGCTTGCCCAACTGGAGGCGCTGCGCCGCTACTGCTTCGGCGACCCGATCGACCACCAGCTTGAGGCGGCGTATACTGCCACCCTTGGCTTTGATTACGACAGCGCTGTGGAACGGCTGCGCAATATTATTAAGAATCTGAACGGAACTGGAGGCTGAATATCATGAAACAAGATTGCAGACCAATCATTTTATGTGTAGACGATGAGCCTACGAACCTCCGCCTTTTGATGGAAATTCTGAAGGACGATTACCACGTCTATCTTGCTCCCTCCGGCGAGCGGGCACTCACTTTCTTGCAGTCAAAAACCCCCGACCTCATCCTGCTTGATGTAGAAATGCCGCAGATGAATGGTTATGAGGTGATCCGTATCATCAAAAGCGAGCCAAAATTCAGGGACATCCCCATTATCTTTCTAACCGGGCTAGACGGGCGTGACAAGGAACAGATTGCCTTTGAGCTCGGTGCGGTGGACTATATTCTCAAACCCATATCCGCCGGTGTCGTCAAAGCGCGCGCCGGTCTGCATATCGAGCTCGAGACGTACCGCCGCAATCTGGAAGAGCAGGTGGTACGCCGCACCAACCAGCTCATGCACACCCAGGACTGTGTGCTCGAAATGCTCGCCAATATGACCTCCTACCGCGATCAGGAGACCGGTGGGCACATCAAGCGCACCGGTTACTATACCGAGGTCATCGTAGACGAGTTGCTGCGTGTCAGCCGCCCCGGTTATATGCTGGGCAGCGAGTATGCCACCTCCATTAAAAAGTCCGCCAAGCTGCACGATATCGGCAAGGTCTCCATCGCAGACAGTATCCTGCTCAAGCCTGCGCGGCTCACGCCGGAGGAATTTGAGGTGATTAAAATGCACACCGTCATTGGTGCGCAGATTGTGGATAATGCCATTGACGATCTGGGCGAGACATCCGCCTTTTTGGAGGTGGCGCGTGAAATCATCATCGCCCACCACGAAAAGTGGGACGGCACCGGCTACCCTCATAAGCTCGCCGGCGTGCAGATCCCCCTTTCCGCGCGCATTATGGCGGTGGTGGACGTGTACGACGCCCTCATCTCCCGCCGCCCTTACAAGGAGCCGTACAGCCATAAGGATTCCCTTGCAATCATCCGCAATGACACCGGCACCCACTTCGACCCTTCCCTCATCGCCCTCTGTGAGCCGGTCTTCCCGCGCTTTGAGGAGATCGCGCTTGAGCATCAGGACGAGGTATATGATCTCTTCTCCATCCAATCGCTCGATTAGACCGATAGTCGAAAACTTTACTTGTCAAACCGCAAAAGAACGTGTATAATAACTTCACGTCTCATTTTGGTCATGCCGGTGTGATGGAATGGCAGACGTGACGGACTCAAAATCCGTTCCTGGCAACAGGGTGTGGGTTCAAGTCCCACCACCGGCACCAAACCCATATAATCCGAACCAATCCCGACGGTTTTTCCCCGTCGGTGATGGGTTCGGATTATTGCTTTATATTGATAAATTCGAGGATACCCATTTCCCCAATGGTGTCATCAAACGCCCGGAATCCAAGCCGAGAGGCCCGCGAAAGAAGCGGAAAACAGAATAGGCGAAAAAAGGGGCGGCGGTATCATAATTTTCACGATATCGCCGCCCCTGCGCATTAGTCTTTCAATTTCCCTTCCATACCAGTCTTTTCCGCTTCCTGCTGACGCTTCCACTCGGCAAATTCTCTCTGTCCGTCCTCGCTCTCGTAAAGGGCGAGTATATCCGGCATGATGCAGCGAGCGATGGCTTCAATCTTGTATTGCGGAATGTTGGTGTTGTTGATGAGCTTTTTACGTCTGCCCAAGTCGTACCTCCAGAAAGAATATTAAGTTTTCAAGGTGCATAGATGTACTTAATCTCTGGTGGTATTTCGTATTGGCAAGCCTCCCTTGTTACTTTTTAGAAAACACAAAACGCAGATTTGTCAATCTGCGTCACGCTCCAAAGGCATTCGCCCTTTCATATTATAAAATTGTGTCTTTGCCATACTCACATCATAACCGTATTCATAATCCGTGTCAATACTCATTTCGTGCTGTTCTTGGGATGCGGCGGCAATGCCGCCGGAAGCGAAAGGAAACGAAACGATGCTCCGCAAAATGGGAATTTTCCGTATTGCCCAAAATTTAAAGCATAAAGCCTATCAGCAGAAAAAACATGGTGGGGGTACATGGGATACCCGGAAAACTTTACGCACTATGACAATGGGATATATACTCCATGAATCTTACGCAGAATGGACGTATGCTGCTGTTTAGGCATGAAACAGCAGGAGAAAATTAGCCGCAAACTGCTGTAAGATTTCATGCGGAGGTCAGGACGATCATAGATTGAATAAGTGGCGGTAGCCTCCATGCTCTTTTTTAAGCGTTCGCAGAACGCGCAGCCGCACATGAAATGTGCGTTTGGGGGGCTTGGGGGATACCCCCAACTAGCATGGTTTTGCAGCGGCGGGAGCCGGGCAAAAGCGCAAAGTGTATATCACTTTGCCCTGCTAGCCAAACTTACTCCCGTCCAGCCGCAGCTTGCCTTTCGTCCCGCCGGGGCGATGGAATCCCGGCGGATAAAGTTAGCTATGGTGATGATGTTTCTGCCTATGAGAAAAGGGCAAATACGACGCTGCCCATACCGCTCCACTGGCACTGTCAGCAACTTGACTTCCACACGAGAACTCCGACGTATGTAATTGAGGGCAGTTTAATAATTTCCCTGTTCCCATGACAGAATCAGGCGTTCGTGATAGAATATGATATATATGCCCTACTTCTGCACTTAATATGCCACAAGTTTTGCTTGCATATTTCCCGTGCAGGAAATATAATAGTATTTGAGAAAAAGGACGGAGGTGTGTTTTTATGGATTACTTGACGGGGAAAGAGATTTGCGAGAAGTGGGGCGTTACCCATCGCATGGTGAACTATTATTGCGCCGCCGGACGCATACCGGGCGCGATAAAAAAAGGCAATCTTTGGCTTATTCCCGCCGATGCGGAAAAGCCGGAAGATAGGCGGTACAAGGAGGGGAAATCACATGATACGGATTGCGATTTGTGATGATGATAAGCAGCACGGTGAACTATTAGAAAAAAACGTATCTCTTTTCCTTGCCCAAAATAAGACCCATGCTGCAATCTCTTTCTATGAACAAAGCAAAATGTTGTTTTTTGATATTGACGAGGGCAAACATTTTGATTTGCTTTTGAGTGATATTGAAATGCCCGAAATAGACGGTATGGAATTGGCAAAAATTATTAAGGAACGTCTGCCGGACTTGATGATAATTTTCATTACCAGTCACATAAAATATGCCGTTGACGCTTACGCGCTTTCGATATTTCGCTATATACCGAAAACCGAGTTAGGTAAACGCCTACCCCGCGCTTTAGCCGACGCAGTTAATATGCTCCAATTACAAGCGGAAGAGTATTATACAATCAGCACCCCGACAAGATATGAAAAAATACCGCTGCAAAAAATCATCTATGTCCGACGTGAGGGCAAAAATGCACTTATAATACAACTGAACGGACAGATTGTTAAGGTTAGAAAAAGTCTTTCGCAAGTTTATGAGGAATTAGGTTCAGCAGATTTTTTGTATGTTGGCAGAGGAGATATTGTCAACATACTCCATATTATGAACATGAAAAACGGAATGATTGAGCTAAAAAACGGCGAGAGAATACCAGTGAGTCAGTCTAATCTGAACGAGATAAAAGAAAAGCTGAATGATTTTTGGGGGAAGCAGATATGATTGATATATTGAGTTTCGTTCTTGAATTTGCTGCAAGCTTCGCCGAGGCATTCATCTTGTATGATATTTTCCAAATCTTATTTTCTCCTCAAAAAGGCATAAAAAAGACTAAAATGACGTGGATTATTATTCTAATAGCTGTGGGACTGGTGCAAGGACTAAATGCTATAGCATTGTTTTCCCTTTTTACGATCCTTTTTTTGGTTTTGTATTGGAGCATTTCAGCCAAGTTTTTGTATGGCATTGATTATATAACGACTTTGAGTATTACAAGCTTTTACACGCTCATCGTTGTCGTCTTTGACTTTTTCATTTTTACAGCCTTTGGCACATTTTCAGGTGGATACGATACGTTTTCAACTCTGGTAAGCAATACCGGAATAGAAAGAATGATTGTCGTTTTATCGACTAAATTGCTATGGGTATTATGCTATCTGCTAATTCGCAAGTATTTAGTCAAGTTCCATTTCAACAAAGATAGCCGAACTTTTTTCATCCGAGTGACGATTGCCGGTTGCATAGTGTGTTTAATCCTCGCTAAAATGACCTTTGACACTTTTCCTTATGCGATCAATCAGCTTTGGTTTTTATCGGTATGCGCCATTATCTGTTTTGCGTTTTATCATGGTTACACCGTTAAAAAGAAAATGAAAGACGCAGAACTTGAAATGATAGAGCTGCGAAATCAAATGCTGGAAGATAGCTACGAAACGCTCAACGTCGTTTATGCGAAAAACGCCAAACTGCACCATGATATAAACAATCACCTTGATACGCTGTACCAGCTGCTTGATACAAATGCGGTATCCGAGGCAAAGGAATATATCGAGCGCATAAGCGAACCCGTAAAGGATTTGAACAGGGTGGTTTGGACTGGCGTTGATGTGGTAGACGCTATTCTCAACAGCAAACTTGAAAAGGCAAAAAAAGACGACATTGAAATGACCTATAATGTTGAATATCCGAAACATTCCAATATACAAGCTCACGATATATGCGTCATTCTCTCTAATCTGATTGACAATGCCCTTGAAGCGGTGATGAAAGGTCAAGGCAAAAAGGAAGTCAAGGTCACAATACGGAAAATCAATAGCTTTTTAACTATTCAAGTCAGCAATGATATTTTCGAGCCGGTTAAGATGCAAGATGGGAAAATTATCACGACAAAATCCGATACACTATTGCATGGATGGGGTATTCAGAGCGTCAAGGCCGCTGCCGAAAATTACGAGGGAACAGTTAAATACACCTATGATAATCAGCAATTTGTTGTTACCGTGATATTGTTCTATTGATAAACCAAAGATACCGCCGCAGCCCTGCGACGGTATCTTCTTTTTGCTTTTTCGGGGGCTTTCAGACTTTTCACGGTCAAAAAGCAGCTATTGGCGGACAACACGAACATTTTTTGTGCGAGGTTTGTTAAAGTATGTTTGTAAACGCAATCGGGCAAACGTGCCACACAAGGGAGAGCGAACAATGAGAAAACTAATGTTATTCAGCTTTGTAGTCTTGTTTACGGTCTTAGCCGTCCTATCCTGCATAAATTACTCCTATGATGGTGTGGACAGAATTGAACAAGACAAGCAGAGAATTACAATCGAAAAGCCGGAAACGGTTACAAACACACAATTCCTTAATGAAATCAATTCCGCTTTAGAAGCTGTCAATGCGGATATTATGTACCGATATGTAGATATATCGGGGGAAAAGGCGCAGTATATCTATTTCCGAACGACAAACACAAATGACTTTATCAATACCAATAATCGGTATGATAATTTTCCTCTTGGGGATAACGAATGTATCTCTACAACAGCCCCGGAGGGATACACAACATACAAGTTTCAAGTGTCCTCAATGTTTCAAGACATTACCTTTTACAGCTTGGAAAAAGCGGCGGTCTATGATTTATCGTCTTGCACCTATTACGTCGCAGCTGACAGTTATAACGAGGTAACCACGATTATTTCTGATTTGGGATATACCGTCACCGCCCGTTCCGAAGCGTATATATCGGGTAAAATGTCCGTCGTGCTATTCGCTCTCATACCAATCTGTTTAATGATTATGAGCATGGCGTTTTACGTCCTATCAAACGGAAAAACGAATGTCTTACGGAAAATGGAAGGGTATCGACCACTTGATATTTTGGTTGACGAAATACGTTCTAATGGGAAAACCTTTTTAGGCTGCCTACTTGTAATCGAGCTTGTTAACCTTGCCTTTGCACTTTTCGCATTTAGGGACGCTCTATCACAATATATAACTTTTACGGCATTTTACATCTTGATTGGTCTAATCGCTTTTGGCGGTGGTGCGCTAATCACGCTTATAATAATCTTCACGCAAAAAGGCTCGGAGCAAATAAAAGGGAAAGCCCCGAAAAAAGCCATGTATTACATCACAATGGCGGTAAAATGCGTTTTCTTGGTATTCATTGTTTTTTTCATGTCAATAGCAATCCGCAATGTTCAGATAGCCTATAACACGTATGAAACATCGCAATTCGTTGCCGAAAAGGTGAACGGGTACGTAACAATACCTATTTTTGAAAACAATGCGTCATATAACGGCTTAGAAGATAATTACCTCGCCTTTTATAAGGCGACCGAGGAAAAATACGACGGTATTTTAGTCGACGCAAGCAATTATGAAGTGGATTTACTAAGCGGAAAGACGCTATGTGAAGAATTTGGGCAAGAGGAAATAACCGTAAACGGCAATTACCTATTACTTAATCCGATATATGACATGAGTGGTAACGCTATTATTTCAGACGATTTTGTAGAGGGAGCAATCAATATTCTTATCCCTGAATTGAAATTAGACCGGATAGATAAGTACCGTGAGTTTGCGCTGGTTGCCTATTCTAAGGAAGTGAACTTTATTGTCTATGATGGTGTAAACTCAAATGTTTATTCTTACAATGCAAGCTCAGGTAGCGGTTCATATGGGGAAATAGACCAACCGATTATCATTGTTATGAGCGCAGACGATTTGGAGGGTATATTTGTCCTCGGCTATTGTTCGCGGGGAGCGTATTTCATAAAACCGCACACCGACGAGCCGTATTCGGAGCTATTACCCGTGCTGAAAGAAACCGGCATTGACGCGGTAACGCTTCAAACACCCTATATCCTTTCAAACTTTGATGATGTACTAAGTCACCAATTCCAAATGCTTCTTCTGTATGGAACGCAGACGATTATTTTGTCTATCGGCTTGGCGTGCCTGATACTCTTTTCCGCTAAGCTGTATTGTGAAAACTCTCGCCGGAAAATTGCATTTTGTCTTGTGGAGGGATATTCATTGATAAGCTGTATACGCCAGCACCTAATCATCATAATCGTCAGCTATTTACTAACTATAATAGCAGTGTTCTTTGCGGAAGCCGCTATGCAAGTATCCTTTAACCACTACCTTATCATTGGCGCATTTATCATTGAAATTATCGGTGCATTTGTCATATGCAGAAAACACACAACAGCAAAACTATACGAAGTCTTGAAAGGGGCAGAATAATGCAGGATATTAAATTGACGAATATTTGCAAGAAATATGGTGACAACGCGGTTTTGAATAACTTCTCGTTGGATATAGCCGCCGGCGATTATATCTCAATTACCGGAGAAAGCGGAAAGGGCAAAACAACAATCTTAAATATTATTGGTATGCTTGATGCGCCCAATCGTGGCACGGTTGAGATTTGCGGGTGTAAAAACCCTAAGTTTTCGTCGCGTGAAGCCACGCGCCTGAGACGCTATGATGTGTCTTACTTGTTTCAGAATTACGGGCTGATTGATACCGAAACCGTCGAGAAGAATTTAGCGATTGTCTTACGGTTCAAAAAGATTTCCCGTACAGCCAAAAAACGCTTTATCGCAAACGCCTTGGCACAGGTCGGATTGCAAGGCTACGAGAAACGAAAAATCTTCACATTAAGCGGCGGGGAGCAGCAGCGCGTCGCTTTAGCCAAAATAATTGTGAAGTCACCCAAAATCATCTTAGCCGACGAACCGACGGGCAGCTTGGACGAAAAGAACAGGAATTACGTTTTAGGCATATTGAACGAGCTTAATAAAGAGGGCAAAACCGTGATTGTTGTCACGCATGACGCTTTTGTTGCCTCATGTGCAAAACGGAATATTCACTTGTAAACGGTGGACAACTATAACGGATAAGCATTGAAAATTAGGAGGGCAACCGTGCGGTAATAAAAAAACCGTAGTTGGCGGGGTACAATGACGGCGGCACAATCACAAACAGCTACGCCACGGGGGACGTTACCGGCACCGGCATCAACACCGGCGGCCTGGTGGGGTCCAATACCGGCGACATCACATACGGCTACTTCGACACCGACACCACAGGCTATGAAGTACCTGGAGAATAGGCAAGATATGCGCTGATGTTGAAATGCCGCCAGACGGAAAGAAGTTTGGCGGCATTTTTTGAAAATATGCAATTTATGTGTTGCTTATAAACCCCATATCGTGGTACAATATGATTAACAATCCGGGGAGGTATTGCGATGAAAATTGTAGCGGAGAGATTGCGGACACTGCGAAACAGATTGGGAATATCACAGGTGAAGATGGCACCCATTGTCGGGCTAAAGCAATCGACAATCAACCGATACGAAAATGACCAGGCCAATCCCACGCTTGAAACGCTTCTTCACTATGCGGACTACTTTGACGTTTCCCTCGATTATATCTTTGGGCGCACCGACGACCCACAGGGCAAGCTGTATGAATACAGGCCCAAAATTGAGGAGAGCGCCCCGGAGATGGAAAAGTTCATTGAGATGTGCTTTGACCCCAAATCTCCAATGAATGAACGGCTGAAAGAGACGCTTGCCAAAATGCTGAAGGAGGCGAAGGAATGAAAGCAGTTATCTACGCCCGATACAGTTCAGACTCTCAGCGCGAAGAATCTATCGAGGGCCAGCTTCGTGAGTGCACCGCCTTTGCCGAGAAGAACGGTATTACGGTTTTGCGCCATTACATCGACCGGGCGTTCTCTGCCAAGACGGACAACCGCCCGGAGTTTCAGAATATGATTAAGGACAGCAGCAAGAAATTGTTTGATGTGGTCATCGTCTGGAAATTGGACAGGTTTGCGCGAAATCGCTATGACAGTGCCAGATATAAGTCCACGCTGAAAAAGAACGGCGTGAAAGTCGTCTCTGCCACCGAGGTCATCTCCGAGGGCGCGGAGGGCATCATTCTGGAATCCGTCCTGGAGGGATATGCGGAATACTACTCCGCCGACCTGTCCGAAAAAGTTATTCGCGGCATGACAGACAACGCGTTGAAATGCAAATACAACGGCGGCTCTCTCCCCCTCGGTTATGTAATTGATGATGAGCGTCATTTTCAGATTAACCCCCTGACCGCCCCCTTTGTCCTGGATGCGTTTAAGCGTTACGACGAGGGTTTGACCATGACCGAAATCCGGGATTGGCTCAACGAGCGGGGCGTGATGAATACACTTGGGCGACCGATGAATTTCAACAGCGTCCAGGTTATGCTGAACAACCGCCGCTACATGGGTGAGTTCCGATACCGGGATGTGATTATCCCCGATGGCATCCCCGCCATTGTGCCACAGGAATTATTTGACCGCGTACAGGAGAAGATGGCGAAAAACAAAAAAGCCCCTGCCCGTCACAAGGCAGAGGACGATTATCTACTCACTACCAAATTATTCTGCGGTCATTGCGGAGCCTACCTCTGCGGCGAGAGCGGCACGAGCCGCACAAAGATAGTCCATCACTATTACAAATGCGTCAATGCAAAAAAGAGAAAGACCTGCAAAAAGAAGCCTGTCAAAAAGCTCTGGCTTGAGGATTTGGTCATTGATGAGACGATGAAAATCGTCATGGACGATACGGCGATTGAGGCCATCGTCTCAATGGTGATGGATTTGCAGGAGCGTGAGAGCACCAGCCTCCCGCTTTATGAGCAGCAGTTGCAGGAGGCCGATACGGGCATCCAGAATCTGCTCAACGCCATACAGCAGGGAATACTTACCCCATCCACGAAAACCAGACTGGAAGAACTGGAAGCCAGCAAAGAGGATTTGGAAATCAAGATTGCCAGTGAAAATCTTATCCGCCCAAAGGTCGATGCGGAGTTCGTGAAGTTCTGGCTCCATCGGTTCCGCAAGCTGGATGTCCGGCAGCAGGCGCACAGGAAGATGCTGATTGATGCGTTTATCAATGCGATTTATCTGTATGACGATAAAATCATCATTACATTCAACTATAAGGACGGCACAAAGACCGTCACGTTCGAGGATATAAAAGGTTCGGATTTGGATTGCCCTGGTGCACCAAATCCCCGATTCTTTGATCAACAAGGAATCGGGGATTTTCCTTTTATTTTCAACGTGTCTATCCGTTTCGTCTTTAGTACATCCATGTTCTCGAAAGATCAAACATACCCCTCAGAATATTGATTTTTGCACACGAAATTGCACACGGAATAACGCGGCATTTCATATGATGCTCGTTGCATGTAGCTGTGTCAATGGCAATCTAAAAATGCACAAAAAGGGCGGGGAAAAAATGTACAAAAG
>JAJQEJ010000079.1 GCA_021201735.1 Oscillospiraceae bacterium | reverse complement strand
TGCAACCCAAAGTGGTTGAAATCACACGATTTCAACCACTTTGTCTTCAGTCTGATCCTTCATAACTAATATGAAGGATATTTTATGCCGCAGTCCAATATCAAAGCTGCTTTTCAAAGTGACGTCAAAAGAGGTTGGGATATTATCACGTCGCTAAATAGTTATGAAATGCAAGCCGTCGTCTGCCGGGGGCGCGGTTAGACCTCCATGATGACAGGCAGGATCATGGGGTTACGTTTGGTCTTTTTGTAGAGGAAGTTACTGAGGTCTCCCTTGATTTCGCCCTTGATGGCTGTCCAGTCGAGGATGTGTTCATTGCGGCAGCGCTCAAGCGAGGCGACCGCGACCGCGCGCATCTCGTCCATGAGCCCATCCGACTCCTTGACGTAGACAAAGCCGCGGGTGATCATATCCGGGCCGGAGAGAATGCCGCCGTCTTCGCTGGAGACAGAGACGACAACGACGATCATTCCGTCCTCCGCGAGATGCTTCCGGTCACGCAGGACGACACTGCCGACGTCGCCGACGCCGTAGCCGTCGACAAAGACGCGCCCTGCGGGGACGGTGCCGTTGATTTTGGCGCTGTTCGGCGTGAGCTCAATGACCTTGCCGATGTCGCTGATGATGATATTGCGCGGGCTCATGCCCATGGACTGGGCGAGCTTGGCGTGGATTTTCAGATGGCGCTGCTCGCCGTGGACGGGGATGAAGAATTTCGGCTTTACAAGCGCGTGGATGATCTTCAGCTCATCCTGACAGGCGTGGCCCGACACGTGCAGGGCCGCCTCCCGCTCGTTGACCACCTCGGCCTCCTTGCGGTAGAGCTCATTGATGACGTTGCCGATGGCGCTCTCGTTGCCCGGGATGGCGGAGGCGGAGATGATCACGCGGTCGCCCGCCTGAATTTCCACCTGCCGGTGCGTGGCGTATGCCATGCGGGTGAGCGCGGACATGGTTTCGCCCTGGCTGCCGGTGGTGATGATGCACACCTTGTTTTTCGGCAGGTTTTTGATATGCGCAAGATCGACCAGCGTGCCCTCCGGGATCTTCATATAGCCGAGCTCCGTGGAGACGCGCATGGCGTTTTCCATGCTCCGGCCCGTGACGGCGACCTTTCTGCCATAGCGCGCGGCGACGTCGATAATCTGCTGAATCCGGTCCACGTTGGACGCGAAGGTGGTGACGATCACCCGCTGGTCGCAGTTGCGAAACAGCGCGTCAAAGCTCTCGCCCACGCAGCGCTCGCTCTTGGTAAAGCCGGGCCGGTCGACGTTGGTGGAGTCGGAGAGCAGCGCGAGCACGCCCTCCTTGCCGAGCTGGCCCAGACGACCGAGGTCGATCATGTCGCCCTGAATCGGGGTGGGGTCAATTTTAAAGTCGCCCGTGTGAATGACGGTACCCGCGCCGCACTTGATGGCAAACGCCACAGAGTCGGCAATCGAGTGGTTCATGTGGATAAACTCCACGGAAAAGCGGCCGGCCTTGACCACCTCGCCCGCCTCGCAGGTGATGAGCTTGGTCTTGTCCGCCAGACGGTGCTCCTCCAGCTTGAGACGCACCAAGCCCGCCGTCATGCGGGTGGCGTAGATGGGCACCTGCACATCCCGCAGCAGGTAGGGGATGGAGCCGATGTGATCCTCATGCCCGTGGGTGAGGAAGATGGCGCGCAGGCGATCCTTGTTTTGCAGGATATAGGTGAAGTCGGGGATGACCACGTCGATGCCGTACATATCGGTGTCGGGAAAGCCCATGCCGACGTCGACGATGATCATGTCACCGCCGTATTCGTACACCGTGAGGTTTTTGCCGATCTCATTAAGACCGCCAAGGGAAATGATTTTCAGTTTTTCTGCCAATTTAATTTACACTCCTTTAGTATTTCTATCAAAAATTACACCATAACGGTATGTAGTTCCCCAAAAAAGCATAGCAAACAAAGGCGATTCCGCCCGCCCTTTCCAGCCCTGCCACGTTGGAAAAGGGGACGGCCATCCGCCGTCGAGATGCAATTTCAGTTGGGGGATGCCTTATATTTCAGTGCGATTTCCGCACATAAAGCCAAATCAGATACTGTTATTATAGCATACCGCATAGAAAAAGTATACTACTATTTTTGGATGGTAACTGAGCTGTTCGCCTGTACTTCTGGTAAGGGGGTTCCCCATGCCCTTTACTTGCTTGTCCTGTTTTTTCGCCCGCTGCGTAGGTGAAAAAAATAGGACAAGCCCTCTCAAGGGCCAAGGGAACGCCCTCGGCAAGAAGGATAAAACTGTCGCCACCTGTGGCAATTTTTCTATCGTATTACGGATTCATTGCAGCATTGCCTTTGTCGAACATTTTCGCCTTTTCGGTATAAAAGCTGCACAGCTCATCGGCGACCTCCGCGTCCATTCCTTCGGCGATGACGCGCAGGGAGGCGCGGCGTGTGAGTGGCGCGATATAGACCCAGCCGCTGCCGGTGTGCAGGCGCACACCCTCGCCCATCGGCTCGGCGCTCCGCTCGGAGCGGGTGAGAGCCTGCATGACCCTGCCGCGGTCGGCGGTGAGAGGAACCTCCCGGCTGACGGTGCGAAACGCGGGGATGCGTCCGGCGATGGTGTGCAGGGCCTCGCTGTATTTGGCCATCCACACACACAGGCGGCACGCGGCAAAAGCGGCGTCGCGCAGGAAGGGGAGGGCGCGGTAGAGTTCCAGCGCCGCATTGCCGTCCCGCGTCAGACGCAGGACACGGCCGCCATACTGTTCGGCAAGGGTTTCAAGCGCGGCAGGCGCGGCGGGCGGGACGGCAATTTCCTTCTGGTTTGTGGCAAACGAGAGCATGCCGAGGATGGTGAGCAGGGTATCCCAGCCCAACGGTGCGCCGGTCTCGTCGCGCGCGCGCAGACGGAATCCGCCGTGTTCGGCGTAAAATGCCACAACCCCTTCGGCATCCGTCCGCAGGACCTGACAGCCGAGCTCCGTGAGGCTTTGGGCGAGGGTGTTGTCGGCGGGGGTATAGCGGGGGACGGCGACGGTGAGGGCATGGGCAAAGGTCTGCCTGCCGCCCGAATAGGCGGCGGCGGCGCGGGCGTAGTGTGCGGCAATGCCCTCCACGCGCGTCGGCATCCTGATCTGGCGCATGGTGACGCGGCTCTGCTCTCCGCGCAGCAGCGCCCCCTCCAGCTTACGCTGGCGCGCTCTGTCCAGCGGCAGGCCGCACGCGTCAAACAGGTGCAGGTAAATCCGCTCCGGTGTCTGCTCGACAAAGAGGGAGGTGGGCAGCTCATTCTGCCGCGCCGCCCACGCACCGGCGGCGGGACAGGAAGCGTCGGTCTCTAAGATACGGCATCCGGCGGCGGACATGCCGCACGCGGCGGCCTGCGCGAGCATGCGCGCGCCGTCGCCGCCTGTGTCGCCCAGCCCGGCGCGCCCCTCCCCGCCAATGATATTGCCCAGCAGGACAAGCCCCTCGGGCGTCAGCTCCTCGCCGATGGTACCGCGCAGTACCGCGCCGTCCGCAAATTTGAGGGGGGCGCGCAGTCCGCCCGCGGTCAGGGAAATCCACTGCCGCGCCTCTGGCGGTACCGCCCGGTTTGGCCAGATTTTCACGCGCTCCATAATGACGCTCTGCGCGCCGATGGTGCATGCTTCACCCAGCACCGCGCCCTCGTTGAGCACCGCGCCGCGCCCCACGCGGGCGCCGCGGCAGACGATGGAGCCGTACAGCGTCGCGTGGTCGTCCGCCGACGCGCCGTCGTGCATGGCGGTGTGCTGCACCATCGCCTTGCGCCCGACGCTGCAGCCCTTGCCGAGCGCGGTGTGCGAGCCGATGAGGCTCCCCTCGCCAATGGCGCAGCCCGCGCCGATATAGCAGGGCGGCAGCACCTTGACCGACGCGGGAATCGGAATGGCCGACCAGACGCCAGGGGAAATTTCCGGCACGCCGAACGCAACCGAGACCTTACCCGAAAGCGCGTCGGAGACGCACTGGAGATAGGCGTCGCCGTCCCCCATATCGCACCAGTAGCCGTCCGGCGCGTATCCGTACATGGCATTTCCGCGCTTGAGGAGGGCGGGAAAGAGGTCCTTGCCGAAATCGTACGGTGTGTCCTCCGGCACCTGCTCCATCGCAAGGGCGGTGAGCAGGTACACGCCGGTGTTGACCATGTTGGTCATCACCTGCCCCCAGCCGGGTTTTTCGATGAAGCCGGTGATGCGCCCGTCCTCCTCCGTGAGCACCAGCCCGTACTCCAGCGGGGCGGGGTGGGCGTAGAGCACCAGGGTTGCAATGGATCGGCGGGTCTTGTGAAAGGCGATGCACGCCGACAGATCCAGGTCGCACACGGCGTCCCCGCTGATGACCAGAAAGTCGTCCTCGCCCAGAAAGGGCATACAGTTTTTGACGCTCCCCGCCGTCCCGAGCGGCTGCTCCTCCACAAAATAGTGCAGGCGGACACCGTGCTGCGACCCGTCGCCAAAGTAATCCATGACCACGCGGGGCATATACTGCAGCGTAACGGCGATATCGGTGATTCCATGGCGGCGCAGGAGGGATATGATGTGCTCCATGACCGGCCGGTCAAAGAGCGGGGTCATGGGCTTGGGTCTGCCTAGAGAGAGGGGGCGCAGGCGTGTACCCTCGCCCCCGGCCATGATGACTGCTTTCATATCGGAACAAAACACCTTTTCTCTTCCAAATTCACTCAGATATTTGCTATTATCTCCGAATATGAAAAAAAGATACCTGAAAACAGACTGGAGACAAAAGGGATCAGCCTGCAAGACGGAAAGGAAGATAGTGTGAAAGAAACCCATCAGGGGTGTCTTTCGCGTGCAATAACCCGCCAACAGGCGACATTTTTGCAATAATATTACGGTTTTATTGCAAAAATGCTAAAGCGTATTGCCTTTCTACATTGCAGACGATATAATAAAGTAATTTTTTGTGGGGGAACACGGGGAGACAGCAGTATGAAGCAAGGAAAAAGGAAAAGAAAATTGCGCGTGATCTTACCGGCTATCCTTGCGTGCGTGGTGGGGTTTGCGCTGATGGGTATGGATAACCGCCTGATGGAATCCACGGTCGAGGTTCAAAGCGACAAGATCGTATCGCCGGTCAGGGTGGCGCTGCTGACCGATCTGCACGGCTGTATCTACGGCGAGGGACAGGAGACATTGCTCGCCGTCCTTGCGGAGGGAAAGCCGGACCTGATTTTGCTGGCGGGCGACATGGTGGATGACGAAATGTCGTGGGATGGATCGTGGCAGTTGTTTGCGGGCATCGCGGATGCGTATGACTGCTACTATGTGACTGGGAACCATGAGTTTTGGAGCGGTGAGGCCGAAGAAATCAAGGATACCATCCGTGCATACGGCGTGACCGTGCTGGAGGGAGACAGCGTGACCGTTACGGTCAATGGCACGGCGCTGAACCTTTGCGGTGTGGACGACCCCGACGTGGATGAGAGTGCGTTTGAAGGGCAGCTGGCGGACGCGTCTGCCGCCGCGCAGCCCGGTCTTTATACGATTTTGCTTGCGCACAGGCCGGAGCGGCTGGAACAGTACGCGGCGTATCCAGTTGATCTGGTGGTGTCCGGGCACGCGCACGGGGGCCAGTGGGCGATTCCCTATCTGCTCGACGGCTTGTATGCCCCCAATCAGGGCCTGTTCCCAAAGTACACCGGCGGGCTTTATCAGGAGGGGGAGACGCAGATGGTGCTCAGCCGGGGATTGGCGAGGGAATCGACCATGGTGCCGCGGATTTACAATCCGCCCGAGGTGGTATGGATTGATTGCCTGCCAATGGAATCAGTATAGGAAGGGCAATGAAATGGCCAGTGGGTTCATTAAACTGCAAGGTTGACAATGCCTGTCTCATATGATAAGATAATGATACTTTTAGGGAATAAATAACAAAATAATATAATATATATTGTGTTTCTTAGTAGAGAATTCCTAAAGACCGTGCTGTATGCGCGTGTCCATGGAATCAATACCGGTCGCAGTCAGGTGTAATACTGTGCAACGATCATGCGAGAAATTGGATGATATGCCCTTATTTGGCGAAGAAACAGGCGCGCTCCGTGTTGTTGGCATACCGATTTTCGGTATGCTTGGAGAGCTGTTTTTTCGCAAAACAGCTCTCAGACTGAAGACAAAGTGGTTGAAATCGTGTGATTTCAACCACTTTGGGTTGC
>JAJQEJ010000013.1 GCA_021201735.1 Oscillospiraceae bacterium | reverse complement strand
TCTGTACATTTTTTAATTGCCACTTTTGTTCATTTTATCACTGACACTGACAGATGAATGTGAAGAAGATCCAGCGGCTCATGCGCAAATATGGACTGGCCTGCCCAATTCGGAAAGCAAATCCGTATCGTCGGATGGCAAAGGCGCTCAAAACAAGCAATGTCGCGGACAACCTCCTAAATCGGGAGTTTACAGAGCACGGTGCTCGGAAGGTTCTATTAACAGATATTACCTACATCCCCTACGATGGTGTGTTTTGTTATCTCTCGACCATCTTAGATGCTTATACAAAGCAGGTTCTGTCCTATGTCCTCAGTCCTTCCCTTGAACTGGATTTTGTGATGGAAACTGTAACCCAGTTAATCAATAACCATGGGATATCCCTTGACACTGAAACGCTGATTCATAGCGATCAGGGCTTTCACTATACCAGCTACCGTTTCATCCAAATTGTGAAGGATAATGATTTGAGGCAATCTATGTCGCGCCGTGGCAACTGCTGGGATAACGCCCCGCAGGAAAGCTTCTTCGGGCATATGAAGGATGAACTTGATCTCTCTGCATGTGATAGCTTTGAAAAAATTAAGGTAGTAATTGATGATTGGATAGACTACTACAACAATGACCGTTACCAGTGGCAGCTTGCAAAGCTTTCACCTAACGAGTATTATGACTATCTGCTGACAGACTCTTATCCTCTGTCGGGAACTGCATATCCCGAAGAAAACACCAATTAGTATTTGGTATCTTCAATTTGTCCTTGACTTTGGGTACACTTTAGTGGGGATTTTCCGGTTCAGGTTTTCCCAAGACTGGATTATCCAAAACCGGATTTTCCCGTTTTGGTTTTTCCTGTTCAGGTAAAGGCGGTTTAGGCTGCTCACGGATAATATATTCAACTGTAGTCATCTGCCCTTTGTCGTTTCGTAGCCGCTGACGCTCGATATACCCGTGTTCCTCCAGCTCCTTTACCGTGGAGCAGATACTATCCACGCCATCCTTGCAGATACAAGCGAGGCCCTTTGTCGTGTAATCCCAATCCTCCGGCAGAGAGAGCATGAGGGATAGAAGCCCTTTTGCTTTCAGTGAGAGCGCCGTATTGCGCAGATGATGGTTCGCCATCACCGTATAGTCCCGTGTCTTTTCTATGCGGAATACTGCCATCTGAAAATCCTCCTTTCCTAAAAATGGGCGCAAAAAAAGCAGCGTTCCTATCTTCCCGTGTGGGAATTAGTAGACGCTGCCTGTGTGGTGATATATACTATTGGTAATGGTAATCTAAGCCGTTGCTGTATTCATATTTGGATTTTCGCTTTCACAAGGATTTTAGAGGCATATTAAAATTCTTTCCGTAGTAGTAAAATGGTAGTAAATTCAATCCTAAATCCTGCGAACTTCCTTGTATTTCATGGGATTTGCGGGATAATCAATATTTTTTGCTGAAAAACATGAACATATTTCTGCCTAATCAGGTATGGGCACTGGACATCACCTATATCCCCATGAAGCACGGCCACATGTACTTGACGGCGGTACAGCCGGTACATTGTGGGCTGGGCGCTATCGGATACGCTGAACACGGCTCCGGTGCTGGAGGCGGTCAGACAGGCCATAGCGGCCCACGGCACACCTGCAATCATCAATTCGGATCAGGGTTCACAGTTCACCAGCAACGACTACACGGCCCTACTGGGGGCCCACGGTATCCGGCAGAGCATGGACGGCAAAGCCCGCTGGGTGGACAATGTAATCATTGAGCGATGGTTCCGCAGCTTGAAGACGGAGTACCTCTACATCGCACGGGGCTCCGCGCCCCGAGCCCCCCGCCAGCGCGGCGGCGCTGGATCCGCGTGGGTTGGTATGTTGTTGAAAATTGGAAAATCCCGGTACATTATTGGCTCCCATTTTCGTGTTTGACAAAGGGGAACACTTTACATTGCTGCCCCAAAAACTTAGAAAACAGGGGTGCAGGTGACATTTTCAATGTTAAGAGATTGTTCATTAAAACTTAAAGCTTTCTTCAATCCTTATGCGTATAATGAAATCATAAACAGCGATACGCTGGTTTACATATCGCACTCTCTATCCTCTTTTTCTTTTTCTCTGGGCAGGCCGATTGTGGCCTGCCCGCCTTTTTTTGCATTACCATATGCCCATCAGATGCTGGACAAAGAGGCTGGAGGCGGTAATACAGACCCAACAGCAAAAGCCCATGATCAACGGTTTGCCGCCGGTCTTGATCAGTTGAACGAGATTTGTATTGAGTCCGATTGCGGCCATTGCCATGACAATCAGAAATTTGCTCAGCGTTTTGAGCGGTGTAAAGACCTCCGCGGATACACCGCAGGCGGTGAGTATGGTGGTAATCAGCGATGCCACAATAAACCAGAGGATAAAGAAGGGGAAAACCTTGCTGAAACGGAATTTATCCGCGCCGTCGGCGGAAGTGCCCGCGCTGCGTGTACGGAGAAGCGCGAGCACCAGAGTAATCGGGATAATTGCAAGGGTGCGCGTGAGCTTGACCGTCACGGCGATATCCAGCGTGGCGGAGCCCAGGTGATAGAGGGAATCCCATGTGGACGCGGCGGCGGTGACGGAGGACGTGTCATTGATTGCCGTGCCCGCAAAAATGCCGAACGCCTCGCCTGAGGTGGTGCTAAAGCTGAGCAGCGAGCCGAAGGCGGGGAAGAAAATGGCGGCGAGTACATTGAAGAAGAAGATCACTGAAATGGCCTGCGCCACCTCCTGATCATCCGCGTCAATCACCGGTGCGGTGGCTGCGATGGCGGAGCCGCCGCAGATAGAGGAGCCCACGCCGACGAGGGTGGAGATTTTGCCGGGGACATGCAGGAGCTTGTGCAGGACGTATGCCACGACGAGCGCGCATGTGATGGTGGTCACGATGATCGGCAAAGACCGCCGTCCGGTCTCCAACACCACAGAGAGGTTCATGCCGAACCCCAACAGGATGACGGCATATTGCAGGACTTTCTTGGAGACAAATGCAATGCCTGCATCCAACCGCGCGCGTTTCTTAATGAGTAGTGCGAGCGCCATACCGATCAGAATGGCGATCAGCGGCCCGCCGATGATCGGGAAAAGCAGTCCCAGACACCACGCGACAAGCGCAATGGCGAGACTGAGTAAAATGCCGGGAATATGCCGCTTCATATCTCTGTGCCTCCCAAAATGTAGAATCCAATCTTGATTCTACCGCGGCCTCATGGTAAAATCAAATCATAATTTATTATAATTTCATCATTTCAGCTTATGGAGGACGACGTGATTGATTTTCGGCATAAAACCTTTCTGGCCCTGTGCCGGATCGGCAGCTATACCAAAACGGCGGAGCACCTTGGCATTACGCAGCCCGCGGTATCACAACACATTAAGTATTTGGAACAGCAATATGGGGGCGCGCTGTTTTCCCGCCATGGGAAGAGAATTTCGCGCACGCAGCGCGGGGAGCGGTTATACGAATTTGTACGCACAGTGGATGCGGACAGCTCTTATTTGCGGCAGTCGCTGCTCGGCCTTGATACGCAAAAAAACACCCTTGCCTTTGGCGCAACGCTGAGCATTGGCGAATATGTCATGCCGCAGATTATGGTGGAGATGCTACAGAAGCGCCCGGATGAAATGCTCCACATGCAGGTCGGCAACACACAGGCGTTGCTGGGGAAATTACAGGCGGGCGAAATTCAATTTGCCCTGCTGGAGGGTTTTTTTCATAAAGCGGACTACGACTGGCGGCTGTTTTCCAGTGAGGACTTCATTGCGGTGTGTGCCCCGCAGTCCCCTCTGGCCGGGCGGGAGGTGCAGCTTTCCGATATTCTGACGCAACGGCTGTTCATCCGTGAGGACGGCTCAGGCACCCGGGAGGTTGTTGCTCAGATACTGCAGGAGCACAGCCACACGCTGGAAAGCTTTGAAGATCTCTGCGTCATCGGGAATATGAACGCGCTCAAGGAGCTTGTCCAGAACAATCTGGGCATTACATTCCTTTACGCGGTGGCGGCGCAGCGCGAGCTTGCGGCGGGGACGCTCCAACAGATTAACATACGGGATTTTACCGTCCGTCGGGCGTTCCACTTTGTGTTTTTGAAGGACAGCAGGCACAAAGAGGAATACCTCGCGTGGTTCCGAAAATTCCAAGTGGCAAGACAGTTGGAGTGAATGGAGAAAAATATCGGTTGCATATTTTGCCGAATTTACATATAATATATGATTGATAGATCAACCAATACATACCGGATACATTGCGAATACATTTAGTGTGCTGAAATTCGGTACTGGTTATAGGAGCGAATGCATGCAGACATCAATCATAACCAAAGGCAAACAGAAGCAGCGCAAGCGCAGGGTGTTCCTGCCGAAGCTACCTATCTCGCAGCAACGCGCGCAGCGGATTTACCAGATTCTTTTTCTGGTCACCCCGCTGGTCTCCTTTATGCTTGTGGAGATGCTCAATTACAACAATATTTTTACCAGCTTTACGCCGGTTCAAATCTGTCTCAATCTGGCGTGGTACTATCTGCTGGAGTTTGTCCTCTATTTCATCCGAGGGCGCACCGGCAGCGCCCTAAAATGGAGCCTCGGTGTTTCATGGGGGCTTGGCATGACCAACCACTATCTCATCGCCTTTCGCGGGCGCACCCTTTTCCCGGGTGACTTTTTGTCCCTGCGTACGGCGGCGAACGTGGTGGGAGAGTATAGCTTCCGGCTCGACAACAAGCAGATTATCGCGACCATCATTATGGTCGCCTATGTTGTGGCGGTCTGTCTGCTCCCGCCACAGTGGGAGCGCGTGAAGTGGTCGTGGAAGCGCTTTGCACCGGCGGTGGTGGCGGCTTGTGCCTTTTTCGTCCTCTTCTTCCAGACAGGCTTTTTGGACATAATGCAGATTGAGCCTTCCATGTGGACGACGCGGGGGAACGGACTGGCGCTGAATTTCAGCCTCTGCCTCAAAAAGAGCAGTATGGAAGCGCCGGAGGGGTATTCCGCGCAAGTGGTGGAACAGCTCAATGAGGCGGAATCCGATGTCTTGCAGACGGCGGAGACAACCGAGACCAAACCGGTGAACGTGATTGTCATCATGAACGAGGCGCTCTCCGACCTCTCGGTTCTGCCGATGGTGGAAACCAATCAGGATGCCATGCCGTTTATGCGCTCCATGACGGAGAACACCATCAAGGGGTATGCCTATTCCTCCGTGTTCGGTGGCACCACGGCAAATTCCGAGTATGAATTTCTCTCCGGAAACAGCACCGCCTTTGTCCCGGCGGGGACGGTGCCGTATCAGATGTATGTGTCGCAGGACGACCCCACACTTGTGTCCCAGCTCAAGACGGAGGGCTACCGCGCGGTTGCGATGCACGCCTACCGTTCATCAGGCTGGAACCGGGTGAGCGTCTATAATAGCTTTGGCTTTGATGAGCAGATGTATCAGCAGGATTACACTGACAAGGCATACATACGCGACTACATCAGCGACCAATCAAACTATGAAAATCTGATCCGCGTCTATGAGGAGAAAGAGGAGGGCGAAAAGCTTTTTGTCTTCAACGTCACCATGCAAAACCACAGCTCCTATAGCGGCGACTGGGATGGGCTGGAGAAGTCGGTGTGGCTGACCGGTGCACTTGAGAATCAGTTCTCCACCGTCAACCAGTACCTCTCGCTGGTCTATGAGAGTGACAAGGCGATGGAGTATCTTGTGGACTATTTCTCCAACGTGGACGAACCGACCGTCATTCTCTGTTTTGGCGATCACCAGCCGCAGGTCGCCACGAATTTCTATACCAAAGTGCTGGGAGAGGACCCTGACGTTGCAACCGCCGAGCTCAAGCAGATGGTGCCGTTCTTCCTCTGGGCGAATTACGATATTCCGGAGGCAGAGGGGGTGGAGACCTCGCTCAATTATCTCTCCACGTTGCTGGTGGACACGGCAGGGCTGGACTTGACGGGCTATCAGCAGCTGCTCCAAGAGACGCAGCAGACCCTGCCGGTCATCAATACCGTGGGTCTGCGCGACGCGCAGGGGAACTGGTATGAAACGGCGGAGGAGTTGCCGGAGGATGCGGCAGCGGCGCTTAAAACCTATGAGATCGCATCGTATAACTATATCTTCGACAAGCGAAACCGGATTGATTCGTTTTTCCAATGAAACAAGGCACGCACAATTACCCGGGTAATTGTGCGTGCCTCAGCCTGTCAAAGAACGGCTGCTTTCATCAGGCGAAAGCAGCCGTTCTTGT
>JAJQEJ010000080.1 GCA_021201735.1 Oscillospiraceae bacterium | reverse complement strand
CACAAGAACGGCTGCTTTCGCCTGATGAAAGCAGCCGTTCTTTGACAGGCTGACATGAGACGGGAGCGCCTGCATATGCAGGCGCTCCCGTCTCATGTTTGAATAAAACCGTGATGATGTTGCAAAATGTCGTCTGCGGCTCGGCATCTTGGGACGTCGGGTATACGGAGGAGGTGGACGCGACGGTCTGTCAGCCTATCGGTGAGCACAACAGCCGCCATTGGTTCATATGATGTACCAGCATTGAGTGGATAGGAGGTCCAGATGAAACACAAGGATTTGTTCACACCGGAGCAGTCTTTTCACAGGCTGATTTCGGGTAATGAGATCTATCGGAAAGTCTGCCGCAACCCAGCTGACATTTCCAGCGAAAGACGCATGAAAACAGCACACCATGGACAAAAGCCTTTCGCTGCAATCCTCACCTGTTCCGATTCCCGTGTGCCGCCGGAACACATTTTTTCGGCCGGATTAGGCGAGATTTTTGTCGTGCGCACAGCCGGAAATGTCGCAGGTGACTTTGAAATCGGCAGCATAGAATACGCCGTGGAGCACCTGCATGTCCCGCTGGTTGTGGTGATGGGGCACACGCATTGCGGCGCAGTTGCGGCAGCCCTTGAGGGGTATTCGAAGGGGGATATTGCCGACGAAATTCGATTGGGGTTGCATGGCTCTCCCAATGAAGATGAGGCGATCTGCCAGAATGCGATGCACAGCAAGAAGCGCCTCTTGCAAAGCAAGGTAGTGAAGGCGATGTACAGGGCGAGGAAAATTGAGATAGTCTGTGCGGTCTACAATATACAGACGGGCCGCGTCAAATTCCTGACGAATGAAGCGCCCGCCACAAAAGCATGCTGATCACAAAAGGAACCTATCACAGGTTTTATTGCCCGTGATAGGTTCCTTTTTATGATTCAATGGGATAGGTGATGACTCCAAGCTGTTCTGCGATCAAAACAATGAGCAGGATATAAATCACGAGGAAGATAGCGCTGATTATAATTCCGATGAAGCCCGTGAAAAACCCGGTTTTTGCTGTACGCTCTGCATCGGCGGGGCCGACTTCTTTTACATGCTTGGCCACGATCATCGCGATGACACCCAATACGATGCCGGGGAAGGATGTCCAGCAGAGTACAATACTGAGGATACCACAGACCTTGGCCGCGGTTGCCCTGCGCCTGCCCTGCACCTCTGAAACTGGATTGTTCTGATTGGGCTCCATAAAATTACCTCCCGTAAGCTGAAGCTACACCGTGTGCGCTTAGTCTATGCAGTAAGTGCCGTGGACGGTATAATTATAGAAATTGGCCAGAGTAGCGGTGTAGTAAGGCTCAACCCAGAGTGAGAGGATATAAAGGGTGAGAGCACAGAGAATGTGCCAGCCAAGGAAGGAGAGATCCAGGACGAACAGTGTCCATTTGTGCCCCTTCATGGCGGTCTTGCTGGCGGTGATCGCCTGCAGAGGCCCCATGTCCGGATTGTCAATCAGGAAAAACAGCGTCAGCCTGTAGCGATACAGAATGATACAGGCAAAAATGACACCCCAAATATAGCCGAGAACAGCAAGAAAAAGAAAGACGGGGGAGTAGATCGCCAACGCCAGAATGTAGAACACAAAGAAGGGGATCATACCAAGCAGGGTCCAGAGGAAAATGAAAATAGCCTCAAGGATCGTTGCCGCAATGACCTTACCAAATTTATAAAAGCCATCGAACAGGTTGCCATACCCCGGCTGTTCTTTTCTGGCAAGGCGAATGGCGTAGGAATAATAGCCGTATTGCATGATAGACATATAGAGAGCCATAATAAACATGATAATAAAGAAGCCGCCCAGGGCACCCAATATGGCTGCAGGGTCATACATATCTGGTGCGTTGTAATATGAATTGCCATAATCATAAAAGGCATTGGAGAATATTGAAACGGCAGATGTTGTTGAATAAACCATTATGACAATATAATAAACCAGCATTGTAAGCAAGAGATAAATCAGCGTGACAAGTGCGGGTGCAGGCCGGGCATTGTGCTGCGCGGACTGCGCCCGCCGCTTGGCTTCGGAACGGACAAACATTTTTACACACCTTTCTAATACTACGCTCCAATGGAACGAGCCAATTGGAGACGCGGTGCCTGTGGCACCGCGCCGCTATGCGGCACGTCTCATAAGATCCATACGCGCTCCGCGCTATCAATCAATCGCTATACAGCGATTGATCCGGAGACTAGTAAATATAACGGGAGGCGGAATACATTGGCAAGAAAAAAGCAGGTCAAACACTTGACCTGCTTTTTTGGATTAGTAACCGTAAACGCCGCCGTAAGCGCTCATAACTGCAGCGCCTAAGGAAAGAAGCACGATCAGAAGGATGACGCTGAGGATTAAGCCGATGATGCCAAGAATAAATCCGATCCTGCCAAGCTTTGCGGCATCCGCCGGAAGCGTCCTCTTTGCCAGTACGCCAAATACGATAGCGAGGATGCCCAAAATCATGCCGACCCAACTAGTCCAGCAAAGCACGATACTCAGGATACCTAACACGAGAGAAGCGGTGGATTTACCCTTTCCCGGCACCTGATCCGGAGAGGAGTAGTGTTGATTTTCTTCCATAAATAAAACCTCCTAACATAATGATTGTACTGCGTCTCAAATCCTGGAAAAAGGAATGTAACACATTGCCATTATAAAGGCAATGTGCATAATTGTCAAGAACAATTCTTGTTATTGTTCGACGAAATTCAGGAAAGCATGCCATCCCGCTTATCGCCGCCCCGCGCCGCCGCCGCGTGAGCCTCCCCCGCCGAAACCGCCGCCGCGCGAGCCGCCGCCGAAACCGCCGCCACTGCTCCGTCCCGCGCCGCCGCCGCGCGAACTGCCGCCGCCAAAGCCGCCGGAGAAGCCGCCACCCATACCGCCGCCATTGGGCGGGCGGTGGTTTGGGCCGTTATGCGGTCCGCCGGGTGGCGGTGGGGGACGGTGATAGTATGCGCGCCCGAAGAACATGGACCGATAGACAAAGGGCGGCGGCGGCATACCGGGGCCCATGTACCGCATCCGGTAGCTGCGATAGCGCAGACTGTCCACAAGGATCAGCACAATGAAGATCGCAACGATAATCAGGAAGACGACCGTGCCGATGGGAAATCCGGTGCCGTAATATCCATAACCGTATCCGGACATGCCATTTGGCGCATCCGGAATCCTGTTTGCATAACCGGCGCTGCTCATCTCGGTGCTGTAGTAGTTGGCATACCATGCGTAAAGTGCCTCAAAAACAGAGCGCACGCCGCTGTCATAGTCTCCGACGGCAAAGTCCGGCTCCAGATAGGGGGTCAAAAAATCAGCTTTGATTCTGGACGCGGAAAGGGCGGACGCCAGACCTTCCCCCTGAAGGAGGTAGTAATCATCCTCCCCGATGGCAAGCAGCAGGAGTATGCCGTTGTTCTTTTGGCTGTCGCCGATGCCCCAGTCGTTAAAGAGCGCATAGGCATATTCGTCAATCGCCATGCCGTCGAGGAAATCCACCGTGGCCACAACAATGGCCCCGCCGGTGGCGGCACTGATGATATCGTTTTGTTCATCGATGTAGGTGATGGTCTCATCGCTTAACACATTCGCGTTGTCACTGACATAAGAATTATATGGCTTTTCCGGCATGGCCAGCACGCCCGTGACGAGCAGCGCCAGGATACAGGCGAAAACAGGAAGGGTGCGAAATAATTTTTTCATTAGAATATCTCCAAAGGTTCAATTTGAAAGAGCGCGGCCAGCGCCCGGGCGGGGAAGGCGGTTTGCAGCATTGCATTATACGCCTGTGCCCGCTCGTTATAGGTGCTGTGGGAGAGGATACTCCGGATGGCTTTCATATCCGTCGTAAAGTCGGCCATATAGGCGGTGTCTTTTTCCGACAGGGTGGTCTCCGCCGCCAGAGAGAGTAAACGGTCAAATGCGCTATTAATCTCGGTGAGATGATCCGGCTCCTCTTTCAGCAGATACTGTAAAGTAGACAGGCTTTCGTCCGACTCTGCCAGAGTGGGATAACGGCTGCAAACGGAGCAGAGATTGGATGCGATGGCGCGCAGGCTTGCCGTGTCCTCCGCATAGGTGCTGTCTGCGCGGTAGACATTCGCCCGCGCCGCGCACAGGGAGCGCCCGCCGCCGAGCAAAAGGGACAGTACCACCACGACCACGGCGATCAGTGCGGCCACCCGGCGCGATTGCAACGCTTTCATGCCTAGCCTCGCAGTTCCAGAAGCTTTTTCTTCAGGTCGCCTTCAATGCGGCCGAGCTCCACCTCGGCTTCCCGCCGCTTTTGCGCGCCCTCGTTCTGAATGCGCATGACCTCGTCTAGGGTGGAAATGAGGCTCTCGTTGGTGTGCTGCAGGGTCTGGATGTCCACCACGCCGCGTTCGGCCTCTTTGGCGGTCTTTATGGTGCCCATTTTGAGCATATCTGCGTTCTTTTTCAGTAGCTCGTTGGTCATGTCGGTCACGGCGCTCTGCGCCGCGGTCGCCTGCTGGGAGTGCTCCAGGCCCAGCGACAGCACCATCTGGCTCTTCCACAGGGGGATGGTATTGACCAGAGAGGACTGAATCTTCTCCAGCACCAGCGTGTCGTTGTTCTGGAGCAGGCGGGTCTGCGGCCCCATCTGGATGGAGATCATCCGCGTGAGCTCCAGGTCGTGGATCTTCTTTTCAAAGCGGGTGCACATGTTGGCCAGGTCATTGTAAGCCTGCGCATCCTCCTGCAGCCCGCTATCGGCGGCTTTCTTGCGCAGGGAAGCCAGCTCGTTTTCCTGTACCTGCTGCAGGCGCTTTTTGCCTGCGAGGATGTACATGGTCAGCTCTTTGTAATACTTTGTGTTCAGGTCATACATCTGGTCGAGCATGGCGATGTCCTTCATGAGGGTGATCTGGTGCTGCTCGAGCATCTCGACGATTTTGTTGACGTTGGTCTCGGCCTTGGAGTAGGAAGCCTTCATCGTCTCAAGACTGGCGCGCTTTTTCTGGAAGAAGCCGGACTTGCCCTTCTTGTCGTCCGTATCCAGATGCTTGAGCTCCACGACGAGGGAGGAGAGCGCCGCGCCTACCTCGCCTAAATCCTTGGTGCGCACCGAATTGAGCGTGCTCTCAGAGAAATCGGCAATGTTCTTCTGCGCCGCGGCACCGTATTGGAGGACGATATTTGCGTCGGTGATGTCGATTTTAGAGGCGAAATCATTGACCATTTTCCGCTCGGACTCACTGAGCTTGCTCTCGTCCAAATCCGGGGGCGGGGTCTCCGCGGCAAGATGCTGCACACTCTGGGCCGCGTTCGGGTCAAAGGTCAGCTGCGGCGCTTCGGGTACGGCAGTGGTGGCGTTCATATCCGGGGTGAGGGTGAGCTGCGGGGCCATTTCAGACGTATCTGCCATAAGAATAACATCCTTTCCTGCTTCTAAAAATAGTGTATCGCGCGCTGGAGCGATTTATGCGTCGCCGCCGAGCTGGCTGCCGCCGATGCCCTCGCGGGCGAGCATCTGCTCGAGCACGGCGATATCCGTGGAGATATCCAGCGCCTCAGTGCCAAAGAGGGCGTCGAGCTGTTTGTCAAATGCCTGTACAATCTGCGCCATCATGACCTCGATTTTCCCCGTGGTGCCGTCGATATTGGCCCCTGCAACCCCCGCATCGGACATGCGGTCGTAAGCGTTGAGCAGCTTCAGGGTGGTGGGGAGGTAGTAGGTCATGAATTTTCGGATCTGCGGCAACTTTTCCGGATGGGACACCACGTGGTTGATGATTTTTCCCGCCATCTCTTCCAGATGGTCAATCTGGGCGGAGATGGTCTCGTTTTGAATGCTGTCGTTGAGTCGGCGCATTTCAGATAGCGCGCGGTCGCGTTCAGCAATCAGCGCGTCCAGCGCTTCGTCTCCGGTGGAGACAGGCTCCGGGATGGGATATAGCACAACGAGAATGCGCGGGCGGAAGCATTTTCGCGCGATGAAGTAAACCGCGATGGAGACCACGGCGGCGAGGATCACCTGCGGCGTGGTGTACAGCGGGAGAAAGAGCCCCCAGATGATCCAGACAAGTGCGAAAAGATAAATGGGAGCGACGGAAGGTTTTTTTATTGTTGCCATGGCAACCATCCTTTTCTTGCGGTGGTGCATCCTGATTTGTTCCCTGTTATTGTACCGTCTGAAAGGGGGCGTGTCAAGGCGGAAACGGGTTGTTGGCGCTCCGCACTTGATTTTGGCAGATGATCGGTATATCATAAAGAGAAAACAAAAAGACGGCAAGGAAAATCCTACACCGTCTTTTTTATCATTCATTATGCTCTCTTCAGCTGTTCCATATCTTCGCTGAGTTGCCGAACCGCTGTTTTTAGAACCTGTACATCTTCCTCTAATGCTTCCACACGGGAAGCGGGCACCAGCTTCTCCAGTATGATTTGCTGCCCTTCGGCCAGAAGATTGAACCTGGTTTGTACTTCTGTGTCCAGTAAAAATTTTATATTACGCGTGGTTTCATCCAAAATCTCGGCTTTTTGCTGCGCCAAGAGCTCTTTTGTCCTGATTTCCTGCTGCGCCAAGAGCTCTTTTGTCGTGATTTCCTGCTGCGTCAAGAGCTCTTTTGTCGTGATTTCCTGCTGCGCCAAGAGCTCTTTTGTCGTGATTTCCTGCTGCGTCAAGAGCTCTTTTGTCGTGATTTCCTGCTGTGCCAAAAGTTCCTTCGTCTCGGCTTTCTGCTGGGTAAACATCTCTTGGATGGCGGCAAGCATCTCTTTATTTTCCAAATCCATCACCCCTTGCCGTTGTATTATATAGTGCCGGGTGTTCCGTTGTCAAGAGCACGCTTGCCGTTTTATATGCCAAAAATTAAAGCAAATTTTAATGTCAATACAATTTTATTTTATTTCCTGTTCCGGTATAATAGACGAAAAGAAGATACTTTTTACGGGCGCGGCGCAAAAGGAGTGAGGGTCATGGCGGTTACACTGGATCAGGTGGAGCGTTTGCGTGAAAAGGCGAGCGTATCCTACGAGGATGCAAGATGGGCGCTGGAGCAGTCCGGCGGGGATTTGCTCGCCGCGCTGATTCTGTTGGAGCAGGCGGGCAAGATTTCCGGCGGAAATGGCGGGGCCTACGCGACAAAGCAGGGCGCGCAGCCTGAGGTGCATCACGCGCCTGCGACACGGCAGGAGCAGACGGACGCAGGGAAAGAACAGGCGGCAGGTTCCCTGTGGCGGCAGCTCTGGGCGCGGACAAAGGATCTGCTCAAAAAAAGCGCATGGATGTTGCTTTACACCTTTCGGTGCCAGTTTGATGTCTATTGGCGCGGAGCGGTGCTGACGTCACTGCCGCTTGTTGTGGTGATCATCCTTGTTCTGGCCTTTTTTTGGATTACCGTACCGATTTTATTGTGCGCGGCGCTGATCGGATGCAGGTACCGGATTTCTGCGTATGGGGCATATAGGGAAAGCGTGCGCAGGGCGTTTGACGCGCTGAAGGAGAGTATGTGCGCATGGACGGATCAGCTGCAGGTGTGCATCACGGGGCAAAAGAGAGCACGGACGTAAGGAGGAGCAAGGAATGCAGGGGCGTATTCTGCTTGTGGAGGATGAGGAAAATCTGGCGCGTATGGTAGAGCTGGAGCTGCAATACGAGAACTATACCGTGGAAAAGGCGTTTGACGGGAAAACCGGACTCGACCGGGCGCGCAGTGGGGACTTTGATCTGGTGCTGCTCGATATCATGCTGCCTGTCATGTCGGGCATCGAGGTGTTGCGCCGCCTGCGCAGGGAGACGACAATCCCCGTCATCATGCTTACCGCGCGGGATACGGTGGTGGACAAGGTGACGGGACTGGATATGGGGGCGGACGACTATATCACAAAGCCGTTTGCAATTGAGGAGCTGCTCGCCCGCATCCGCGCCGCGCTGCGCAAGCGGGAAGGGGCGCCGGGCGATGTGGCAGCCAATGTACTGACGGCAGGCCCGCTGCAAATGGATACCGAACGGTACGAGGTGACGGTTCGTGATACGCGGGTAGAGCTGACGCGGCGGGAATTTGACCTACTGCGCTATCTGCTCGAGCACAAGGAAAAGGTGGTATCCCGCGAGACGCTGCTCGATCAGGTCTGGGGCTTCGATTTTGCCGGGGAGACCAACGCGGTGGATGTCTACATCCGCTTTCTCCGCGCAAAGATTGACGACCATTTTGCCTGCAAGCTCATTCACACCGTGCGCGGTGTGGGATACGTCATTAAGGAGGGACAGCCGCCTGCCGCGGGATAAGCCGGCGGCGGCTCGCATATAAAAGGGGGGGAAGCGCCATGCCGCGGTCTCGCAAATCGGGCGCGAAACCGGCGAAGGGGCTGAAATTCTCCCTCGTCCGGCAATTGAATATACGCCAGTTTGTCCGCCTGCTGCTGACGTTTGTCGGGCTGGATCTGCTGCTGGTCGCGCTCGTTTGCGCGGGCCTGCTGGTCTGGTCGGAGGCGCGCTGCGCCGCGGTCTTTGGACTCATTGAGACAAACGGACTGCCGACGCAGGAGAGCGCCGCGTGGATGGAGGCGGGAGAATATACCGTAGCGGAGCTGGACCGTGCCCCATCCGGCGTCGCGCTGCCGGATATTCCGCTGCCCGGAGAGGTTACGCCGGGGCTGCGCAGTATCCAGCTGCCCAACGTTATATCAATCTTCCGGCTCAGCGCGTTGCGCCCGGGCATGGGAGCGGAGTACACGGTGGAGTTTGACTATGGGCCGTCCGCCTACGCCATCACCATCCATCTGGAATGGGGCGCGACTGTATTTATCTGGATGATGCGGGTGCTGCTGCTGGTGGAGCTGATTATGCTGGCCTGCTATCCCTTCCGCAATGCAAAGGCCATTGGGCGCGTCCTGCGGCCCATACAGGACTTCGCGGCTGCTGCAAACAAAATTACAACGGCCCCCGGACTTTCGCCGGAGGCCATAAAAACATTGACGGCAACGCTGGGGGAGATCAACGAGAGTCATCTGGATACCCGTATCTCCCTGCCGGAGGGGCAGTCGGAGCTGCAAGTGCTGGGCGCGTCCATCAATGCCATGCTGGAGCGGCTCGACAGCGGCTTTAGCGCCCAGATGCGCTTTGTCTCCGATGCGTCCCACGAGCTGCGCACGCCGATTGCGGTCATTCAGGGGTATGCAAGCCTCCTCAACCGCTGGGGGAAGGACAATCCCGAAACCCGGCAGGAGGCGATTGACGCCATTCAGGCGGAGGCGAGCGCGATGAAATCCCTTGTGGAGCAGCTGCTGTTTCTCGTCCGCGGGGACAACGAATCCATGCAGCTGCATGTGACCCGCTTCGCCCTGCACGAGATGGTAGGAGAGGTGTTGCGAGCGAGCGAGGTGATTGATGAGAACCACATTTTTATTGCCCAGCTGGAGGAGGTCGTTATCTCAGGCGATAACGGGCTGCTCAAGCAGGCGTTGCGCATTCTGGTGGATAACAGCATCAAATATACCCCGCCGGGCGGCACCATTACCCTCACCGTCACCATGGACGGGAGGAATGCGAGAATTGCGGTGCAGGACGAGGGGCAGGGGATGGAGGCCGAGGCCATTCCCCACATTTTTGACCGTTTCTACCGCACCGATGAATCCCGCGCGCGCCAGACCGGCGGGACGGGACTGGGCCTGTCCATCGCCAAGTGGATTGTCGACCGGCACGGCGGGTGGTTTGAGGTGCTCTCGTGGAAGGGGGTCGGCACCCGCATGACCATCGTACTGCCTCAGACGATAGAACCGCCGCCGAGTACAACATCACCCTGATAGAAAACTGCCGCCTGACCGGGCGTGATCGCCCGCTGGGGCGTCTGGAAGGTCACCAATACGCGGCCATCTGCCAGGGGCGTGAGGACAGCGGGGGCCTCCCGCTGGTTGTACCGGGTTTTTACCATAGCATCCATGGGCGCGGTGAGTGTGGGAAAGGAAATCCAATTGACGTCTCTTACCATCATGGTGCTGCGGTAAAGCGCCGCCTCATCGCCTAAGACGACGGTGTTGGAAGAGGCTTCCTTTGAAAGCACATACATCGGCCTGTTCAGACTCAGCCCCAGGCCCCTGCGCTGGCCCACAGTGTAGCGGAGCAGCCCCCTGTGGACGCCGAGTATCCGCCCGTCCCGGTCGGTAAAGTGACCGGGATGGGCGGGTATGCCGAGCGTATCCACCAAAAAGGAGGCGTAATCGCCGTCTGGGACAAAGCAGATGTCCTGACTGTCCGGTTTTTGGGCGTTATCGAAGCCGAAGTCCGCCGCGTACCGGCGGACTTCCTGTTTGGTGAGGGAGCCGAGGGGGAACCGGGTGTGGCGTAGCTGTTCCTGCGTCATCCCATAGAGCACATAGGTCTGATCCTTTGCCCGGTCGACCGCCTTTTTCAGCAGATAGCGCCCCGTCCGCGCGTCATAAGCGGTCTGCGCGTAGTGTCCGGTCGCGATGCAGTCCAGTTGCAACAGCATGGCACGCGACAAAAGAGCCGCAAATTTGATGTAGCGGTTGCAGTCAATGCAGGGGTTCGGCGTCTCTCCGCGCCGGTAGGCAGCGGCAAAGCGGCAGATGACATCCCGGCGGAAGCGGTCGCTGTAGTTCAGCACATAATACGGTATGCCGAGTCGGCGGGCGACGCCCCGCGCGTCCTCCACATCTGAGAGGGCGCAGCAGGTGCGGCCCGTTTTTTGCGGCAGAATGTCGCCCTCGGAAAAGAGCTTAAGCGTCGTCCCGCAGACCGCGTACCCCTGCCGCACGAGCAGGGCTGCCGCGACTGCGCTGTCCACGCCGCCGCTCATGGCAACCATGATGCGCTCCGACATATTTGGATGCGTCAATCAGAGAAGAGCGGGGTGGAGAGATAGCGGTCGCCGCCGTCCGGCAGGATGACGACGATATGTTTCCCCGCGTTTTCGCCCCGCTGCGCAAGCTGCGTCGCCGCCCAGATGGCTGCGCCCGCCGAGATGCCGATGAGCAGTCCCTCCGACTTCGATAGCTCACGTCCTGCGGCAAAGGCGTCGTCATTCGTCACGCGGATGATTTCGTCGTAGACCGAGGTGTTCAGCACCTCCGGGACAAAGCCCGCGCCGATGCCCTGAATCTTATGGGGGCCCACCTTGCCGCCGGAGAGCACCGGCGACGCGTCCGGCTCGACCGCCACAATTTTGATGTTCGGGTTTTTTGATTTCAGATATTCGCCCACGCCGGTGATCGTGCCGCCGGTGCCGACCCCCGCCACCAGAAGGTCCACGTTGCCGTCCGTATCTTCCCAGATTTCGGGGCCGGTGGTCTTTCTGTGGGCCTCCGGATTGGCGGGGTTTACAAACTGACCGGGGATAAAGGAATGCGGGATTTCCTTTGCCAGCTCCTCAGCTCTGGCGATCGCGCCGGGCATGCCTTTGCTGCCCTCGGTCAGCACCAGCTCCGCGCCATAGGCTTTGAGCAGGTTTCGGCGCTCTACGCTCATCGTCTCCGGCATAGTGAGGATGATGCGGTAGCCGCGCGCCGCGGCGACGGAGGCAAGCCCGATGCCGGTGTTGCCGCTCGTCGGCTCAATGATGACGGACTGGGCGTTTAACAGCCCTTTTTCCTCAGCAGATTCGATCATTGCCTTTGCAATCCGGTCTTTCACGCTCCCCGCCGGGTTAAAATACTCCAGCTTGGCAAGGAGTTTGGCGTTCAAATTGTGCTTCTTTTCATAGTTGGTAAGCTCCAACAGCGGGGTTTTGCCGATGAGTTCAACCAGACTGTGATATACATTGGACATGATAATTACCTCCCTAATCCTGCGCGTCCTCAATTCATATATGTTTTATATGGATTGAAACTATCATACCGCCAACGGAAGCATTTGTCAAGCAGTTTTTAAAAATATTTTTCCGATATGTTTTATAGATATTTATGGTTGACAAAAACCTTCTGATCAGGTATGATTTCAATACATATAAAACGTATATGAAATGAGGTGAGAGACATGAGGATTTCCGCAAAGGGGCGCTATGCGCTTGCCGCTGTGACCCATATGGCCGCGCTGTACGACAGCCGGGAATCCATCACCGTCGTGAGTATCTCAGAGCGGCTCGGCATTTCAAAGATCTATCTGGAGCAGGTGTTTTCCCTCCTGAAACGCTGCGGGATTGTGACCTCAACCAAGGGTGCGCAGGGCGGCTATCAGTTGGCCCATCCGCCCTGGCAAGTGAAAGCACTTGATATTCTATTGGCGGTAGAGACAGCATTGTTTGAGCCCGCGGAGGGTACCGTTACCGAAAAAGCGCCTGAAATTGACTTGGTGATGCGACAATCTGTGTTTCAGGTGCTCGATCAAACGGTGCGGGATGCGCTGGGGAAAGTTACCCTCTACGACCTTGCTACGCAGGCGGAGCGGCTGCGCAAGGAAGAGGCTTTGATGTTCTATATATAAGATATGAGGAAAAGGAGTGGGAAATGCGATGGATTTTGAAACGCTATGCGTGCATGGGGACAGCGATAGCTATCATACGACGGGCGCGGTGAGTGTGCCTATTTTTCAGTCGGCGACCTTCCGGCATCCGGGGGTAGGGCAGAGCACGGGATTTGATTACGCCCGCCTGCAAAACCCGACCCGCGCATCGCTGGAGCAAGTCGTGGCGAACTTGGAGGGCGGGACGGACGCCATCGCCTTTTCCACCGGTATGGCGGCGGTGACGACGCTGATGGAGCTGTTCGCGCCGGGGGATCATATCATCGCGTCGGACGACCTATACGGAGGGTCGCACCGCCTGTTTCACAACGTCTCTATGAAAAACGGCATCACCTTTGACTTTGTGGATACCGCGCATCTGGAGCGGGTGGAGGCGCTTTTACGCCCGGAGACAAAGGCGCTCTTTGTTGAGACGCCGACCAATCCTATGATGCAGGTGACCGATCTGGCCGCCGCCGCGCGGCTGTGCAAGGCGCACGGCATGCTGCTCGTGGTGGATAACACCTTCCTCACGCCGTATTTCCAAAACCCGTTGGCGTTGGGGGCGGATGTGGTGGTGCACAGCGGCACGAAATTCCTCTGCGGGCACAACGACACGCTGGCGGGATTTTTGGTGGTTGCCAACGCTGACCTTGCTGAGCGCCTGCGCTTTCTCTATAAAACCACCGGGGCCTGCCTGTCTCCGTTTGACAGCTGGCTGCTTATCCGCAGCATCAAAACCCTGCCGGTCCGCATGGAGCGGCAACAGGAGACAGCCGGTCAAATCGCGCGGTGGCTCACCGATGCGGCAAAGGTCAGACAGGTGCATTATGTCGGCCTGCCCACATACCCCGGCTATGAGATTTCAAGGAAGCAGGCGCGCGGCTTTGGCGCGATGATCTCCTTTGCGGTAGACAGGGAGGAGACGGCGGTGCGCCTGCTGGAGCGGCTCTCACTGATTCAATATGCCGAAAGCCTCGGCGGAGTGGAGTCGCTCATGACGTATCCCATGCTTCAGACCCACGCGGACGTGCCGCAGGCGGAGCGCGAGGCGAAGGGGATTACGGAATGTCTGCTGCGCCTCTCGGTGGGACTGGAGTCTGCGGAGGACTTGATCGCCGATCTGGAGCAGGCATTAGGGGAGGATAAACATGCGGTATGATTTCGACAAGGTCATTGATCGGCACGGAAGTGACTCCCTAAAGTATGATTTTGCTGAGCAGCGGGGCAGGCCGAAGGATATTTTGCCGCTCTGGGTGGCGGATATGGACTTCCCGTCGCCGCCGGAGGTGATTGACGCGCTGGAAGCGCGTTGCCGCCATGGAATTTTTGGGTACAGCGACGCGGCGGGTGAGGACTATTTTAACGCACTGCAACAATGGTATCAAACGCGGTTCGGGTGGGAGATATCCCCCGAATGGCTCATCAAAACCCCGGGCGTGATGTTCGCCGCCTGCGTCGCAATCCGTGCGCTGAGCGAGCCGGGCGACGCGGTGCTCATCCAGACGCCGGTATACTACCCCTTTTTGTCGTTTGCGCGGGATAATGACCGGAGGACGGTCATAAACGAGCTCCGGTATCAGGACGGCAGGTATACCATTGATTTGGAGGACTTTGAGGAAAAAATCACGCAAAATCAGGTAAAAATCTTCCTCATGTGCAGCCCGCATAACCCGGTGGGCAGAGTGTGGAGCGTGGCGGAGCTGACGGCGATGGGGGATATCTGCCTAAAACACGGCGTTAAGGTCATCGTCGATGAAATTCATGCGGATTTCACCTATCCGGGCCACCATCACACGGTTTTTTCGGGTATCAAGCCCGCCTTTGCCGATATCACGGTCACCTGCACCGCGCCGTCGAAGACGTTTAACATGGCGGGGTTGCAGCTTTCGAATATCTTTGTGCCCAATCCGGACTCCCGCAGGCGTATGCGGAGGCAGATGGACGCGGCGGGCTACAGCCAGCCGAACGTCATGGGGCTGGTCGCAGCGCAGGCGGCATATACCTATGGCGCGCCGTGGCTGGAGGAATTGAAGGCGTACTTGACCGGAAATGTGGATTTTGTGTGGCAGTTTCTGGCATCGCACCTGCCGCAGCTCCGGCTCGTGGAGCCGGAGGGTACCTACCTGCTTTGGCTGGACTGCCGTGCGCTGGGCCTGACGGACAAAGCGCTCAATGACATTATGGTGCATCAGGCGGGGCTGTGGCTGGACGCAGGCACGATTTTCGGCGCGGGCGGGGAGGGCTTCCAGCGCATCAATATCGGCTGCCCGCGGTCGGTTTTGCAGGAGGCGATGGAGCGCATGGACAAGGCGCTGCACAGATACAGATGATATCCTACCATGGACAGTCCCGGACGAATGGGCGTATAATAACAACAGAAGGGCACTACCACAGACGGTTGCCCCCATTTGTTACAAGAAGTAACCCGGTAGTTTAGGGGCTTGAAGTGCTCCCCAAAAGTTAGACAATGTGTTATGCTAGAAGTAACCATTGAACAACTTTTGGGGAGTGCTTTATTTATGGGTAAACGAAAGTATACAACAGAACTGAAACAGCTCCAAGCTGGAGAGATTGGCCAGAACTTGTATAAGGAATGAACCGAATCAAGCGAGCAGATCCGGCCCTGTGAGGTCGAGCTTGCGCTTGCGGTCGGAGGAGGCGGTTAGCTTTTCGGCGAGCAGCGCGGTATCGCCCGATGAAAGCACATCGCGGTATGCAGTGAGGTTATCCCGCAGGTGGTCAATGACCTCCACGAGCGCACCCGCGTTCATGCTCAGCAGCTGCGTCCAGAGGGCGACATCAAGCGCGGCAACCCTTGTGCAGCCACGAAAGGAGCTGCCCTCAAAGCCCTTGCAGTCGAAAAACTGCGGGTCGTCACAGACGGACAGGGCGATAATATGCATCAGCTGGCTGGTGTAGGCGATGAGGCGGTCGTGCTCCTCCGGGGTGGTGCGATAGACATCTTTACAGCCCATGTACATCGCCATGCGCGTGAGCAGGGCGACGTGCGCCTCCGTGCTCTCCGGGCGGGGGGTCAGGATCAAATGGGTGTCCTGAAACATCTCCGCAAAGGCGTTGTTGATGCCGGAAAACTCGGTGCCTGCCATCGGGTGCGTGCCGATATAGTCGACCGTATCGGGCAGCACGGCGGCGGCGTCCGCGACGGCACGTTTCACCCCGCAGACGTCGGTGACCACGCAGCCGGGGCGGAAGATATCGCGAAAGGCGGAAAAAAATTCCGTGATCCCCTTGGGATGTAGTGCCAGGATGACGAGGTCTGCATGGGGCAGCACCTCCGTAGCGTCTGCGCAGACGTAATCCGCAACATGGTGCTCTCGCGCGTAGCGCAGGGTGGGCTGAGAGACATCCACCCCGACAATTTCATATTCTTCAAACCCCTGTAGCGCAAGGGCCATAGAGCCGCCAATGAGGCCGAGTCCCACGATGACAATGGTTTTTTTCATACACAGACAATCCTTTCTTACCCTGCGTGCAGCGTGCGTCCGACGCACTGCGCCACGCTATCGAGCTGCTGCATGAGCGTGCAGAACTCGTCAGGGGTGATGGACTGCGGGCCGTCGCACAGGGCGTTTTTCGGGTCGTTATGCACCTCAATCAGCAGGCCGTCCGCACCGGCCGCGACCGCCGCGAGACTCATACGCGCCACCATCCACGCTTTCCCGCAGGCGTGGGACGGATCGACGAACACGGGCAGGTGGGACTGCTGCTTGACGGCGAGAATGGCCGAGAGGTCAAGGGTGTTGCGGGTAAAGGTCTCGAAGGTGCGGATACCGCGCTCACAGAGAATCACCTGATGGTTGCCGCCCGCCATAATATACTCCGCGCTCATCAGCCACTCCTCGATGGTGGAGGAGAGCCCACGCTTGAGCAGGATGGGCTTTTTGCTTTTGCCGAGCTGCTTGAGCAGGTCAAAATTCTGCATATTGCGCGCGCCGACCTGAATGACGTCCACGCAGGATTCAAAGAGCTCCAGGTCATCGGTCGACATAATTTCCGTCACGATGGGCAGGCCCGTTTCCCGGCGCGCCTCCTCAAGCAGTCGGATACCCTCCTCGGCGAGTCCCTGAAAGGAGTAGGGAGAGGTGCGCGGCTTGAACGCGCCGCCGCGCAGCGCCGCTGCCCCCGCCAACTTGACGGACTGCGCGATGCCGGTGATTTGGCGCTGGCTCTCCACAGAGCAGGGGCCTGCGACGATGGTGAGGCGGTTCCCGCCGACCACCGCGCCGCCCGGCAGGGCAATGGTGGTGTCGTCCGGGTGGTATTTCCGGTTCGCCTTTTTATAAGGCTCGCTTACGCGCATGACCCGCTCCACGCCGGGGAGGAGCGAGAGCTTGTCCTGATCGAGCTTGTCGGCGTGCCCCTCCGCGCCGAGGATGGTGGTTTCTGAGCCTTTGGAGACCATGACCTTTACGCCGCCGTCCTCCATGGTGCGAATGGCGTTTTCCAGCTCTTTTTGGGAAAAGCCGGACTTCATAATGACTACCATATTACATCTTCCCTTCTGATTCAGTAAAAAAATAACGGCAACCCATTTTGGGTTGCCGCCTGTTCCGTAGACCAGGTTTCTGTACGACAATCCGTTATGGGTACGCAAAATAGCCGCTATTATAATAGCGGTAATAGGAAAATACATAACGGACTGTGTAAAAATTCATGTCAATACCCCTGTTTCTTACGACGCTGTTACTTTAGCACTTTTTGCCGCTAAAGTCAAGCGTAAAATTTCTCCTGCTTGAATCTTTCCCGGAAAGCGTATATAATGATAAAAAGCAGAGTATTACGATAGAGAATGGACGGTATAACATGAAAATTTCAACGAAAGGGCGCTACGCATTGCGCCTGATGCTTGATCTTGCGCTCTACGGAAACGGGGAGGCGCTGTCGCTGCGTGAGGTGTCCGGGCGGCAGGATATTTCGGAAAAATATCTGGAACAGATTGTGACCCATCTGACCCGCGCCAATCTGGTGCGCAGTGTCCGCGGCGCGGGCGGAGGCTACCTGCTCACCCGCGCGCCGGAGGCGTACACGGTAGGGGAAATTCTCCGCGCGCTGGAGGGGACACTCGCGCCGGTCAGCTGTGTGGACGGCACCGTCTGCTGCGAGCGGGCGGAGACCTGCGTGACCATTGACGTCTGGCAGGAGATTCAAGACGCAGTCTCCGGCGTGGTGGATCACATCACACTCGCCGATCTGGTCGCCCGGCACGGGGAAAAGCTGGCCGCCCACACGGCACGCGCCCAGTCCGCTCCGCCGGAATGAGCGGGCGGCTACCGCAGGTTTTGCGTGCACAGCATGGCGCTTGTCAGGCGGCGCATATGCTCCGACATGGTGTCGAGCAGCGTGGTTTGCTCGTTCAGGATCTCCTGAATCCGCTCAAGTGAGGCGGGGATATCGCCCTCTGATGTTGCAGTGGATTGCGCGAGGAGGCAGGCGGGGAAATTCGGATTTGGATAGCGGTTGATGTGCTCCTGCGCGGCGGCGTTCTCCTGCGCGGCGGCAGCGAGCGCCCGCCCCTGTGCGAGCAGCGCGGCAGCCTGCGCATCGGTCTGCGTGCTGTTTGTCTGGTTGAAGCTGTTATTCCGGTTTTGCCGGTTGCCGCCCGCCGCAAATCCGCGCTGACGGTTCATTCCCTGTGGCATTCGGATGACCTCCATTTCCGTACCTTTACTAGATTTATCATGGTTTCTATGCCATTCTATGCATCTGGCGCTGTTTTGCCTTCCATTTTGCAAAAAATCGGACTTTTACTCAATGACATAAAGAATAAAAGGAGAGAAATGTAATGAAGAATATGAGAAAACTCCCTGTGCTCCTACTGAGCGCGGCGTGCGCCCTCACATTGCTGGCGGGCTGCGCGAAAGATGTGGAATCCCCCTCCGTGTCGCCGAGCGGGGAACCCTCCGCCAGTGAACCCATGGCACAGGGGACAGATGTCCGGCTCGGCCTATTGAAGGGGCCGACCGGCATGGGCGCTGCAAAGCTCCTTGCGGATAACGACGCGATGGAGACGACGAACCACTACACGGTGACACTCGCCTCCGACCCGGCCAATGAGATTATGCCAAAGCTGATTAATGGAGAGCTGGACATTGCGGCAATCCCGACAAATCTGGCGGCGACGCTCTACAATAAGACGGACGGCGGCGTCCAGCTATTGGCGCTCAACACGCTCGGCGTGCTTTATATTTTGGAAAACGGGGACATGGTGCATGGGATCACAGATCTCAGGGGAAAGACGGTATATGCGACCGGGCAGGGGGCAAATCCAGAGTATGTGCTCAATTACCTGCTAAAGCAAAACAATCTGACGCCGGGGACGGATGTGACCGTCGTGTGGAAGGACAGCGACGAGCTCGCGGCACTCATGGCGGCGGGTGAAGTGGAGCTTTGTATGCTGCCTGTCCCGGCGGTGACGGCGGTGCAGCAGCAAAATCCGGACGTGCGCACCGCGGTCAATTTAAACACCGCGTGGACGGAATCGGGCGCGGGCGGCGTCTTTACGATGGGCTGTGTGGTGGCGCGCACCGAATTTGCAGCGGAGAATCCGGAGGCGGTGGACACCTTTTTGGCGGAGTACGCGGCTTCGGTCAGCTACGCCAATGACACGCCGGAAGAGGCGGCGGAGTGCATTGCGCAGTATGGCATTACGGCAAACAGTGCCATTGCGCTTGCCGCCATCCCGGATGCAAACATGGTCTGCATCACGGGCGTCGACATGACGGACATCCAAAGCTATTACGAGGTGCTCTACGCCGCAGACCCGACATCTATTGGAGGATCCATTCCGGATGATGCCTTCTACTACATTAAAAAATAAGCGGGATCACCCTGCGCTGCGGATTGTCATACCCCTGGTCATCTGGCTGGGGGTATGGCAGCTTGCGGCGCATTGTATCGGGCACGACCTGCTTCTGCCAGGGCCTGTGACGGTGGGCGTTGCATGGCTGCGCCTCGCGGGCACCGCGGCGTTCTGGCTGACCACACTCAGTAGCCTTGCGCATATCTTTGGCGGGTTCCTGCTGGGCGTTTTATGCGGCGTTGCGCTGGCGGTGCCGTCGGCGTATTCTGTCTGGGTGTACCGCATCGTCAGCCCCGTAATGGAGGTCATACGCGCGACGCCGGTGGCGTCGTTTATTATCCTGCTGCTGCTCTGGTCGCCGACCGGCTGGGTACCGACCATCGCGGCCATTTTAATGGTGATGCCGGTGGTGTGGGGCAATGTCACGCAGGGAGTTGCCCAGACCGACCCCCTCCTGCTGGAGTGCGCGGTCGCCTACCGCTTTTCGCGCGGGAAGACGGCACGCCTTGTCACCATCCCGTCGGTGCTGCCGTATTTTATGAGTGCCTGCAACACGGGCGTGGGGCTTGCGTGGAAGGCGGGGGTGGCGGCGGAAGTGCTGTGCAAGCCGGGGCGTGCAATTGGTACCGCGCTTTATAACGCGAAAATTACCCTGCAGACACCGGAGCTCTTTGCATGGACGGCGATGATCATCGTCCTGAGCTTTGCTGTGGGGCATCTGCTGAAAAGACTCTTTCGGGTGTGGACGGGGGTGGTACAAACGTGATTGCGGTGCATGAGGTAACCGTCTCTTTTGGGGAGAAGGAGGTGCTCCGCCGGTTTTCCCTGCGCTTTCCGGACACGGGCATCATCGCCCTCGTGGGCCCGTCCGGTGCGGGGAAGACGACGCTATTGCGGGTCATGGCCGGGTTGCAGCGCCCGGAGGCGGGGACGGTGGAGGTGCCGCAGCCGCCCACGTTGCTCTTTCAGGAGGATCGGCTCTTCCCGTGGCGCACGGTGGCGCAGCATATCACCGATGTGTCCGGAGAAAAGGGGCGGGACGCGCAGCCGCTTGTGGCGCGGTATCTGGCGCTTACAGAGCTGCGCGGGGAAGATGCGCTGTATCCCGCCGCCCTCTCCGGGGGCATGGCAAGGCGGCTGGCACTCGCGCGGGCGCTGGCGTGCGGGGGCGCGCTGTTTTTGCTGGACGAACCCTTTGCCGGAGTGGATTTGGCCTGCGCGGAGCGCATTCTGACCCGTATCCGCGCGCGTGGTATCCCCGTGATTCTCTCCTGCCACGAGCCTGCCGTCGCGGCGCAGGCGGACCATATCATCTATCTGGACGGCCCGCCACTGCATGTAACAAGAGACTGTTGAGATTCCACTCATCTCAACAGTCTCTTGGATGTTTCCTGATTATTTAACCAAACTTCCTCTTGAAATCCACGGTGACAGTTCCACCGGGACACGCTTCAAATTTGTAATCACCCGGAAGGGCCACGCCAAACTGGTCGGTCACAAACAGTGTGTTATGCTTGTTTATGGTCTGAAATTCTATGGTTTTGCCATTGCCAACAGAGCCGACTTTAATGCCGTTTAACCAAACCATTTGGGATACGGCCATCCCAGTGAATGCGGATTTGCGTGTAAACGTGATTTTGCAGGGAGCCGACAAAATTTCCTCGGGCGGCGCCACCATAGGAAGCGAGTCAAATTTTTTCTTGCAGGATTTACACTTGCAGGATAATGGCTCAATCGATGTACTGTCTTTCGTGATCGCATTTGTGACCAGCGCGCCTACGGAACCGAACGCCATGCTCACACCCACAGATTTCCCCTTCGCGCCCTTTGAGCCGATGATGCTGAAGTCATTTGAACCACAATTTGGACAGTTCAAATTGTAAAGACTGGGCGCCTGTACGGCATTGGTCTCTTGCTCCATTTGATTTTCCATTGATATCCCCTCATCAAAAAAAGATACATTTAGTATACTATAAAACGGGATATGTTGTCAAAATAATTCTTGGGCGCTAAGGGCCATTGTTGTTAAGCCCCCCTGCACCGAGTCGGTGCAGGGGGGCTTAACAACAGTTTCCTATTTTGGGCTTCCATTGGTGGAGACTGTTTTATGCTTCTTTGTATTTATACCACAAATAAATGCCTAAACCTGGAACCATTGATGCGAAAGACAAGACAAGTATCCACCCAAAAAGCGATACACCGTTGTCGCCGTTGCTTTTTGTTAATCGATACGCTGTTCCATAAGAAAAGAATTCCTGTACAATCGTTATGATATACCACAGATAAAGCAGAATCATTCCCCGTAACCTCCATAAATATATAATTTTTTCTGATTTCATACTAAATTATAACAAAAAAAGTGCAGTTTCGCCACCATAATTATTTTGGCGGATTTGCTGAAAATCATTTAAGGTCAAGCAAATTATCTGTAGAATATCTTTTCACTGGAGCGAATATTGCGGATGTGCCCTAAAAGCGCATTTCAATCATCCCTGCCACCGGACTTCTTTAAAAGGTCATTACTCATGGTGAAGCCTTTGACAATATATTCACGTAGCCGTTCTGCTGCCCAAATACGGAAGGGTGTATTACGAATGGACGTTACACGATCCCCTACAGAAATGATGACATCAAGATTGTAGTGAGGCCATCCTTGGACCGGTATATCATTCACGCTGAACGCAACGGCCCCCATCCTTATTTGATGTAAAAAGGTACCAAAACAAAAACGTTTCAGTGCCCTTCAACTGGCGCAATTGGTTATTTTGTACATCTTATTAAACGACCGGTTAATCAGCCGTTTGCTGCGAAAGTCAACTAAATATGAATTTCCCCTGATAAATAGGACACCGCATGACCAGAGATTTTTACGCGCTCACCGCAATCTTCACAGTACAGCGTTCCACCACGTTTTGATAGTTGCTTTGCAACCATTCCGCTCTTTTGTAGCCGTTCAGCCCAAAAAGGAATCAATGTAGAGTGTGAGGAGCCTGTAACCGGGTCTTCCGGTATGCCCGCGTTCGGCGCAAAAAAACGAGACACAAAATCCACCTCGTCTCCTTTTGCCGTAACGATTACGGCAAAGCAATCCGGGATTTGGCTCAGTAGCGCAAGGTTTGGCTGTAATGATCGGATGCAGTCCTCGCTTTCTACCAGCAACAACATATCTCTGGAGCGATGTGCTTCAAGGACAGGTGCGTTTAACGCTTCCATCATTCGAATGTCAACTGTTGTCTCTATAGGTTTCCGCGCCGGGAAATCCATTTCAAACAGTTCGCCACGCTTGGTCACGGTCAATACGCCGCTCAACGTATGAAACTTCATCGCTTCCAGCGATGTATCCACAAAAGTAGAAAGGACATATGCGCTGGCAAGCGTGGCGTGGCCGCATAAGTCCATCTCCACTTCAGGGGTAAACCAGCGCAAATTAAAATCCTTGCCATTGCGCGATATAAAAGCTGTTTCCGCCAGATTATTTTCGGCAGCGATATTTTGCATCACCATTTCCTCCATTGGTTGTTCGACCAAACAGATGCCCGCTTGGTTCCCTTGAAACACATGGTCTGCAAATGCATCAACAATAAAATATCTCATTTTCACACCTCGTTACTTTTTAGCCTACTATCCTTATACCTGATTATATCACAGCAGTCCACACCAAATCGATGTGCTTTTGCAGACCGGTCTGCCAACCTGCATAAACATCTTTGCTCACTTTGTTTGTGGTATAACCGTGCAATTATAAAGTACGAGCAAATTGGACATCCGGTTTACATGATAAGGACTGAAAGCCTTCTATATCAAGGCTTCCGGGCATAAAAAATGGCCTTCGATTTTACTCAGTCCAATTTGAACTGTTCAAAACCCAAAGGTCATTTCAAGTTGGTCGGAGTGTCGGGATTCGAACCCGAGGCCTCTTGGTCCCGAACCAAGCGCGATACCAAACTTCGCCACACCCCGATCGTAGCTGCTAGGTTATTATAGTTATATTTCCGTGGGTTGTCAAGAGCAAAAAGCAAGCCAAACGCAAACACAGTTGGCTTGCTTTTGATGCAGTTGGCGTGTTATTCGGCGGCAATATGATAGATGATCTCCTTTTCGATCATCTTGGCCAACGCCTCCGGCAGATGATTCACGTCGGATATGTTAATATAGGCGTCACCGTAGATCTGTTTGATCTGGGGTTTATCATCGCCGATTGCGACCGCAAGTGTCTTAATGCCCTGCCGCCGGTGCGTACTGACGACGGACCGGATATCCTGTTTCGCGAGATCCCCGCCGTAACCGGCGGAGTTAGGCTGTCCGTCGGAAATGATGATGAGCAGTTTATTGCGCTCCGGGCGCTGCAGCAGGTAGCTGCCTGCGATTACCAGCGCCAGACCGTCCCGGTTGTCGCCCCGCGCCGCCATGCGGGAGATGGCGTATTTTGCGTTTCTGGCGTCGTCAAAGAGCTTATAAATGGTAAAGCTCAGCGCCTTTTGGCTGGCATGCCCCGCGATAAAGGTGGGGATATCCAAGCGTTCCAGCACCTCCGCCAGCACCACGGTAGCCTCTTTTGATTTGGCCAGCCGCTTCCCGTTCATAGAGTCGCTGTTATCGACCAGAATGGTGACGGCCATATCCAGCAGCTTTTCCGGGTCTTTTTTCTGGGTGAAATAGCGCTGGTCCACTTTATAGGCGCTTTTTGCGTCGATATCCCGGCCCACGTAGCGGTGCTTCTGGATGGTCACGCCCTCTTCGCGGATGATTTTATCCACTTCCTGCACGATTCTGTTGATCAAGGAGCGGTTTGCCTTCGCCACCCGCTCATAGAGGCCGCGGTCGAGCGCCCTGACGGGGCTTTTCTTCATATCAATAGTAATGCCATAGTGCGGAGAGCTCATATTGCCCGTGTTGATCTGCATGAGCACATCGGTGATCTGCTCCTCTGCCGCCTGCTGCTCGGCGGAATCCTTTCGCATATCGGTCACAATGCTGGAGAGCATACTGCGCATATTCTGTTCTGCCTTTTCGGTGTTTTCCTCTTTGTGTTCCTGCTCGGCGAATTTTTCCTTGCTCTCTCCGATGCTTGGCGCGTCGTCCTCGCCCTGCAGCATATTGACAGGGGGCGCAGAAAAGCTCTCCCCGCCGAGGCTCTCTACCGCCAGCTCGAGTTGCTGAATCGGCGAGATGGTATGCTCGGCGCTCTGCCCGCCCTGTCCGCCGCCGCCGCCTTTTCTTGTGCCGGAGCTGCGGGACGCTATGCCGCCGACATCGTCGCTGTTTTCGCTGTTGTTTTCGCCCTCCGCCTCCTGATTTCCGCCGCCGCTGTCGCCGTCGTTGCCCTTTTCGGAATCAGCATCATCGCCCGACATGCCCTTTTTGTCGCTCTTGCCCTTCTGATGATTTTCCTCGTCGGCCTCCTCGCCGCTGTCGCCTTTTTCGACAAACTCGCCCTGATCGCCGCGAAAGCCCCATTTGCGGTCAAAGTCCATCTGCGGGAGCAGTGAAATGCGCAGGATGGGCCAGAGGGTCTCGACAATGGCGTTGATACAGCAGAATTTGACCTCCGGCAGATCGGTCTGCCGGGCAAGGTCAACCCAACCCTCCGTCCTGCGGAGCAGGCTCATATACGGCGAGGTGCGCACCGTCTCCTCGCGGAGGACGAAGACCTTGCCGAAGCGCGCATACTGCAGCAGCAGCGCGATCATCACGGTGAGCGGGGCATGCTGCGTGTGTTCTGTTAAGGTTTCGAGCGCGGGCAGATTGGTGAAGAGACCCTCGCGGAGTGTCATAATGCTTTTCTGAACGAACGAGCTGTGTGCGCGGCACAGCTTATCCTCGTCGTGCGCGTCGCTGATGACGTTTGCAATATCGGAATAGAGATTTATGAAAAAACCCGTAAATTCCTCCTTTTGCAGCGCATCAAGCAGTTCTTCCCGCACGGCGGGGTCGAGCTGTGCCGCGTGCGGAGAATCGGCATAGGGGATACACCCGGACTGCAACGCGGCAAACGCAACGTTTTCATGGTGAAAGTCGGGGTAGAGCAGATGCGCCATCTCATGGAACAGGTAGCCCAATAAGGCGTACATCTTATTCTGGTACGCCGCGAAATTCCGCGTTAGCATATTGTTGACATCGATGGAGATGACGTTCCCGTCGATGTGGGAGGCAGGGGTCTTTTCGCCCGGCTGCGAGGTGAGCAGGACCAATTTGAGCGACATCGCCTTCTCATCCGCCAGCGCGTGCATCATATTGCTCAGATAGCGGTGGAACACGGGGGAGGCTGCGATCTCCTGAAATGTGGGAACCTCGGCAGAACCCTCATTTTGATGCTTTCGGACGCGCTCGAAAAATAGATTTTCCATCACCGCACTCCTATAAATATAGGTCGACAACCGAAGAAATCAACTCCGCCTGCTCCTCTCTGTCGTTCGTCGCCTTGGCGACGACACACTCAATGCAGCTCTGGCGGAGATCGGCAAAGCCGTCCATTTTGGAAGCGAGCACCCACATCTCCAGCTCGGACTGCGACATGCTGCCGTCCGTGATCCCCTTGTCGACACAAAACCCCTTGATTTTGTCCCAGACGGTATAGCATTTTTCCAGCACGTCGCCGTCGCGCACGCCCGTGTTAAACGCCAGCCGCTCCAGCGCCGTCTCCTTCGGCAGATCATAGCTGTCGATGATCAGCGCCATCCGGCGGATGACAGACGGGTCAATGGGGTGGCAGGAATTATAGCCTACGTTGTCGGTATAGATGACCAGTGCGTTTTTATGGCGTCTCGTATAGGAGCCATCGACCAGCGGGATAATGGCCCCCGCGCGGTCGTATTCATTGAGGCCCACCAGAACGCCGCTGTTTTTGATTCTGGAAATCTCCTGCACCTCGACGATATAGCCCTTGTCGAGCGCTTTGACATAATTTGACACGACATGCTTAAAGCGGGGGACGTTGCTCTCCCGCACGGCCACCTGCTCGACATAGGCGTCCAGGCACATGTCGGGCGAGACGCCTTCCTTCCGGCGGCCGGTGATCTGATAATACGCCTCCTCAGGTGCGGAGAGCATCTCTTCCACAGAGGGACGCTGCGTCGGCTCCGACGATACGGCGTTGGGCACAAAATCGCTGAGAAAATCCTGCGTCTCCATATTGCTGTGGCAGGTGACGCGCAACAGCGGCATGTGCAGAATCGCCGCGAGAAGCTCCACGCCGGTCGACTTGCCGTATGCTGTCACGCCGCGCCACATGAAATTCACCATCGGGCGGCGTTCCTCCTGAGAGTGGACATAGAAACGCGCCAGTTTCATCGTCTCATCCGGGATGAGAAAATCCGGTTCAAACACCGGGATCATATCCTCTTCCTCGGGCGACCAGTGAAACTGTTCGGAGAAGAAGCGAAATTCTTCCTTTGCGTTGGCTATCGTCATTGCATGCACCTGTTCCCTTTCCCCGGTATCCCGCAAAATAACCGGTGTGCCGCAGATCACTTTGTTATAGCACAGGCCGCCCAGCTTAACCGCCTGTTCGGGCAGAAACTGGATTTCTCCGCCCTTGTCGTCGGTCTCCAGCCTGTTTTCTTCAAATATGAGAACCATCCTATCACTTAGCTCAAATAAAAGCTCCGCATCAAGCGGTGCATGCGCGTGCGCATGCGCGATCCGGTCCATCAAGTGGTCCAGATCGGGAAACCGATCCCGCAGAATGGGGAGAAACGCGAGCAGGAATGGCGTTGTATCGAACCCTGCGCTACTGTGCGCATTGGGCAGTGGCTGATACACACCGTCTGCCGTGACAAGCGCGCCGCGCATGCTTCCGTTTGCGCTCACGCTCGCAAGCACAATACCTTCCGGCGTGGGCATCTCGGAGGCATATGCGGTTTCGCTCACCTTCACAAGGGCAAGCGCCGCCTCCGCGCCGCCGAAATAATGCAGCACCGCTTTCACCACGCCGCCGTTTAAACGCCGCTGCCCGCCCGCTTGTGTGCTGTCAGGATGGGACAACTGCGCCATCGCCTGATACGCAAGCGGCAAACCGTCCAGGCGAAAGGACGACTCACCAAACAAGATTGAGTTCATATCCGTAAACCTCGCAATTAGAATCCCCGCAATTGGCCGGTTTGGGTAACATAAATCATATCGCAAGATCGTCAAAAAGTAAACCCTACCCGCGGCTATTTTGGATGGGAATACTCCCCTATCAAAAAAGCACTTTACATTTTTCGCGATATTGCGTATCATATGGTATGACAAAGGGGGTGAGACGGTTGTATCCTGTGATCAATTATAACGGCGAGCTATCGTTTCCCGCGCCGAAATCAGGGGCGGATACTTCCGCAACGCCGAAGGTCATCTATAGCAGACACTACGGTGTGTTCCCGTCGGGCGGTATTGTTTATGAACGTGGAGATTTCCGGGTGCACATGACGCCGAAGGACATTGCCAGTGCAATTGAGCTGGGCACCGAGCGGGGAGAATGCGACCTTGACGCAGCCGAAAAATTCTGTTCAAAATATCAAGTCAGCCATAAATTCAAAAAGACATTGCTGTTCTATCTCGGTATGAGCGACTACGACGAGCCCTCATAGCATCGTATCCGGCAATGAAAAAGCACTGTTGAAGGGGCGTTCTTTCGACGGTGCTTTTTTGCTGGAATGATGCGCCCGCGATTTGGGGCTATCTATTCTATGCGCCTTACGTCGGTTGTGCCTGTTCTTCCGGCGGGTGTCTGGAAACGGTGCGGTCAACCCGCTCCGACAGGCAGAGGATCGCGATACACATGATGAACAGGAACCAGGGGATGGTCCGGGTGCCCGCCCGCTCGGCGACCACGCCGATGAGGGGGCAGAGCACCACGTTACCCACGTATGCCGCCGCCATCTGGACGCCCATCACCCGTTCGGAGTCTTTGCGCCCGAAGCGGCTGGGCGTCATGTGAATCATACTCGGGAAGATCGGCGCGCAGCCAAGGCCGGTCATGGCAAGGGCGACGTAGTAGAGCGGCTGTGTCAGCGGCAGCGACATGGAGAAGGTGCCAACGATGCACAGCCCCGCGCCGATGCGCACGAGCGCCTTATCGGAGAGCTTCTCTGAGGCGAGGCCGCTCAAGATACGCCCGACCATGACGCAGATATAGAAGACGGAGGCTGTACGCGCGGCGGATTCTACGGAAAAGCCGCGGGCATCGACCAGATAGCTCGGTGCCCACAGGCCGGTACCGTATTGGATGCCGAAAAAGAGCGCGTAGCACATCAGCGCCATAAGCACACCGGGGATGCGGAACAGAGGCCGCTTTTGTTGCGACTCGTTCTGGACGGCGGCATCGGCCTGTGCCTGCTCGGCGATGCGGCGGAACGGTTCTCCCCTATAATCGCGCCCCCGCCAGACCGGCAGGGTCAGCACGAGAATGATGGCGATGGCGAACTGGATCATCGCGATGGCGAAGTATCCGGTGTGCCAGCTCTGCCCGCGCCCGAGGATGAATGCCAGCAGGGCGGGTCCGGCAGACGCGCCGAGGGCATAAAAGCACGTCAGCCAGTTGACGTGCCGCGCGGAGAGATGGAGCGACGCGTAGTTATTCAGACACGTATCGACAGAGCCCGCGCCGAGTCCAAGGGGGATGGAAAAGAGCAGCAGCCAGATATAGGAGGGGCTCAGCGCGTAGCCGAGCAGGGAGGCTGCCGTGACAATGCCGCTCAGGGCGGTAATTTTAGCGGTGCCGAGCAGGCGGACAATTCTCTCGTTGAGCAGGCAGGAGAGGATCGTCGCGCAGGAGACGATTAATGTAATAAGCCCCTGGGCGTCCAGTGATACGCCGAGCTCCGGCTGCATCACAGGCCAAGCTGACCCCAAAAGCGTATCCGGCAGACCCAGGCTGATGAATGCAAGATAGATGAGCAGTAAAAAAACAGTATTCATATTCAACCTCCCAGAATGGTAAAAAACGAGATATCTTTTGTATTATACATGAAATGGATGTACAATGGAAATGCATCATTCACTTGCTTGCATTCTTTGGAGGAATGGATATGGATATTGGTAATTTGGAGCTTTATAAGGTCTTCTATACCGTGGCGCTCACCCAAAACATCACAAAGGCGGCGCAGGCGCTCTTTATCGGCCAGCCTTCTGTCAGCAAGTCTATCAGGCGGTTGGAGGAATCGCTACAGGTACAGCTGTTTATCCGCAGTAAAAAAGGCGTTGTACTGACCGAGGACGGGGCAATGCTGTTCCGGCATGTGGAACAGGCCATGCAGGCCCTGCATGCCGGTGAAACTGCCCTGAAGAAGCATGCGCAGCATACCGCCGGTAAGCTCACCATGGGCGTGAGCACGCCCATCTATCAATCCGTTGTGCTCCCCCATTTAAAAGGATTTCTGGAAGAGCATGCCGATGTGGCGGTCAATATTGTCGACAACAGCAAGTCCTATGAGATTCTTGACGCCGTAAAAAGCGGGCTTCTGGATTTGGGCATGCTGAGCAGGCCGCCTGTGAATATTACGGGGATTGCATTCATCCCGATTACCCACATGGAGGAGATCGTGGTGGCCGCGCCGAGCTATTTATCCCGCTTTGACACATCGGACCGCAAGTCGTTTTTAGAGCAGATATCCTTTATCTCCATCGGGAAGGGCAATATTATGCGTGATTACAGCGACTTATATCTCAGTGAGCTGAAAAGCGCGTTCGGAGTCGAGGTGAAGCCGGAAATTTTTACGAGCAACATGAACTTTATTATCGAGCTTGCCATGCTGGAGGTCGGGATCGGGATTGTATACAGGCAGCTGATCGAGCAGGAATTGCGGGACAGGAACCTCGTTTTACTGGATTTTCTGCCCCCCATCCAGCCAAGAGAAATCTGCATTGTCTTAAAAAAGAACGAACTCAGGACCGCTGCGATACAGGAATTTGTCGCGTATTATTCCGGCTTATTTGCGCAGGAAAATGAGTATCTTTTCTAAGTCGCAGATTGATGCTATAATACATGTAACACAAAAAAAGGAGCTGAAGATATGACCCCCATTGCAAAAGAGAGCCTGGACTTTCACTATCAGATGAAGGGGAAAATTGAGGTGGTCTCCACCGTGCCGGTGAAGGACAAGCACGACCTGTCCCTTGCCTATACGCCGGGTGTGGCGCAGCCGTGTCTGGAGATACAGCGGGATGTGGAGCAGTCCTATGCACTGACGCGGCGCTGGAATATGTGCCTTGTCGTGACCGACGGCACCGCCGTGCTCGGTTTAGGGGACATCGGGCCCGAGGCCGCGATGCCCGTCATGGAGGGCAAATGCGTTCTGTTCAAAGAATTCGGCGGCGTGGACGCGTTTCCGCTTTGCATCAAGTCCAAGGACGTCGACGAAATTGTGCGCACCATTTCGCTCATCTCCGGCTCCTTCGGCGGGGTCAATCTGGAGGATATCGCCGCACCGCGCTGCTTTGAGATTGAGGAGAAGCTGAAGGCCTGCTGCGACATCCCCATTTTTCATGACGACCAGCACGGCACCGCCGTCATCACGCTCGCGGGGCTTACGAACGCCCTGCGTGTGGTGGGCAAATCGCTCTCTGCGGTCTCCATCGCCATCAACGGCGCGGGTGCGGCGGCGATCTCCATCACCCGCCTGCTGCGCGCCGCGGGCGCAAAGGATATCACGCTCTGCGACAGAACGGGGGCCATTTACAGCGGCCGGACGGAGGGTATGAACCCCATCAAGGAGCAGATGGCGCGTATTACGAACCCCCAAAACAAGAAGGGCGGCCTCGCCGATGTGGTGAAGGGCGCGGATGTGTTCATCGGCGTATCGTCGCCGGGTGTGCTTACGACGGAGATGGTCAAAACGATGGCGAAAGACCCCGTCATTTTTGCCTGCGCCAATCCCACGCCGGAGATTTTCCCCGATGAAGCCAAGGCGGGCGGTGCGGCGGTGATCGCGACAGGGCGCAGCGATTTCCCCAACCAGATCAATAACGTCCTCGCGTTCCCCGGCATCTTCCGCGGTACGTTCGATGTGCGGGCGAGCGACATCAACGACGCGATGAAGATGGCCGCCGCGCGCGCCCTTGCCGACCTAGTCCCCGCGTTGGAGCTGACAGCGGAAAATATCATCCCCGCCGCGTTTGACCCCCGTGTCGGCCCCGCCGTCGCCGCCGCCGTCGCGCAGGCGGCACGGGAGAGCGGCGTGGCAAGACTTTGAAAAAATTGGGGGACGAGGGGAACTTTTCATCAATGCATTGCGTCAAACGATCAGGACAAAAAAATTGAGGTGAATGATCATGAAAAAAACGCGTTTTCTGGCCTGTATCCTGACCCTTGCCATGGTGGTTTCCCTCGGACCAACCTTTGCCGCCGGAAGCGGTCTCTCTGTCACGCTGGACGGTACGCTTCTGGCGGACGGCGCGCGCGTATATCTGAGCGAATCCGGGCGCACCATGGTTGCCGCCTCCGCGCTGGAGGGGGTATTCACGCTGGAGTACAAAACAAGCGACGAGGTGCTTTCCCAAGTGACCCTGCGGCGCACACAGAACGAGCGATCCGACGTCCTGACCTTCTATGTGGATGGCGACAGGGTGGAAGTGGATGGCTACAGTGTGTTTCAGTCGCAGAACGAAGGGGGGACGTCTGGCAGCGATGGGGCTGTTGCACTTCCATCGGATACCACCGTTTCTGTAAGGGACGGAACAGTCTACCTCCCCATTCGCTATACCATGGAGTGGTTCGGCTTTGCGGTGGGATGGGACGGCGCGACCAACACCGTCAGCCTCACAAGTCCGGTCACCGCAGAACCTGCCAATGCCGAGACGACCTTTGATTTTGACCTGCTGTCCTATATGCCGCAGGACCAAAATTACATGGTCTCTCCACTCAGCCTGAAAATGGCGCTCGCGATGGCGGCAAACGGCGCGGAGGGCGCAACCCAACAGGAGCTTTTGGACGTGCTGGGCATTGACGATCTGGACGCCTACAACAGCGAGGCCAAAGCCCTGATTGCATCCCTTAACAGCAATGAGGAGGTGGAATTCAATTTGGCCAACTCCATCTGGTACAACACCGACTTTTATGGTCTCAGCGGCTCCGGCTTCGCCGCCCCCTTCGTCTCCACCATTCAGGATTCATATCAGGGTGTTGCCCAGACCATCGACAACGCCACCGGCAGCCAAACGGTGAACGACTGGATTTCGGCGCAAACGAAGGACAAAATCACGGATGTCGTATCGGATGAGGACATGCCGGAAACCCTGTCGCTGCTGGTCAACACCATCTATTTCAAAGGGAAGTGGAGCGAACCGTTTAACGAGGCAAACACGCAAGACGCCGTGTTTACCGACCGGAACGGTAAGGAGACCGAAACCGCGTTTATGAATTACATCTCCTATTATGCGTGCTATGAGGATGAGGACTATCAGGTTCTTGCATGTCCCTATGAGGACGGCAGCACCAGCATGTACTTTGTCCTGCCGAAGGATGGAAGCGCACTGACACAGGCGGCGTTCGAGAATGCGGTTGCCAATATGGAGTACAGCTATGTCTCCCTCAGCGTGCCAAAGTTCACAACAGAGTACACCCATAAGGATCTGGTTGAGCTGCTCAAAGCGCTTGGCGTGCAGACGGCGTTTGACGCCGGCACAGCCGATTTCTTCAATATGTTCCTGACGGAGGCGGTGAACCAAAGCGAACCACCGTACATCAGCAATATTCTGCAAAAGACCTTTATTTCAGTGGATGAAAATGGAACAGAGGCCGCCGCCGCTACAGTAGTTGGCCTTGGGGGATCAAGCACACCGCCGCCGGAGCCCATTGTCTTCCGTTGTGACCGGCCCTTTACCTATATCATCCGCGATGACAACACCGGAACCATCCTGTTTCTGGGCGAGTACGCGTTTGTGGAGTAAGTTGATTTGAAAAAAAGGTGAACGATGATGAAAAAACCGCGTTTTCTGGCCTGTATCCTAACCCTTGCCATGGTGGTTTCCCTCGGACCAACCTTTGCCGCCGGAAGCGGTCTCTCTGTCACGCTGGACGGTACGCTTCTGGCGGACGGCGCGCGCGTATATCTGAGCGAATCGGGGCACACCATGGTTGCCGCCTCCGCGCTGGAGGGGGTGTTTGATCTTTCCTATACAACAAGCGACGGGGTGCTTTCCGACGTGTCCATGGTGGGCAAAGGGGACGAGGAGACCGACAGGCTGACCTTCATCGTGGGGAGCGACAGTGTGGAGCTCCGCGCCGCGGTGCGGTACGACCCGTCACACGTCGGGGGGGCAGGCGTCGGCGTAAAGCTGCTTGACCTTCCGCCGGACACCGACATTACGGTGAGGGACGGAGAAATCTATATTCCCATACGCTTTACCATGGAGTGGTACGGCTATGTGGTGGGATGGGACGGCGCGACCAATACCGTCAGCATCACAAGTCCGGCAGAACCTATCGTTCCAGAGACATCGTTCGATTTTGCCCTGCTCCCCTACATGCCGCAGGACAAAAATTATATAGTTTCGTCCCTCAGCCTGAAAATGGCGCTCGCGATGGCGGCAAATGGGGCGGTCGGCGAGACGCAGCAGGAGCTTTTGGATGTGCTGGGCATTGACGATCTGGACGCCTACAACAGCGAGGTCAAAGCCCTGCTAGAAACCCTCAACAGTGATAAGAAGGTGGACTTCAATCTGGCTAACTCCATCTGGTATAACACCGACTTTTATGGTCTCAGCGGTTCCGGATTTGCTGAACCTTATGCCTCCACCATTCAGGCTTCCTACATGGGCGTCGCCGAGACCATTGACAACGCCACCGGCAGCAAAACCGTGGAACGACTGGATCGCCGCGCAGACGGCGGATAAGATCACGGATGTCGTGACGGATGAGGGCATAGAGAAAACCCTGGCGCTGCTTGTCAACACCATCTATTTCAAAGGAAATTGGATGTATCCGTTTCAGAAGGAAGACACGCGCGACGCTGTGTTCACAGACCGGAACGGCAAAGAGACCGAAACCGCGTTTATGAATCAGACGCACTATTATGCGTATTATGAGGATGAGGAATTTCAGATCCTTGCAAAACAGTATGAGGATAGCACCACCAAAATGTACTTTGTCCTGCCCAAAAATGAGGGTACGCTGACCCAGGCCGCGTTTGACGAGGCGGTCGCCAACATGAAGAGCACGTATATTTCCTTCAGCGTACCAAAGTTCACAACCGAGTCTACCCATGATACGCTGGTTGATATGCTCAAGGAACTCGGTGTGCAGTTGGCGTTTGACAATGGCAATGCCGATCTCTCCGATATGTTTCTGCCGGAGGCGATCGTTTACCCGCCGTATATTGGGCAGATGATTCAAAAGACCTTTATTGCGGTGGATGAAATGGGCACAGAGGCCGGCGCTGCCGCGGCAATTGGTATCTATGAGTATGCAGTGCCCATTGAATTCAACTGTGACCGGCCCTTTACCTATATCATCAGCGACTACAGCACCGGAACCATCCTGTTTATGGGCGAGTACGCGTTTGTGGAATAGAGGGCGTACTGCATAATAGAAAGCATAAAAGCCAGAGACAGCTGCCCCCAAAAAGGGGCGGCTGTCTCATATTTTCGGCTCTATGGGTTAGGCAGTGATAGGAATAGTTCCTCCAATTCCAGTTGTGTTTTTAGCAATAGGTCTTCTGCACACCCTGTGATACTTTTGGCCTTTTGGATCATGTTAACAGCGTCGGCGATTTTTGCGCTCATGCTGATAACCAATTGTTCTACACGCTTATCATGCAAGTGAATGATCTCCGATTCCACATGTTTCCCCCGATAAGAAGTAATAGTAAACCTCATGCTATTTTAAGGGAATATACCTTAAAAGTCATTAAGGGATATTCCCTTAATACATAATGAGCATGAGGTGATTACCATGTATGATAGAATCCGCGAAATGCGGGAGGATAGAGACATGACACAGACACAGATGGCGGAATATTTAAGCATTCACCAGACCACCTATTCCGACTATGAGCTTGGAAATCTCAATATCCCGATCCCGATCTTAGATAGAATTGCAGCGCTGTTTGGAACCAGTATTGATTATCTGGTCAATCGTACCGATGAAGCAAAACCCTATCCCGAGCATAAATAGATCTGAAAAGCGAAGCACCGCCTGCCGTTTTTTCACGGCAGGCGGTGCTTCCAGACTGAAGACAAAGTGGTTGAAATCGTGTGATTTCAACCACTTTGGGTT
>JAJQEJ010000049.1 GCA_021201735.1 Oscillospiraceae bacterium | reverse complement strand
CTTCTAAAAAGCCCAGTGCCATCCCCCGCCCGATACTGCCCCAAACATGAGAGCCGTGATCAGATACGGCTGGGACGCGCAAACTTGCAAATCATCGTGGGGCACTACCTTAGTCGAAGCTATGCAGCGGTATGCCTGTATGAAGAATCTGATTTCACCCTGGCCGTATCTGATAACGGCTTCCATATCTGGGGCAGTATCGGGCGGGGTGGGCACCGGATTTTTTCAAGAGGTCGGGAGGCGATGGGGGCGCTGTGCATTTTGCCGCCTTGCACACGCGAAAAGCCCTTGAGGGGGTGTCGGGGGACACTTCCCCCGACCGTCTTTGCCCCGCGTTTCCACGCGGAAATGCGGGCGCCCGCCGCGCAGGCGGAAAAGGGGGCGCGCCCCCAAGCTTCCAAGGGGAACCCCCTCCGAAAGGGGGGACAGGCGGCCAATTACAAGCCCCTGTCTCCCCGCGGGGGTAATGCGCCTTAAGCTCAGCCGAGCTTCTCGCTCTCCTGACGGAACAGCTCCGCCTCCTGCTCCATAAGCTGCGCCGCGCTGGTATCCTGCTCCATGCTCTGCTTGAGCACCTCCGCCACGTAGTCGGGCACCTCCACGTCAACGCCGCGCTGGATGAGCCAGCCCTTGCCGTTGACGGCGACGAACACGTCGTCCTTATACCGCGCGTTGTCGCGGAACAGGCGCATGTTGACCATGCTGCCGTCCTCCGCCGTTTTTGCTGTTTTCGCTGCCATTTAAAACACTTCCTTTCTTAATATTAGTTCGCGACCCCGTCCGAGAAGGTGGACGTGGTCTCAATGCGCACCATGAACTGCTCCACGAGGCGCTCTGCGGTTTTGAGGGCCTTCCAGCCCGCGGTGGCGCGCTGGTTGAGGGGGTCCGCCGTCCCGGAGGAGCCGACCTGCTTGACGATGTGTTGCAACCCGCCGCCCGCGACCTCGGTCACGCCGTAGGCGTTCTCGCCGATGATGAGGGTGCAGTAGACGTCGCGCCCGCCCGCGCCCGCGCCGACGAACTTTTTCGCCTCTGTGGTCTCCACAAAGCGGACGTTCTCGATCTTGCCGATCTCCCCTTCGTAGATGCCGTCGGGGTCGGAGTAGGTCTTGACGTTGACCCACTTCGGGTCGTTCATAAGGTCGTAGGATACGTCGGGGTGGATGATGCCGACAAAGCTGCCGTTGATGGGCTTTGCGTTCTGATTTTTCAGGAACCGCACCGCCTGCCGCACCGCGTCCACGGTGAGGTAGTGGTTGTCCTCCGCGACAGTGCTGCCGCCGACGAGCGCCGCGCGGCTCGAGACCTGCCCCTCCGCGTACTGGACGTTGGTGCCGCCGACGAGCACCTCGCGCGTAATGGTGTCGAGGGTCTGCCCCGCCTGCGCGCCGAGGAGCTTTGTCGCCTGCAACAGGTTGTTGTCGATGGCGGTGAGCATGAGCACGTCGCTCATCTCGATGTAGTCGCCGTACTGCTGCACGTCCGCCGGGACGGTGCTGACGCTCAGGCGCTTGCCGCTCGGCGTGACCCCCTCCGCGATGGGGGTAAGCGCCTTCTCCAGCGGGTCGTACTTGCGGAATTCGATGGTGCGCCCGCCGTTCTGGGGGATGGCCTGGCGCTGGCCGAACTGGTCGTGTACCAGCTCCGGCCCCGCGTTGTCGATGAGGTAGTCGGAGTAGTAGGTGCGCATCTCCGCCGAGAGCGCGGTGTCGCCGGTGGTGTTCGTGTTGTCGAACATGCGCAGGTTCATGTAGCTTGTTTCCATAGGTGTCTCCTCTCATTTCTCCAAACATTTATATTTTTCTGCCTGTTGATGACAGATTGTTTGGCTTTGCAGGGGCTTTGATCTCAATCCTTAAAAGGAAATCTGCTCGCCGCGCGCCACGCGCCGGGCGATGTCCGCGCGGTCGCGGCGGGTCAGGCGGGAGAGATCGGGGCGGGTGCTGACGGGGTTCTGGCTCGCGGCGGCGTTCTCCGCCGGGCGGTTACCCCGCGCGCGGATGCCGCCGACGACGCGCCGTTCTGTTTCCCGCGCCGTCTTGCGGGCGATGCCGCGCTTGATCTCCTCTAAGTGCAGGCTCTCAAACGCCTGCTTGAGCGGGACGCCGCGCTGCACAAGGCCCATAAAGCGCGGGTCACGCAGCTCCTTGCGCACCTGCACACCGCCGTAGGCCTGCTCAATCGCCTCCACGTCGCGCAGCCACCCGGCGATCTGCGCCTCGGCGCGGCTGCGCGGGGGCGGGGGGGATTCTCCCTCCTGCTCCGCCGGAGGGGCCTCCTCCGTCTGCGGCGCGGTGGTTTCAGGCAGGGCCTGTCCATCTGTGCTCTCTGCCGGGATTGTATTTGCCACGCCTGTCGACGCGACCGCCGCCTCTGTCGGCGCAGCTGTGGGGGCGCCTGTTGTTGCCGTTTCCATGGTTCATTGCTCCTTTTCATTTTTAATGTGTATATCCTCCGGATAGGTCGCCGCGAGCTGGCGCAGGCCTGTCTCGGTGAGCCGGAAGGCCGCCGCCACGTCCGCGCCGCCCGTGCAGGTGACGCGCAGGTCGCCGTCGCGCGCGTGGCTTTGCAGCTTCTCCGCGCCCTGGCAGTCCATCTGCAAATACGCGAGCAGGCTCTGCCCGAGCGCAGAGGCGGCGGCGCACACCAGATTGCCCCAGTCGTCCGGGCGCGTGCCACACGCGGCGCAGGGGATCTCCGCCCTGTCTATCCCCCCCGCGTGCCCGCGCATGGTGAGGGTGTGGCGCGTGCCTTTGGATGAAACCGCCGCCGTGATCACCCCGCCGTCCCCCCTGTCATGCCGCGGCGCACCAGCGTCTCGCCGTAATTGTCCTGCGTGGCGAGCTGCGCCTGCTTGGCCGATGCGGCGAGGGTATTTCCGCCGCCGGTTCCCCCGGCGGCGGGGGGCATTTCGCCCGAACCCCCCGCCGCGACGCCGGTGATGCCCGCCAGTGTCTCGGATAACTGCCGGCAGGTGTTTTGCAGTGTCTGCCCCTGGGTGATCTGCCGGAGCACCTTGCTCTTCCCCTCAAACTCCATCAGCTCCAGCGCGCCGACGGCCTCCTGCGCCCGCTCGGGGTTGAAGAAGCCGAGGCCGTAGAGCTCCTTGGCAAGCTCGTTCTGGCTCATGCGGGAGAAGGGGTTGCGCTTTTGCGGCTGGATGCTGATGTCGAACACGGGGCGGCGGGTCTGCGCGCTGCCGTCGGCGGCGGTGCCCACCACCTGCTCGCGCAGGGACTGGCCGGACACCTCCTCGTAGCGGTTGCCGTTCGGCCCGGTGATGCGGAACGAGCGCATCTCGTCGTAAAACTGCCGCACAAGCTCGATGCAGAGGTAGCCGAGCTGGGTATAGCGCCGGTAGCTGCCCGAAATCATGTCGCGCGCCGCCTTATTCCCCGCCTCCTGCAAGGCCGCGATGGCGGAGGCCGCCGTCACGCCGCCGTTCGTCCCGCCGGAGGACATGTCGCGGTTCGCGGCGGTCTCCTTGAGCTCGCTGATCTTCATCTCCAGAATATTGGGGTAGATGCTGCCGAGGGTGTTCACCGTCACGGGCTTGAGGCGCGCGTCGTCGAGGGTGCCCTCCACGTGGACGATGGGGCGGCTCCAGTCGAGGAACTCCTCCTCGTTCACCCCGGCGCTCGACGCGGCGAAGTAGCGCGGGCGGGTGGCCATCATGGCGTTTTCGAGGATATTCTGCCCCAGCCGGTCGATGTAAAGCTGCGGGTCTTTACAGAGCGCGACGTACCCGAAGCCCACCGGCGTCCCCTTTTCGGGGAAGAGGGTGTCGAACACGAACGGGTAACGCCCGTGGTCGTACCAGCCGCGCTCCGCGTAGTCCGGCTCGTTCTCGCTCGCGAAGAGGAGAGTTTCGCCCACAAATTTCGCGTAGTGCAGCACCGTCCTCCCCTCAGGTGTGCGCAGCTTGTAGTACCAGTCCACCACCACAACCTTCTCGTCGGTGCGCACCGTGTCGTCAAAAATATACTGCTTGATATCGACGGCATTCCCCATGTCCTGCTGCCGCAGCTGGGGGTACTGCTCCTCTAAGAGGTCGCGGTCCTGAAGGTTTACGACAAAGAGGTTGCGGCTTTTCTGAATGTCGGTAATCCCCGGCTCCCAAAAGATGTTAAGTAAATCCACCTGACACACGTCCACGTCGCCGAGGCCGTTTTCCATGTCGTTGTTCCAGAACACGCCGTAGACCGCCGTGCCGTGCTTGAGCTTCTCCCACCAGTTGTCGGAATAGGTCTGCTCGAACTCGCACCGCTCCAGAATCACAGGGAGCACCGCGCTCAGGCGCTGCGCGTCCGCCTCGTCCTGCGCCTCACGTGGGAGGATGTTCGGTTCCGGGTAGTTATCCATGGCGTCGGCGTGCTTGTTCATGATGGCGTTAAAGAGCCACGCGCTGCTCGGTTCAGGGCGTGTACCGCTCTCCTTGCCGCGCCGGATGACCTCCCAGTGGCGCATCTGGTACCACCGCTCGTCCTCCACCACCCGCGCCTCGAGATTGGCCTTGCCGTCCTTGTAATTGCGCAGAGTCTCCGCCGCCTTGCGGATCTCCGGCGTCCCGACGGGCAGGGCAAAGAGCGCCTCCGTCTCCTCCCCCGCCGCCCCGGTCAGGGGTTCTAAGGTATCATTCATGCTTCTTCTCCTCTTTTCTCTCATGCTGTTACAGGCGGTAAAAGTCGTACCGCCCGTACTGCGGGGTGTCGTCCCCCAGCGGGTCGTACCCGGCGATTTTACGCGGCGCGGCGCGCGGCCTTGCGATGGGGTTTTCCATGCAGACGTAGCGCAGCTCGTCGTAGATGTGGTCCTCCCCGCCGGTGTCCACGTCCTCCACGTCGGCGGTGTCGTAGGTGAGGTTCGGCACCGTGCGGATAAAGTTGCGGCAGGTGTCGAACACGTAGAGCAGGGGGATGCCGTTTTCGTCAAACGCCAGCCGGTGGTGCACCTGCATCTTGCCGTCAAGCCGCCGGTTGTCCCCGCGCTGGAAGTAGACCCCCTCCCGCTCCATCAGCGCCGCGACGCTCTCCGTCCCGCTGTCGTTGAAGATGGCGGGGTCGGCGACGCCCAGCACCTTCTTGCCCTTGAGGTTCGGGTCCTCCGACTCGATGCGGCGGATTTCCCGCGCGATGCGCGCGGGCTCCCACTTGACCCCCTCGTTCGGCGAACCGGTGCAGCCGTAAAGCTCGCGGATGCGGTAGAGCCGCCTGTCGTGGTCGGCGGCGTACCAGCCAACCGAGAAGGGGCGGGTGTAGCCCCAGTCGTAGCCGCGCCAGATGCTCCAGCTGTCCGGCACGCGGAAGGGGGCGACCACGTGGGTGTTGACGCGGTCAAAGGCATGGGCGCTGTCATTGCGCCACTCCGTGAAAACCTGCCCGGAAAAGCTGTCCCAGCTTCCGTACAGCAGCGCGTCCCGCTCCGCCTGCGGCAGGGCGGCGAGCCGCTGGACGTACTGCGGGTCATGCTCCAGCAGCGCGGGGTTATCGAACACCGACGACGGGACGAAAATGCGGCTCTGCCGCGCCGTCTCCTGCTTCCCGTCGGGTGTCCGCCACGAGACGTCCTCCCAGACTGTCTGCATGGGCGCGCCCGCCGTGATGAACCGCTCCTTCACCCAGCCGTGCCCCACCCCACCGGGGTTCGCCGTCGCCCGGATATACACCCGCGTCCCCGGCCCGTTGGGGCGGTTGCGGGAGAACAGGTAGCTGTACTCGTCCCACGTGAAGTGGGTCAGCTCGTCAAATGCGATAAAATCATACGCCTGCCCCTGATAGCGCGTGCGGTCCTGCGCGTGCTGCATGGAGCCGAAGATAATGCGCGCCCCCGACGGGAACCGCCACGTGTGGGTGCTCGCGTTGTACCGCGCCCCGGGAAAGGCCATGCCGTAGTAGAGCATACTCTTATCCACAAGCTCCGTGAGCTGCGGGTAGGTCTTACGCAGAATGAGCGCCTTATAATGCGGGATATGCACCTGCCGTAAAGCCTCCATCACAATGGCGTCCGACTTGCCGCCCCCCGCTGCGCCGCCGTAGAGCGCCTCGTACTCCCACCGCTCCTGAAAGGCCTTCTGCCGCGGCTGGGGCGTCCAGAGTACATCAGCCATCGCCGCCGTCCGGCGGTGGAAGTACGGCGGCAAGCTCCACCACGCCGCCCGTCTCCTGCTCCGCGCCCTCGTCCCCGCCGCCGACGTCCGTCCAGCGGGCCGCCGCGCGGCTGCATAAGTAGAGCCGCTGCGCCGTGACGCTCCCCGGCGACTGCTTGCGCACGAGCTTTGTGAGCACCAGCTCCGGCTCGCCGCTCCTGCGCTCCCACGTGCGCGTCTCCTCCACGGTGCCGATTGCCTGCTCGTAGAGCGCCGTCTCGACGCTTGCAACGCGCCGGTCCTCCTCTGTGAGGAGCGCCTCCTGCTTCTCTCTCTCGTCTATGTCAATGTCTATGTCAATTCCTCCTCTCCTTCCGCTCCCGACAGACCGCAAAGGCGGCGCGCGGGGGCGTGGGACACGTAAGGTGTGCATGTAACCCCCTCCTATTCCGCGGCCTGCGCTTCCGCTTCATGCATTTGACGCATGTATTCCTTTAGGAAAACGGTATCGCTGCGGGGTTTCGGCGCGCCGGATACAGAAGAAAAAACAGATTCATTTTCTTTTTCATTTACGGATACAGGTTTTCCCGTTTTGGGATCAAAACCCATAGAACCCGCCCGGTTCTTTTTCGGACGGCCGCCGAGCGCACCGTTCTCACGGCTCCGCTGGGCCCGCGCCTCCCATTTTGCGCGGTTTTCGTCCATCGCCACACGCATGGCGCGAAAGGCCATCATAATCAGCTTGTCCCCGCCGTCGTAGCACTCGCCCCGGTTTTCGTAGGCGAAGAGCGCCGTGAGCAGCTCGCCGCGCTGGGTCATATCGAGCAGCTCAATCTGCTCCTCCCATGTGCAGTAGAGGATGAAGCTCTTTTTCTCCTCGCTCATGGGTCGTCCCCCCACGGCTGCGCCTCCGGCAGCATCCCGTTTTCCAGCATACGCACGCAGTGGTCGCAGCCGAGCACCTCGTTGTCCCGGCTGAGGTACAGCCACTCCGCCTCCGCCCCGCAGACGGGGCACGGGTCCTCCCTGTCGCACTCGTAATAGCCCCAGCGCATGATCCGGCTGATGTCCGGATGCTCCGGGAAGGATGCACTGTTCATTTTTTTCACTCCTCCTGCTCCGGTATCTACCCGCCGGTATGCACACAGATTGCGATTCATTTCTCACCGGTTCGATACTTGCAACTACTTATCGTGAGCATTGTATCACTTATCGTGAAATAAGTCAACACTTTTTGTGAGCATTTTATCGAAATCGTGTGCAAGCCCTTGCAAGCCCTCACATTCCGTGATATAAAGTTCTCGTAAGGAGTTGACCGCATATGTTCAGCTTGAGATTAAAAGAAATCCGGGAGGAGCACCACCTCTCCCAACGCGCCTTTGCCCAGATTTTTGGCATCTCCCCCTCCACCGTCGGTATGTGGGAGAGCGGACGGCGGGAACCGGACTTTGATATGATCCGCCGCATCGCCGACCGCTTTAATGTCAGCACCGATTATCTGATCGGCCACAAGGAGAACACCGCGCTCGGGTTTGATGAGTTTACCTACGCGATGTATGAGGAGGGCAAAACCCTCACCGCCGACCATAAAAAGACCCTGCTTGAAATGGCGAAGTTTTTCCGGCGGCAGCAGCGGGAGCAGGGGAAGGTTTAAGACACACCCACACGCAACAGGCATTGTGGAACCGCCCTTTGCAAACAGTACAAGGGACAGGGGCCGCCGGTATGAAAAAACTGTTTGTGATCATCTCTGCATTATGTAAAATTTTCTTCCATGTAGGAGATGGTTCTTTCACGATCCCCTCCATCACCCACGCAGAAAACAGGCTAAAAGAGATCATAGGATATATCAACAGCAGTGATACAGCATCATTTAAGACGCTGTATTCGGTGAATGCGTTACGGGCAGCGGAAGAGCTTGATACAAGAATAGAGTACTTTTTCGCCCTGCTGCATAAGGGCATTGACACTTGGCATTCGAGTTGCGGCGGCGAACACAAAGAAATGCATTACGGAATCATCAAGGCTTTCTCACGGTATGAATACAAAATTGAGTCCGGTGGCGCTGAATATAGAATTTTCATCTGTGAGGTTACCGCCGATACAGAACATCCAGACGAATTGGGCCTGTACATGGTGCAGCTGTATACGCCGGAGAAACGAAAAACGGTCTTTCGTTTCAATGAAGAAGCCTGGTGTGCCGGAATCAAATTATCCGATGAACTGATCGCAAAAGTATCACCGTGAGCAACCGTCAACGGGGAAAATAAGGGGGCTGCCGCAACCGCGGCACCCCCTCTGTCAACACGATATCATGAGAAAAAAGCCCCTTTTATTCCTGTTCCTGCATCCAGGCGTCCATAAACGCCTCTATGGCGGCGGTGCCAATGCTGTCAGGCCCTCCGCCGCGCGCTAAAAACGTACAAAATGCGTCATAAAACCCATCGCCCGCCTGAAACATGCGCAGGAGCTGGGAGAGCCGCGCTCTCCCTCTCTCATCCAACTGGCCATAAATCGCTATAAGCTGCGTCTCTATTCCTGTCATCGTAACAATTTCCTTTCCCGTCTGCGAATCGTTTAATATTAAGTAACAACCGGCCTGCGCGGGATATCCCCCCTTCTTCGCGCGCCTCACCGCCGCGTCGGTGAGGCTGATGCATCCCCCCTTGTCATATTTTGGCGAAAAAGAAATAATCGTGTTGACAATTATCATTATATGCATAAATATTGATATATTTGTCGAATTAACTTCCCATCAGGCAAAAAATTGGAGGAGCCGTCTATGCCCAGAGATTACGTCCTCGCCCTCGACCAGGGCACCACCAGCAGCCGCTGCATGCTCTTTGACCGCACGGGACATGTGCGCGCCTTCACCCGGCGGCCCCTGCCGCTGCAATATCCCCAGCCCGGCTGGGTGGAGCAGGAGCCGGAGGATATCTGGCGCAGTCAGTACGGCGCGCTGCGCGAGGCGCTTGAGATATCCGGCGTCAGCGCGCGGGAGATTGCCGCCATCGGCATCACCAACCAGCGGGAGACGACGCTCGTGTGGGACCGGCACACGGGTGAGCCGGTCTGCCCCGCCATCGTCTGGCAGTGCCGCCGCACCGCGCCGCTCTGCGCGCAGCTGCGCGCCGACAGCACCCTCTGTGAAACCATCGCCACACGTACCGGCCTGCGGCCCGACGCGTACTTTTCCGCGACCAAGCTGCGGTGGATTCTCGACCATGTGCCCGACGCGCAAACGCGCGCCAAACGGGGGGAACTGCTCTTCGGGACAGTGGATACCTTCCTCATCTGGAAGCTGACGGGGGGCCGCGCCCACGTCACCGACCGCACCAACGCCAGCCGCACCATGCTCTACGACATTGTCAAGCTCCGCTGGGACGAGGAGCTCTGCCGCGCCCTCTCCATCCCCATGGAGATGCTCCCCAGCGTGGTGCCGAGCGGCGGGGTCTGCGCCGCCGCCGTCCTGGACGGGGTTGAGATACCCATCGCCGGTGTGGCGGGCGACCAGCAGGCGGCACTCTACGGCCACGGCTGCCGCGCCGCCGGAGAGGGCAAGAACACCTACGGCACCGGCTGCTTTCTCCTCATCAATACCGGCGAAACCTTCTGCCGCAGTACCCACGGGCTGATCACCACCCTCGCCGCCCAGCCGAACGGCGCGCCGGTGCAGTACGCGCTGGAGGGCTCCGTCTTCTCTGGCGGCGCTGTGATGCAGTGGCTGCGCGATGAACTGGGGATGATCTCCGACGCTACGGAGGCCGCCCGCCTTGCAGCAAGCGTCCCGGATAACGGCGGGGTGTACCTCGTGCCCGCCTTTACGGGCCTCGGCGCGCCCCACTGGAATATGTATGCCCGGGGTGCCATCACGGGCCTCACCCGCGGCACCACGCGCGCGCACATCGTCCGCGCGGCCGAGGAGTCCATCGCCTACCAGTGCCGTGATCTGGTCGAGGCGATGGAGCAGGATACCGGCCTCCCGCTCAAAAACCTCTATGTCGACGGCGGCGCGAGCGGGGATGACTTTCTCATGCAGTTTCAGGCCGATGTGCTGGGCGCACCGGTCTGCCGCCCCGTCATGGCGGAGACCACCGCACTCGGCGTTGCGGCCCTCGCGGGGCATGCGGCGGGGGTGTGGAGCAGCAGGACGACACTCGCCGCCAGTCACGCCGAGTGTAAGTGCTTTTCCCCCGCAATGGCGCAAAAAACGAGGGACACCCTCCTGCTTGGGTGGCAGCAGGCGGTGCGACGGGTGCTTTGAATACATCTGTACTGCTTGAGAAGGGGGGCCCCCTTCATAAGAAGTACCGGTGCACGATAACAGTATAAAAACCGCCCCCGTGTCCAAAAACAACGGACACGGGGGCGGTTTTTTACCCTGTTTGGAGGCGCTGCTTGTAAGTAGCCGCCCGCCCGCGGGCGGGACGGCTTTTGCTGTCTGCCGCTGGGATGCCAGTCGCAGTTTTAGTCATAAAAACAGGTAGGTCAAATGCAGAGGTGGTGTTGGAATTGCTGAGTAAGTTCGTAGCGCCGTTGTGATTGCCGTGCGTCTGGTTAGCGGCAGTCGTCGTCAAAGCCACGGCCACCGTCGCGACCACCGTCGCAACCGCGACCACCGCAGCCGCAGCTGTTGCCGCAGCCACAACCACAGCCACAGCTATTGCCACAACCGCCGCAGCCGCCGCAGCCCCAGCTGTTGCCGCAGCCACAGCTATTGCCGCAGCCACAGCTATTGCCGCAGCCACAGCAGCTATTACACCCACAGCGATTACATGATCTACAACCCATGGTATCTTCCTCCAAACAGGTATTGTGCAGACCGATTGGTCCCCACAAAACAGTATACGCCACGTGCCCCACCGGTGTGCGGCAAAAAGCGGCGGTGTCGGCGCCACGCAGTAGGTGGGCCGACACCGCCGTTTCTTTTGCATCACAGCAATCTGTCAATTTCTTCTAAGAAGCTCTGCACCTCACGGGCGGTATTGAAGGGGGAAAAGCTCAGGCGCACAGTGCCGGACTCCAGCGTACCCACACTGCGGTGGGCGAGCGGCGCGCAGTGCAGCCCGGCGCGCACGCAGATGCCGCGCCTGCCGAGTTCCCCGGCGACCTCCTCGCAGTCCCTGCCCGCGATGTTCATGGACAGGACGCCCGACTGGCAGCTCTGGCTCTGGTCGACATACGCCCAGACGCCGCCACGGGCTGTAAGTGCGTCCGCCGCCTGCATCATCAGCCGCTTTTCGTGCGCGGCGATCACGCCGACCCCCTTGCGCTGGACAAAGCGGATGCCCTCCAAGAGGCCCGCAATGCCGCAGATATTATGTGTGCCGCTCTCCAGCCGGTCGGGAAGGAAGTCGGGCATATCCTGCAGTGCGGAGCTGCTGCCGGTGCCGCCCTCAAGCAGCGGATTGACCTCCACGCCCTCGCCGCACAGTAGCAGCCCCGTCCCCTGCGGGCCGAACAGCCCCTTGTGCCCCGGCATGGCAATAAAGGCCGCGCCCAGCGCCTCAAGATGTACCGGCAGGCTCCCCGCGGACTGCGACGCATCCACAATCAGCGGCACGCCGCGCGCGTGGCAGAGCGACGCGATCCCCTCCACCGGCAGGGCATAGCCGAAGACGTTCGAGACGTGGTTGCAGATGACGCACCGCACCTCCGGCGTGAGCAGCGCGTCAAACCGCGCGAGCATGCTCTGCGGGCGGAACAGCGGCGACTCCGCCACCTTGATCTTGACCCCGAGCGCCTGTAGGGGCCGGGTGACGGCGTTATGCTCGTACCCCGATATGAGCACGGTGTCTGTCGGCCGCACCAGCGACTTGATCGCCAGATTCAGCGCGTGGGTTGCGTTAAAGGTAAAAACGACCCGTTCCGGGTCGGAGACATCAAACAGCTGCGCCGCCGCCTGCCGACAGGTGAAGGCGACCTCTGCCGCCTCCATGGCGGGGCGGTGGCCGCCCCGCCCGGGGCTGGCCAGTCTGCCCATCGCGCGCGCCGTTGCGCGCGCCACCACCGGCGGCTTTTGTAATGTGGTTGCTGCACTGTCAAAGTAAATCATAGCAGCACCTCTTTATAGCTTCCATCGCTGGCCATGATATATACCCGCTTGGGGGATAACCCGACACGAGCTAAAATCATTAGCGCGTCGGCCAAATTGCGTTCAGAAACTTTTACAGAGTGGCTGCATCCCTCCTGATCAATGACTTTTGGCGAGCGCAGGATGTGCGCTGTGATACCCGCCCGTTCCAGTGCGGTGGCCGTCCGCTGTGCATAGGTCAGCGAGCGGCATACAATCAGATAGTAGACCAATGAAGAACACTCCTCTCGATTTCAGTGTATGCCGGGAGTGGGCTTTTGGCACTGATTGGGGGGTGGGGTATCTTGTATTTGTTCACCTGTACTACGATTGATGGGGGTTCTCCTTTGCAAGAAGTACAGGCAAATATAAAAAACGGGTGCCCGAAGGCACCCGTTTTGGTCGCGCTATATTGGCTTAGGACTCTGTCGTCGTATCGTCCTCAGTCGTTGTATCGTCCTCAGTCGTCGTATCATCTGTGGTATCCGTTGCAGTATCCGCATCGGTGGTTGTCTCATCCGTCGTCGCCGTGCTATCCATGTCAATCGAGGTGCAGAAGCGCTGCAGGATGGTTGCAATCTGCCCACGGGTCGAGCTGGACGTCGGGCTGAGGGTGGTGGCGGTCATGCCGGTGATGATGCCGTTACCCACCGCCCACTTCATGCCGTCTGCCGCGTAATCGGAGACACTGCCGGAATCAGAGAACGCGGAGAGCTCGGTCGAGCCGGAGATTGTGTAGCCCTGCACCTCCATATAACGGTAGAAGAAGGTGACAACCTGCTCACGGGTCACGGCGGTGTCGGGGTCAAAGCGGGTTGCGCTGACGCCCTCGGTCACGCCGACTTCTGTGGCCCAGTTGACCGCGTCCTTATACCATGTCTGGGTCAGGTCGGAAAAGCCCGCGGTGGTGGTGACGGTCGGCTCGCCCGCGAGTCTGTACAGCACGGTGACGAGCTGTGCGCGGCTGGTCACGCCGTCGGGCACGAAGGTGGTCGAGCTCATGCCGGTCATCAGGCCCTGATCGAATACATACGCAATCGCGTTATAGGCCCAGTGCCCTTTGATATCGGTGAAATCATTGATGCTGTTGGCAACGGGAACCGTTATGGTCGTTGTGAAGTTCGCGGTAACCGTCACCGCAGCCCTCACGTTCGAAATCACATATTTATATGTGCCGTCGCCGTTGTCGGTAATGCTGCTCGTCACGTCGGTGCCGTCGACCGTGATCTTCGTCAGGCTTGCGCCGCTGTCCGGGGTGATGGTCAGCGTCACGCTGTTGCCCCTGGTCACGGTGGTGGGGGATGCGGTCACCTTGCCGTTGCCGGTGACGTTGACGGTCACCTTATACGTGGTGGAGCTGCTTCCGCCGCCGCCGCTGCTGCTGCTGGCCGCCGGGGTCGCTGTCACGGTGCCCGCAGCACCGGTGCCGACGGCATTCTTTGCTGCCAGTGAGAAGGTGTACGCCGTGCCATTGGTCAGGCCGGTCACGACATAGGTACAGCTGGTGCCGGATACCGTGATGTCGCTCAGCGTGAGCGACATCGTTGTGCCGCCATAGGTGAGCTCATAACCGGTAATCTCGCTGCCGCCGTCAAACGGAGCCGTCCACTTGAGGGTGACCTGCCTGCTCGCGGCAGTCGCGGTAACGGAGGGCGCATCCGGAGCAACAGGATTGATATACTCGCTTGCAGTCAGTGTGCCGGTATAACCGCCTGTGCCGACCAGCTTCACGCTGATGGTCGTACCATAATCGTCATTCGTGAGGGTATAGGTGGCGTCGGTTGCGCCGTCAATCGCCACGCCGTCACGGTACCACTGAATGGTGTAGTCGTCATTGAGCGTAGCGGTGCCGGTGTAATTTACGGTCAGATCCTCGCCCGTAACCACGGTTGCGGGAAGGGTGATGCTGACGGTGCCGTCCAGAATGTATTTGCCCTCCTGGACGGAGTCGCTTGTAAAGACGCCGGAGTAGTTGCCGGTTGCCGTAACCTCAACGGTAAATACGACATCGGTATCAGTCGCAAGCACGGTATAGGTTGAACCGGTCTCCCCGGAAATCGCCGTACCATCCGCATACCACTGATAGGTATAAGTAGCGGTATCACCGGCTTCCACACCTGTGATGTTTGCGTCATCCACGCCCAGGACGTCGCCGGCGTTGACCGCTCCGTCACCATTCGTATCTGTCACTGTGATGCCGACCAGCCCGCCGAGTGCCTTCGCGGTGATATCGGCTGTCGCGCCGGTATAGGTAGCGGTACCCAGAACATAGTTGTTCGCCGCGGTGGTGTTCTCCAATGTAACGGTGACACTCGTTGCCTTGGCAGTACCCACATCGGCACCCGCCGTGAAGACGCCTGTCGCGGTGAAGTCGGTGTCCATTTCCAGCGTCTCGCCTGTCACAAGGCCGGTGAAGGTAACCGCGGTTACCTCTGCGACATCGGTAAAGTCATAGGTCTTGCCCGCCACGGTCGCGCCGCTGACGTCAATGCTCGCCTGGTCAATGGTAAATGTGTCGAGGTAAACCATTGCCGCATCATAGTCGTCATTCCCGACCACGTTTGCATACACGTCATAGTCTCCCGCGTTGGTCGGCGCAGTGGCCGTGGCGGTTGAGCTTGCAGCGTTATACTCAGCATACTCCACCGTAAAGTCGCCAACCGCTGTGGTCACCAGGTCCACGGTAGCAGCGTGCTCCGCGCCGTCATAGGTCACTGCGGTCACTGCGGTCGGAAGCGTGTACGTAAAATCACTTGCAACCGGTGTGATTTTGGTGGAGGCAACACTGTGTACTACCTCCAGCGTAACCGTCGCAGACACGCCGCTGGCGTCTATTGCATCAAACGTGTAGGTGTCCTCGTCCGCAGTATCGGCAACCGTAATCTCAGTGGTATAGACGCCGGTGCCTGCGGCGTCGGATGTCGCCACGCTGACCCCCGTTCCGGCAGTGGAAGCGGGCGTAATCGTCCATGTGAGCATGGTGGTAATGGGCGCGGAGGCGCTGTCTAACACCTCAGCTGTAATGACGGTATCGGCTGCCGAACTGTCGTTACCGACCGTTACCACATAATCTGCTGAGGTGCCTGCCGTCAGTTCCACTGAAGTTGCGTCGTACAGTTTGATGGTCTCGCCTGCCGCCGCCGCGGGAAAGACAAACGCGCTTGCTACCATGGCGCCCGCCAGCGCCACGCCTAAGGTTCTTTTGAGAGTTCGCATTATTTTACCCCTTTCGTGTTTGGATTTCTACAGATTGCACCAGAGGCACCACCGTCCGCCGCGGGTTGCCGGACGCCTCTGTGCAGCGCAAAATTTCCATCGTGAAAAATATACCGTAGTGCTTTTCGGTGTGGTTTCGGAAGGAAGACAACGCCCTTCGGCTGCATTCCTGTTCTATCCAAGTCCAGTGAGCAGATTGCTCAAATCGGCGCGGCAGCGTCGCAGGGAGGTAAAGTCAATTTGATCTCCTGTCAACACGCGGCGTCATTTGCATTTTTTAAAGAGGTCTCGCTGATACACCTTGCATGTGCACCATCCCCTTTCCGGCCAAAAGGTAAAAGCACAACAATTTGACAGATTTTTCACTGTGGAAATTATGGCTAAATTATACGCCAAAAAGCGCCCCGTGTCAATTCTTTACTGGAAGTATTCATAATGTCTTCATTTTTTGACCATTCTCCGTGAAAACACCCCGCAAAAAGGCCGCAGAGTCAGTCAATGTGACCAAGTTTTGTAACATTCGTTCCAATTCGTGTGCAACTCCTCCCGGTAATATATCCAAATTATCTTTGTTGAAAATTAAACTTTTTATAAAAATTTTAATTTCTCTGTTCTAACAAACACACGCAGTGCGCCGCGATGCCCTCGCCCGCGCCGGTAAACCCAAGCCCCTCCTCGGTGGTTGCCTTGACGTTTACGAGCGCCGCGGGCAGGCCCAAGCAGGCCGCCAGGTTCTCCCGCATGCGCGGGATGAAGGGGGCGAGCTTGGGGCGCTGGGCGAGTATTGTGGCGTCGATATTGCCGACGAAAAGGCCGCTTTTACGCAGTTTTTCGCGCACCGCGCCGAGCAGGCGCAGGCTGTCCGCCCCGGCATAGGCGGGGTCGGTATCGGGAAAGTGCCGGCCGAGATCGCCCATGCCCGCCGCGCCCAGGAGGGCGTCCATCACCGCGTGGGTGAGGACGTCCGCGTCGGAGTGTCCGAGCAGGCCTGTTTCAAACGGGATTTCCACCCCGCCCAGAATGAGCGGACGCCCCGGCACCAGGCGGTGCACGTCGTAGCCGTGTCCGATTCTCATGCGTCCTCCTCCCAGTCCAGCAGCGCCGTCCCCACCGCGAGGTCTACGGGGGTGGTGATTTTAATGTTGCGCTCGTCCCCGGCGGTCAGGTGCACCGTCATACCCAGCCGCTCCACGGCGGCGCAGTCGTCGGTAAGGGGCGCGCCGTCCTCCAGCGCGCGGGTGAGCGCCGCCTTAATCAGCCCCGCCTCAAAGACCTGCGGGGTCTGCACGGCGAAGAGGGATTCTCGCGCGGGCGTCTCGCGCACGATGCCGTTTTCAGCGCGCTTGACGGTGTCCTTGAGCGGCACGGCGGGGGCCGCCGCGCCCGTCTCCGCGCCCTTTTGCAGCACCTGCTCCAGCACCGATGGCGACACAAGGGGCCGCGCCCCGTCGTGGATGGCGATGAGGGCGGTCTCCCGGCTCACCTCGCAGATGCCCGCAAGTACCGACGCCGTCCGGCTCTCGCCGCCGAGCACCACCTTGCGCACCTTGGCGTAGGCGTACTCCTGACATAAACGCCCCACGGGGACGATCAGCTCCTCCCTTGTCACGACGATCAGCTCGTCGATCAGCGGGCAGTTGTCGAGCGCGCGCAGCGTGCGCGCGAGCACCGGCACACCGCCGAGGGTGAGCAGCACCTTGTCCTCGCCCCCCATGCGCGTCCCGAGGCCCGCCGCGGGCACCACCGCCGCGCAGTAGGGGTGCGCCTGTTCCCGCTCCTTTTTCTTCCGCCGCAGTCCCATATGTAGACCTCCTTATACGCAAAAAGGAGCCGTTTGGCTCCTTTCCTTACATTACATTTGGTTTGCCTATGACGCAACCGCAAGGTCGATGCGCTTTTCCACATCCGCGTAGCACGCGTCCTGCGAGAGCACGATTTCCGAGATGAATATCTGCTTGGCGGAGTGGAGCATCTTCCGTTCGCCGGTGGAAAGCCCGCGCTCTCCGTCGCGCAGCATGAGCATCTTGACCACCCGCGCGACCTCAAGCAGGTTGCCGCTTTTCAGCCGCGTCATGTTCTCGCGGTAGCGCCGGTTCCAGTTCTGCGTGGTCTCAATCTTGATCTCCGGGATGGCGGCGAGGATCTTCTCCGCCTCGTCACGCTCCACCACCGGGCGCACGCCGATCTCACCGCTCTGGATGGTGGGGATCATGACCATCATGCCGTCCGACGGCAGCCGGAGCAGGTAATACTCCCGCGTCACGCCTTCAATCTTGCGCTCTACGATGCTGTCGACCACACCGGCACCGTGCATGGGATGAACCACTTTGTCGCCAATCTGAAACATGATACCCACCTCCTAAAGGGATACAGGTTGCGAAAAACGTCGTTTTCGCTTACAAAATGTTAACACACTACTTCAATATTGCTTTTTGTATTATAGCACTCTTTTTTTTTTTTTGCAAGTCCTATTTTGTTGGCTTATCCTTCTGGCTACAACCCTCTGCCTCCCGCTGAGCAGGCGGAAAAATAAGGCCGTCCCCTAAACCCGCCGCACCGGAATCTGGAGCAGACAAAAGTCCCCCACCATGTCATTGGTATAATACGTGGTATCGAGCAAGCAGGTATCCACCACATCCCCGACGGCCTCATAGCCGTTTTCCGCAATCCAATCGAGCAGATACCGCACATGCTCAATCTCGTACGGCATCCCGCACTTATACATACAGGCGTATAGCCCCTCCTCCAGCACAGCGCCGCCCTGCACATCGCGGACATCGACGTCGTCGCACTCGAAGAGCACATACGCCCCCGCGCCCGCAAAGGGGGTGTCGGAGCCCAGCGCATCCTTGCGGATGAGCGCGCCCCAGCTGCTCGGTGGAATCCCGGCGTACTCCTCGCGCCGCGTCCACGCGTTCATGAGGGTGAGGTGCAGGTCCTTGCGCGTGAGGTCATTTGTTTCCCACGGCTCGAACAGAATCGTCCGGCGCGGCAGGGTCGCCACATAGGGGCGGTGGACGTCCTTCTCGTGCTGCTGCGCCTCCTCAAGCTGCGCAATCCGGTCGTGGATACTGCGGCGCTTGCGCTCAATCTCGCGGACATTTTCCGCCAGCTTGCGGTCCTGCTCCGCGAGGAGCGCATGCGCGCTATCCGGTGTGCGGTTGTTGTCGATATGCTCCTTGATATCCTCCAGCTTGACGCCGATGGCCTTCAGATAGCAGATTTCCCGCAGCTGCGGCACCTGCGTGTATGTATAGTAGCGGTACCCGTTTTCGTCCACCAGCGCGGGGCGGAAGAGGCCGCTTTTGTCATAGAGAATGAGCGCCTGTCTGGATAATCTGTGCAGCTCGGCCATTTTGGAGACCAAAATTCTGTTTTCCGGTGTCAGCAAAGTAAGCCCTCCTCACGGCAAACTATAAAGTCGTTCCTACCGTCCAAATAATTGGAAGATGCTTGTGCAGTCCGCCACATATTTATAAGCACGGCAATACATATTATAATAAACGATTCTCCCCACCGCGTCAAGCGCCCCCAGCGCCTTTCGCGCTATTTCGTCACTCCGTACAGAGAAAATCCAAATTTTCGGCAAGAATCTATTTTTTCTTTCCGCGGGTTGTGATATAATGTGTAAATTGTATCATAACAGGAGGGGCGCAGGATGAAAATTCGTGTTACCGTCACCATTGCGGATCAGGACTACACGCTGGTCGGCAGCGAGGACGTGGAGTATGTGGAGAAAATCGCGGCGCATGTGGACGAGCGGCTCCGCGAGGTCACGCAGGGGGGCAGGGTCTCCCTCGCCAACGGCGCGGTTTTGACCGCGGTCAATATTGCCGACGAATATTTTAAGGAGCTGGAGGCCGCCGAAAATCTGCGCCGCCAGCTCAAGGAGTATCTCGACGAGGCGACGAAGACCAAGCTGGAGCTCTCCGAGGCGAAGCGCCGGATTTTCCAGCTGGAAAACGAGAAGCACGCGCCGGGCGGCAAGAACGCCCAAAAGTAAGACCGCGGGAGGGCGCATATGTTGGAGCTGTTAGCGCCGGCCGGTTCGGCCGAGGCCGTCTCGGCCGCCGTGCAAAACGGGGCAGACGCCGTCTATCTGGGATATGGCGACTTTCACGCCCGCCGCAATGCGAAAAATTTCTCAGATGAGGAATTTGCGGCGGCGGTTTCTTATTGCCATTTGCGCGGGGTCAAGGTCTACCTCACGCTCAATACGCTCCTCAGCGACCGCGAGCTGGAGGGGGCCGCCGCGCAGGCCGCCGCGGCGGCCACGCTGGGCGTGGACGCGGTGCTGGTGCAGGATCTGGGCGTACTGCGCATGCTCCGGCACGTCGCGCCGTCCCTGCCCGCGCACGCCTCCACGCAGATGACGGTGCACAGCCTCGACGGGGTGAAGCAGGCCGCCGACTTAGGCCTCACCCGCGTGGTGCTCGCGCGGGAATTATCGCGTGAGGCACTGGAATATATCTGCCTGCACGCGCCGATTGAAATTGAAGTGTTCGCGCACGGGGCGCTGTGCATGTGCTACAGCGGGCAGTGCTTTTTCTCCTCCGTCCTCGGCACGCGCAGCGGCAGCCGGGGGCTCTGCGCCCAGCCCTGCCGCCTCAAATACGGCTGGGGCAAGCGTGCGGACAGCTACCCCCTCTCTCCCAAAGACCTCTCCCTCATCTCGTATTTGCAGGAGCTGCGCAAGATGGGGGTTTCCTGCGTCAAGCTGGAGGGGCGGATGAAGCGCTCGGAATACGTCGCGGTGGTCACCGGCATCTATGCCCGCGCCCTGCGGGAGGAGCGGGAACCGAACGCGGAAGAATTGCAGGCCCTGCACGACGCCTTTTCCCGGGACGGCTTTACGCAGGGCTATTATCTGGACCAAAAGGGCCCGGACATGTTCGGCACGCGCGCGGAAAACACGCCGGAGCCGAAGGAGCTGTTCGCCGCGGCGCGGCGCACCTATACCGACACCGAAAATCCGCTTGTCCCCGTCCGCCTCTACGCCATGATCCGTCCGGACGAACCGGCGCGGGTCGCGGCGGAGGACGATTTGGGGCACGTCGCCACCGCCGAGGGGCCGGTGCCCGAAGCGGCGCAGAACGTCCCCCTGACGGCGGAGGCGGTACAGGCGCAGCTCTCCCGCACCGGCGGCACGCCCTACCGGGCGGAGAAACTCCGCTGTCTGGTGGAGCCGGGGCTCTCTCTGCCGCTTTCCGCCCTCAACGCACTGCGGCGCAGTGCACTCGATGGGTTAAGCGCCCAGCGCACGCGCCCCCCGGCGCGGGAGACAAACCCCTATCAGGCCGGGGTGCGCTATCCCACGCGCAAGGAGCCGCCGGAGCTGACCATATCGCTGCGGCGGGCGTCGCAGGTCACGCCGGAGCTGCTCGATCTGCGCCCCGCCATCCTCTACCTCCCCCTCGACGAGCTTGCCGCCCACCCGGAAAAGGCGCTGCGCACGCCGCACACCGCCATCGGAGTCACCCTGCCGCGCATCCTGTGGGACAGGGAGCTGCCCGACGTGCTCGAAAAGCTCGCGGTCGTGCGGGAGCGCGGGGTGCGCGACGCGCTGCTCGGAAGCCTCCAGCACCTCGGTACCCTGCGCGATATGGGCTTCACCCTGCGCGGCGATTTCGGGCTGGGGGTGTATAACGCGCAGACGCTCAAGGAACTCAAACACCTCGGCTTTACCTCCGCCACGCTCTCATTTGAGCTCAAATTCCCGCAGATCCGCGACCTCACCAAGGCCATCGACACGGAGCTGGTCGTCTACGGCCGCCTGCCGCTGATGATCACGGAAAACTGCATCATCAAAAACTACCATGGGCACTGTAACTGTGACAATGAAAATACCTTGACAGACCAGAAGGGGATGCACTTTCCCGTCCTCCCCGCGCCGGGCTGCCGCAATGAAATCTTCAACAGCCAGACCCTGTTTCTCGCGGACAAGGCGGAGGATTACCGGCATCTGGGCCTCTGGGGCGCGCGGCTGTTCTTTACCACCGAATCGCCCCACGCATGCGTGCAGGTCACGCAGCGCTACTTAAATCAGGCGCGCTGGTCGCCCGGTGCCTATACCCGTGGGCTTTATTATAGAAATGTGGAATAAACCGGATATGGAAACTTACAATAGTGAGGAGGACTGACCTTGACGCTCGAAATTATGCCCCTGTCCCCCAAGCTCGGGGCGGAGATTCCCCTGCCCTTTTATGCAAGCCCCGGCGCGGCGGCGATGGATCTGTGCGCCTGCTTGGACGCGCCGGTCGAAATTCCGCCGCGCACCCTCGTCGTCATTCCCACCGGCTTTGCCATCGCGCTGCCGGGGGCGGACTACGTGGCGCTGATTTTTGCCCGCTCCGGACTCGGCGTCCGCCACGGCATCGCCCTCTCGAACGGCGTGGGGGTCATCGACAGCGACTACCGGGGCGAACTAAAAGTGGGACTCACGAACCTCTCCGAGACGCCCTATACCATCTCGCCGGGCGACCGCATCGCCCAACTCGCCGTGGTGCCCGTCGCCCGTCCGGAGATCGTCCCGGTGCATAGACTGGATCAGACCGACCGGGGCGACGGGGGCTTCGGCTCCACCGGGCGGTAACGACAAGAATAGTGAGAAGGGACTGCAGTACAATGGAAATCACACTGGCCTCAAGCTCGCCGAGACGGCGCGAGCTTTTGCAGCGCATGGGCCTGCACGGCTTCCGGGTCGTCGCGTCGGACGAGCCGGAGGTCTTAAACGAAACTCTGCCGCCGGAGGTGCTGGTGCAAACCCTGTCCGCACAAAAGGCACGCGCCGTACAGGGTGAGGTCGGCATGGACGACCTGATCATCGCCGCGGACACGGTGGTGGTACGCAACGGCAAGGTGCTCGGAAAGCCATCGGGTGCGCAGGAGGCGATTGAGATGCTGCGCTCCCTCTCCGCCCACCGGCACCAGGTCTATACCGGCGTCACCGTTCTCTGTGGCGAGCGCGCCGAAACCGAGTACGAGATGACGGAGGTCACCTTCCGCCCGCTGCGTCCCGAGGAGATTGCGGCCTACGTCCAGACCGGCGAACCGCTCGACAAGGCGGGCGCTTACGGCATACAGGGCTACGGCGCGATGTTTGTACGCGGGATTTTTGGGGATTATTATAATGTAGTGGGATTGCCGATCTGCCGCCTGAGCCAGATGCTCCAGCGCTTCGGCGTGGATTGCCTGGTGCCTGACGCAGCCAGAAGCCGCGCGTAGTTGGGCTTCGCCGGTGGCCTGTGCTTCTTAACGATGGGGGTTCCACGTGCAAGGGGTGCAAGCACTCTATACATGAATAAATGGGGCTGAAGCGGTGAAGCGATTTATCAGAAACAACGGAATATTGATTGTCCTCATCGCGCTCCTGCTCGCCATTCTGCTCTTTGTGGTCTCCGCCGTGCTCGGCGGCACCGCAAACCCGCTGCGCAACCTCTTTGGCGTCATCACAACGCCCCTGCGCTCGGTGAGCAGCACCTTTGCGGACTGGACGGAGGGCTTATACAGCGAGGCATACGAGCGCGAGGATCTGCTCGATGAGATCAGCCGCCTGCAAGGTGAGCTGTCCGACATGCGCGAGCAGGTGCAGGAGGGGGCGCTCGCGAGCGCCGAGAACGAGCGCCTGCGCAACCTCCTCGGCCTGCGTGAAAAGCGGCGGGATTTCACCTTTGAATCGGCCACCGTCACCGAGCGCAGCCGGAGCAACTGGAGCGCGACGTTCACCCTGAGCAAGGGCGCCGGCATGGACATCGCCGCCGGCGACTGCGTTGTGGACGCGTACGGCAATCTTGTGGGCATCGTGAGCGAGGTGGGCGAGAACTGGTCCACCGTCTCCACCGTCGTGGACGCGAACTTCCAGATGGGCGGCTATCTGACGCGCACGGCGGGCGCCGCCGTGCTGGAGGGGGATTTTTCCCTCATGGGGGAGGGAAAGCTGAGGCTCTCCTATCTCCCTGAGGACACCGCGCTCATGGTCGGCGACCAGATTCTCACCTCCAACCAGAGCGACCTCTACCCCTCCGGTCTCGTCGTCGGCTACATCGAGTCGCTGCAAAGCGATATTTCGGGTACAACGCAGTACGCAATCGTCGTGCCGGAGAGCAATCTGGAGCAGCTGCAGCAGGTGTTCGTGATCACCGATTTCGATCTTGTGGAGTAACCGGAAGGAAGGCCAGCCATGACAACCAGTGATTTCCTGATCAAATGGATTGCGTACCTGGTGGCGCTCATTCCGGTCTATGTGCTGGAGGCCTGTGTGCTCTGCCATCTCCCCGTCTTCGGCGTCATCCCCATACTCCTCCCGCTCGCCGCCGTCGCCCTCGCGATGCTGGAGGGGCCCGCCGCGGGCGCGGGCTTCGGCCTGATCGTCGGCCTCCTCTGTGACGCGGCCTACCCCGGCGTCTCCGGCGCGTGGACGGTCGGCCTCTCCCTGCTCGGCGCGCTCACCGGCTATTTGGGCCAGTACCGCCTGAGCCAGAACATGCTCAGCAGCTTCCTCTGTGCCTTCGTCTCGCTCGTGCTCATCGATCTCCTGCGCATCCTCCCCCGCCTCGCGGGCGGTACCCCCCTGCGCTCCATGCTCCTGGTCGCCGTCCCGGAAATTCTCTGGTCGGTCGTCTTCATCTTCCCCATCTACGGCCTGTTCCTCTGGGTCTATCGCAGGGTGCCTAAGCGCACGGTGCTTTAATTCCGCTTGACAATTTCGCCCATGCGGGTGTATGATAATAGCAGAAGGGCGCTACCACAGACGGTTGCCCCCATTTGTTACAAGAAGTAACCCGGTAGTTTAGGGGCTTGAAGTGCTCCCCAAAAGTTAGACAATGTGTTATGCTAGAAGTAACCATTGAACAACTTTTGGGGAGTGCTTTATTTATGGGTAAACGAAAGTATACAACAGAATTAAAAATGGCAATTGTAAATGCGGCAATCAGGGGGAAAGAAGTATGCACCCCTCCAGACGAGGGGCAACCGCCTACCGTGTGATAGCGCCAATGGAATGATACCATACGGATGGGGAATTTGTCCAGTTGCTCATTCTGATGCTTTGTTAACATCGTATTCGCACGAAACGTTCCTTTGCCCGCCGGAGCAGAAGCGCCTCCGCTGCCCACTTGGCCGCGGAGGCGCTTTCTGTTTCACACCTTACATCGTTTTCATACGCCCGAGCGGCTTATCAACGCTGTTAAAATTACCTAGATGCCAAGTATTCAGAAATTGTGCCGGCCAGAATTGCTTCAATCTCTTCACTGGATGCATCATAGCCATACCAATCAGACAGAAAGGCGTTTACTTCTGCTGTCATATTTATACCGGAATCAAATTCTGAATAACAGAAACTAACCAGCCAAAGCGGAAACAGCGCGCCTTCCCCGCTGCATCCGCTCCATTTGTATACGGCTTTGGGGCAGACAAGGATTTCAGCGTGAAATGGATTGCTAAAGTCCTTGATTGATTCCACCATCTTAACATCCTCCACGATGATAAAATCCAATTGCATGTCCTCAGCCGCTATAAATTCATCCACTCTATTCAGTTCATTCAGCGTAATCGTATGGGAATCACTATAGCCACGCGCCCACATCTCGGCGCCAATGTCGACCACACCTGCCAGCTTCATGTACGCATGGCATATATCATCCGTGGGAAACACGGTATCTTCATCGCGCGCTTCACTGACATATAGCACATTAGGGGCGGCCGCCCCATATTCTCGCGCTTCCTGCGCTACTGCATCTGCTTTATCCATCTGGCATGCATAATAACAATTGAAGTTTGCCGCGCTAGGCTGGGCATTCCCTTCGAGAATATCACCGATGGCTGTAAACGCGCTCATAAGCTCTACCGGCGTTGAGAATTGACCAATAATCTTCGCTTTCAAGTTCATCTCCTGTTCCCTGGCCAGCTCCATCAAAGTATCTGCAACATCACTATCGATTGGCCCAAATACAACCGCCGCATCCACTCCTAGGATTACTTCAAAATCTTGCGCGACTGTTGCTGGTGTGATATTGTTTGCAGTGATGCTGGGACAGTTCCATAAACACGGAGCAATTTTGTAGAGCAAGCTGTTTTCCTCAAACGCTCCATCAATCGGACCGGCGGCAATCTGGTCCGCCCCGCCAAGCATAGCAGTCAGCTGCACAAAGTCGCCGATGCTGGGAACGACCCTTGGCAGGCCGTCACTGGTATCACCAGAATTGCTCCCGCCCTCGCTCGTATTACTGTTATAAACATTGTGGCTATGGGCACACGAGAAGGAATCGGCGGTATCCACCGACAGTGCGGAAATATTCCATCCCTGGACAGACCAGATATAGTCCATCAGCGCCTTATTCCATACCACGCTGCTCCCGTCCGCTTTGTAGAGTTTTGGCGAACTAAAATTTCCGCCTGTCAGCTTGGACCCGTCCGCATAGTCATTGGAAGGGGTTTTTTCGATTTCATCCCTCAGGATCAGCGACATAAACCGCATAAAACGAACCAGCGGCACGGAACCCGACATGGTAAAGAGGGTATTTTCCGCACACGATACGGTCAGAGATTCCGTGCATATCGTCGTACCCGCGCTGTTCTTCCACACGTAGGTTCCTGTAATCACGTCCTGTCCGTTACTTTTCGTCGGGGCGAGCGTAATGGTAACCGTCGCCGCGCCCGATACCGGTGCGTTGCTCTTCGCCTGGCCCGCCGCTTTTGAATAGCACATGCCGAACCAGTCGCCGTCGATCTTTTCAATTCCCATATCGCAGGTGCCGTATGCGCCCATCATACTGAGCGAAATGCACGCCACGCGCCTGCCTTTTGTGTCGACTGTAATTTTGCTCAAATCAACCGTTGCTTCCGCTTTTGTGTAATTGGCGCAATACGCCCCATGCGCGTAATAATGCGCGCCGTTGGCCATTTCAACCATGGATGTAATGTGTTCATTGAGGTACATGTCCCGATTCAACTGTGTCTCGTAATTTTTATACACCGTCAGGCCAAAATTGCTGTATGTGGAGTCTTCCGTCGTTCCGGCCCCTTGAAAATTGGTTGCCGGAGTAAATTTGGGTGTACTTCCCATATAAACTTCCCTGCCTTTCCCTTTTTATTGTTGTGTTTTCTGTCCGCGAACCGCGGCATCATGCCGGTCCCGTCCGATGTACCTTGCTGCCCCCATAAGCAATCCGGCTTTCATGTGGGCACATCTTTCACTCCTTTTTTCATAAAGTCTTATGGGCCAAGCGATGCGATCTTACAGGATGATCAACCGTTGCGCTCACGGTTCATATGCATAATATCACGTTAAGTGTGATTTGTAAACACATTTCGTGAACGGAATCGTATTCGTTCCCGTTCTGCTAACACAAAACCCGCCTATCATCCATGATGACTGGCGGGTTGTTTTTGCATTTTCAGTTTGTAGTATCAATATCATCGTTCGTAAAAATTTTTATCTCCCTACCCGCTTTTTTCATCAATTCATCGACAACGACAGATGCGATTGCTCTTTCATTTGACGGCAGCAGGGTAACCTTCGTTTCCAAATCATCTATTGCATCAATGCTATCGGCGAAAAGATAGTTAGGGGTAATCTTAAACAAATTGCATAACTCAACAATCGTTTCAGGTGGAGGAGTTCTTTCACCTCGTTCATATCTGTAATAGTAATCACCAGAATGAATGTGTATTATTGTAGCAATTTCATTTACAGAAAGGCCACTCAATTTTCTGGCATATTTTAAACGATTGCCAAACTGTTCTTTATTCACGATACTCCTCTCCCCTCATATGACCTGTTTATATTGTAAACCTTTCTATAGCAAACAAAAACAATTCTTATTTAGCAAGTTGTTTTGTCTTATAGCGCAAATACATGACATATTTCACTTTGTTTCGACATCGCATATCCAGTATATTGCGGATATCAGACAAAATCATCAGGAAAGAGGCGCTGCAGTATGGCAAGAACGTTGACGAAAAGAGAAGAAGAATGGATCAAAAGGATTCAGTTTTTAGAGAAACGCGCGTCGGAAGAGGACTTAATATGGTGTAAGCTGGTAAGGGTCGCCGACAGGATGGTGGCGTATGGCGAATCACGCAACTCCGACAATGTGACTGCGGTTCACCGCATCGCAAGCGCATATCTGGTGAAATCCGTCCTCCATTACAACGAGGCCGCAAAAATAGACGCGGTGCATTTCGGCGGCGACATACTGAATTATGGGGAGGTCATGCCGGAGGATACATAGCCACATTGTATCCATATTTTAGTTGATCAGTAAATAATATCTTGCACGACACCCTTCCCTTCCTGCGGTAAAAATGCTATAATCTATAGAAAATGGCAATGGGACAAGCTCAGTCCAATCAGCATACAAGGAGTCCAACATGGAAGAAAAGCAATTTCAGGTCAGGCTGCGCACCATTGGGGTGGTGGTGCTCGCGGTTGTGGTGTTCTTCACGGGAACGCTCTATAATTTACAGGTGGTCCACGGCGCGTCGTATCTGGAGCAGTCCACGCGGAAGATTGAGAGTCAGGAGACGGTGGAGGCGGCGCGCGGCGAGATATTGGACCGCTACGGGCGGGTGCTGGTGTCGAACCGCGCGGGCTATCAGGTCACGCTCGACAGCGCCGTCATGGGCGAGGAGAGCAGCCGCAACGCCACCCTGCTCACGCTGCTGGACATCTGCCGCAAGAACGGCATCAGCTGGCCGGACTCCCTGCCCGTCAGCACCGCCGCGCCCTTCACCTATCTGGACGGCGCGCAGGACAACGCCACGTTCCAGACCTTCCTTGAAAAAATGAAATGGGCCGACGTCGCGCAGACAGGGGCGGACGCGCTGCTCGGCAAAATGCGCGCCTTCTTCGAGCTGGACGAAACCATCTCCGACGCCGACGCGCGCGCGCTGGTCGGCGTGTTATATGAGCTGCGCCTGCGCACGCTCGACATTGTGCGCACGGACTACGTCTTTGCAAAGGACGTGGACATCGCCTTCATCACGGCAGTCAAGGAGTACGGCCTGCCGGGCGTGCGCATCGCCGCGACCACCGTCCGGTCGTATGAGACAACCTACGCCGCGCATCTGCTCGGGCGCATGGGGCTGATGGACGCGGACGAGTGGGCGCAATACAAGGACCTCGGCTACGCGATGAACGAGTCGGTGGGCAAGGACGGCGTGGAGCTCGCCTTTGAGGAATACCTGCGCGGCACCGCAGGCACGCGCGCGGTGGAGTACTCCACGACCGGCAAGGTGGTGAGCGAGACGTGGCGCACCGAGCCGCAGCCCGGGAGCGATGTCTCGCTCACGCTTGACCTCGATTTGCAGGAGGTGGTGGAGGAGTCACTGGCAAAGCGCGTCCCGGAGATCAAGTCCAGCCAGACCGAGGGCGCGGCGGTGGTGGTGACCGACATGACCGGCGGCGTGCTCGCCATGGCGTCCTACCCGACCTTCGACCTCTCGACGATCTACACCGACGCCTCTCTCTATCAGGCGGCGCTGGAGGACCCCCTAAAGCCTCTGCGCAACCGCGCGACGCTTGAGGCGTACTCCCCCGGCTCCACCTTTAAAATGGTCACCGCCATCGCGGGGCTGGAGGAGGGCGTCATCACCCCGTCCACGCGCATCAAGTGCACGGGGCGGTACACCTATTACCCCCGCATACAGGACCAGCCCATGTGCTGGATTTTCCGCCAGTACGGCGGCACCCACGGCTGGGAGACCGTCACCGAGGCGATCCGCGACTCGTGCAACATCTTCTTCTACGACACGGGCCGCCAGCTGGGAATTGAGACGCTCAGCACATACGCCGCTAAATTCGGACTCGGCCAGAAGACCGGCATTGAGATTGCCGAGACGGCGGGCGTCGTCGGCAGCCGGGAATACGCCGAGTCCCTGGGGCAGACGTGGTACGAGGGCAACACCATGTACGTCGCCATCGGGCAGGAGAACACCCTCACAACCCCCCTGCAACTGGCAAATTACGTCGCCTCCCTCGTCAACGGCGGCAACTACTACCCCACCCACCTGCTCAAGTCGGTCACAAGCGCCGACTCCGCCGAGACGGCGGAGGAGTACGCGCCGGAGCCGGTCTCCAGCATCGGCATCTCCGCCGAAAATCTGGCGGTGGTCAAGGAGGGCATGCGCGAGGCCGCTGTGAGCGGCTCCTCCGCAAGCTATTTTAAAGACCTGAACGTCACGCTCGGCGCGAAAACGGGCAGCGCCCAGATCGCCTCAGAGTCCGAGGCGAACGCCGTGTTCGTCTGCTTTGCTCCATATGACGACCCGCAGATCGCCATCTCCATCGTCGTCGAAAAGGGCGGCGGCGGCGCGGAGCTCGGCGTGATCGCCGCCGACATTTTGCGCTACTACTTTGACACCGACACCGATTCCGGCACAGTCAACACAGAGAACACCCTGCTGCGTTAACAAGGGAGGCGCGACTTGACAGAATCCAACGTATATGACCCTCTTGACAGCGCCTGCAAATCCCCCTTCGGCGCTGTTCCATCCGGCACGACGGTGCGCTTTACCGTGCACCCAAGCCGCGCCGACGGCATTTTGCGCGCACGCCTCATCGCCCGCTTTGAGCAGCGGGGCGACGAGACGGTGGAGTGCGCCATGCCGTGGCGCGGCCTTTTGGGCGCGTGCGACAGCTTCTCCTGTACGCTCGAAACCGACGGCTATGTGGGGCTCGTGTGGTATCATTTCGCGCTGGAGGGCACGGAAACGCGCACGGAGCTGCCCGTGTACCAGCTCACCGTCTACGACGGCACAGAGCAGGTGCCGGACTGGTTCGGACAGGGCGTGACGTATCAGATCTTCCCCGACCGCTTCCGCAAGGGGGCCATGCAGCCCCCCGCGCATATGGTTGGCGGCCGCACACTGCACACCGGCTGGACGGAGGAGCCGGTCTACCGCCCCGACGAGCGCGGGGAGATACGAAACCGCGACTTTTTCGGCGGCAATCTCTCGGGTGTGCGGGAAAAGCTTCCCTATCTCAAAGAGCTCGGCGTCGAAACCCTCTATCTCTGCCCCATCTTTGAGGCCGCCGAAAACCACCGCTACGGCACCGGCGACTACGAGCGCATCGACCCCTTGCTGGGGGAAGACGCGGACTTTGCCGCCCTCTGCCGCGACGCCCATGCGCTGGGTATGCGCGTGATGCTCGACGGCGTCTTTAACCACACGGGCTACATCAGCCGCTACTTTAACGCCGCCGACGCCTACCCCGAGCCGGGCGCGTACCAGTCCCGCCAGTCGCGGTATGCCGACTGGTTCTATTTTCAGCACTGGCCGGACCAATACAGCTCCTGGTGGGGGATCTATACCCTCCCGACCACGAATAAGGAGAGCCCCGACTACCAGCGCTATATCTACGCGGGGGAAAACAGCATCATCCGCCGCTGGATGCGCGCGGGCGCGGACGGCTGGCGGCTGGACGTCGCGGACGAGCTGCCCGATTGCTTCCTCGCGGGCATCCATCAGGCGGCGCGCGCCGAACAGCCGGACGCCGCCATCATCGGCGAGGTGTGGGAGGACGGCTCCAATAAAATCGCCTACGACGTGCGCCGGCAGCACATATGGGGGCGGCACTGCGACGGGCTGATGGGCTATCCCTTCCGGAGCGCCCTGCTGGACTTTATTCTCGGCGGCGACGCGGCGGATTTCATGCGCAGCATGGAGACGCTGCGTGAGCATTACCCGCCCTTCGCGTGGCAGAGCGCCATGAATATCCTCGGTACCCACGACACCGTGCGTATTTTGACCCTGCTCGGCGCTGGCTCCGACCATCAGGAGCAGTCGCGGGACTGGCGTGCCCAGGCCCGCCTCAGCGCGGAGGAGTACGCGCGGGGCATCAGCCGCCTGCGCCTCGCGGCGCTCATCCTCTTCGCCTTCCCCGGCTCGCCGACCATCTATTACGGGGACGAGGCGGGGATGGAAGGCTTTGAAGACCCCTTCAACCGCCGCACCTTCCCGTGGGGGCAGGAGGACAAATCGCTGCTCGACTGGTACAAAAAGCTCGGACAGGCCCGCGCGTCGCTCGCGCCGCTGCGCCGGGGGGATATCCGATATGTCTGCGCGCAAGGGCGGGTACTCGCCTTCTCCCGCACGTTGGAGGAGCAGACGGTGCTCTGCGCCGTCAACGCGGGGAAGACGACCGCCACCGTCCCCCTCCCCTGGTCGGAGACGGAAACCCTCTCCCTCCCCCTCATGACCGGGCGGCTGCTGTGTAGTCCCGCCTGCGGCGTGACGCTGGAGGGATGGTAACCATGGCGAAACAACCCGACAAAACCAACGCCATGCGCCTCTTAGACCGCGCAAAAATCCCCTACACCGCGCAGTATCTCACCCTCCCCGACGGCTTGACCGACGGCGTGACGGTGGCCCGCGTTGCGGGCGTTCCCCCAGAAACAGCCTTTAAAACCCTCGTCACCCGCGGCGCGTCCGGGGGCTATTACGTCTTTGTGGTTCCGGTGTGCGATTCCCTCCACCTCAAGCGCGCCGCCAAGGCGGCGGGGGAAAAATCCGTCGAGATGATACGGCAGGCGGCGCTCCTCCCTCTCACGGGCTACATCCACGGCGGCTGCTCCCCCATCGGCATGAAAAAGCGCTTCCCCACCTTTCTCGATGAAAGCGCCACCGCCCACCCCATCATCCACGTCAGCGCGGGCCGCGTCGGCGTGCAGCTCTCTCTCTCCCCTCATGACCTCTGCGCGTTTGTCGGCGGGGCTTTTGCCGCCGTCGCAGACCGGGATTTTTTGCATTACGTCCATAACAATAAAGAATATTAAAATTATCCAATATGGCTTGAACATGCAGCCCTTATTATGTTATAATAATCACATGAAAAGGAGGGTTTTCCCATGTTTAAGAAGAAATTTGTTGCAACCGTCTTGGCGGTTGCTGTGGTGAGTTCGGCTATGACAGCCTTTGCCGCCACCGGTCTGCAGGATATCCGCGCACAGCTCAACTATGATATTAAGATCAATTACAACAGCCAAGAGCAAATCCTTTATGACGCCGACGGCAACCGCGTCTACCCCATTTCCTACAATGGCACCACCTATGTCCCTGTTCGCGCTGTTTCCAACATCTTTGGCATCCCCGTGAACTGGGACAGCGCAAACAATACCGTTCAGCTTGGCACACAAGATGTGCAGCCGGTCAATCTGTTCAAGCTGAGCGGGCTGAGCACAACCAAGTATTCCTGGATTATTACGGATGCTTCCCAGCTGACCTATCAGGGCTCGGACGCTACCAGCACCTATACCTCAGGCCTGGTTTTTGATATTTGGAATGCAACATCTTCCGTTAGCAAAGAGCGCCTTGTCTGGTTGCCCACCAACGGTCAGTATTCTACCGTGAGCTTTTCAGCAACCGCCGACGTGGATGCCACGGTGCGCCTTTACGATCAGGATATGAATGTCATCACCAGCTTTGACGTAACGGCCGGCTCCATTGTCTCAAAGGAAATCAGCATTTCCGGCGCACAGCAAATTGCCTTCGGCGCGGATGCTATCAAGGTACTGAATAACGGCACCCTGAGAGTCTTTGACGCGACCGCGAAATAAGCTCAAGCTTGCCTATTGTAAACAGGAGCCCTGTAATCGCAGTGATTACAGGGCTCCTGTTCTTGCGATGGGGGTTTCCCTTGCCCTAATGAGTACAGGCGACGATTAGCCTTCTAAAAATCCTCTCTCAAGATCAGCAAAGAAATCTTCATATGCAACATCAAATATATGCTTTAATGCAATCAATTCGCTGATTCTGATATTATACCGATTCCGCTCCATTTTCGAGTATGTCATACGGGAGATTGTACAGCCCAAAAGCTGCATTGCAGTCACAACTGCCTCTTGCGTCATCTTACGCTTTTTGCGCATAGCGTAAAGGGTTTTTCCAATGTCCATATCAGGGCGTAGCTTTTGCATTTTCATTTCCCCCAAAAAATATTCGAGCCATATGCGGTTACTCTTGATTTTAATGCCAATGTCTGCTAAACTTGTAACCGTATTCAGTTCACAAATAAATTTTGCAACCGGGGAGATAAACTATGCCTGATTTTGAAGAAGCATTTTCTGCGTTTATAGATAGACATGAGTACGATAAAGCCGAAAATGCTCTGTTTTCTATGGTTCGAATATCGTACTTAGCTGGCTGGCTAGCAGCTGGCGGCTTTCCTCCTAAGCCACAGCCTATATTTGAACTATACCATAAGCCCTTGGAGGAAATACCGCATGACGACTGCATTCATACAGATATGAAATGATATACGCCCACACAGACGGAACAGTTACCGTCCATGTGGGCGTATACAGAACTGCTGGCTTTGGAACTTCACGTCTTACGCGGCTGGCTTGGTCCCAATTGCAATCCTGCCGTCAGTTGCACAATTAAGGGGCGAGTTGGCTACGATATATTCCTCCATATAGGTGCTTGTATAACCCACTTCCTTCACCAGCGTCCCGTTGACCATTCCCGGCTCGCTGCTCATGCCGAGGCTGGCGGCGACGGTATAGGTTGCGTCCAGATCCAGTGGCGCGCCGCCGACCGATACGTCAAAGATTTTATCCTCCGCCAGATCGGGATCAATGGTATAGGAGATCCCGCTCACCTGCAAAAAGCTTCCGTTCGAGCTGGGGAAGGGGGCCATGGCGTAGTTTAAGTACTCCAGAATGTCCGCGCCCGTCACCTCTTTCACGACGATCAGGCTGTCCACCCGGCAGATTTCGGTGAGGTCCTTGCGGGTAATGTCGCCTGGCTGGAGCTCACCGCCGATGAGGCCGGCTTTAAAGTAGCTGATGTCCGTACCCGCCGCGTCGCGCATGACGTCCGCAAAGAGGCTCCCGATGTTGGTCTCCTGCGTGCGGATGATGTCCCGGGTGCCGACAAGCTCCACATCGGTGGCACCGATCACCTCGGCAAAGTAGGCTTCGCTCTCCGCCTGCAGGTCGGCGACCAGCGCGGCTGTCTCCGCCTTCTCCGGCAGATTTTCAGCTTCACTCTTCGGAATCAGGCGCGCGGTGGTATCCGTGTGTACGCCATTCTCGATGATCAGGCTCACCACGCCGATGTTGTGGCTATACTCCCCCGCCTGCGCGATCAGGACACCGTTTTCCCAACGTCCCTCCGGCAGCTCTGTGTGGCTGTGCCCGTCGATGATCACGTCAAGCCCCGTGACCTCGTCGGCAATCATGGTGCTCGTGAGCGCGTCGCCCTCGTTCTCCCCCACATGGGTGAGCGCGACGATGATATCCACCTGCGGCTGTAGCTCATCGACGAGCGTCTGACAGACGGAGATGGCGTCGACATACATCACGTCACTTGCTCCCATCGCCTCGGCGACCGGTGTCGTGAGCCCAATCACGCCGACCTTCATCCCGTTATCGAGCGTGATGATATCATACCCATCCAACAGGTTTTCCTGCGTATCCCGGTAGACCATATTGGCGGACAGCACCGGGTAAGTAACCATGCTCGCCAGCCGCAGCAGCTGCGCGGAGCCGAAATTGAAGTCATGGTTCCCGGCGACCATCGCGTCAATGCCCACAGTGTTCAGTATGGGGACAATCGACTCGCCCTGGTCAATGGTGGTATACGCACTGCCCGAAAAGCAGTCCCCTGCGTCGAGGAAAATGGTATTGGGGTTTTCCGCCTTTGTCTCTTCAAAGAAGCCCGCGATCCTGGCAAACCCGATGGCCTCATCCGTCTCGTCCACATAGCCGTGGATGTCGTTGACATGTACAATGGTAACGGTGCCGGTGAATCCTTCGCCCGCCGCGGCGGATGGTTCCGGGTCTGTCGTGCCGCAGGCGCTGAAGAGGAAAACCAGTGTCGTCGTTGCCGCCAGAACCCAGGCCAAGCTTTTCTTTTTCATTTCACGTACCTCCCTGTACTCATTTCCTGATCGGAAATGGACATAGCAACGGCTCATTTTTGTGCACATTCACCAGCCGCCACATATGTTATCTCATTATAGTACAGCGAAATGCATAATGTCAACCTCTGTCCGCCAAATTAGTTAACAGATTTTTAACATCTTTTTTGTCAATAGTATCCTGTTATGCCTCCTGCCGCAGCAATTTTTCCATAAACTGCTCCGTGCTCACATTGCCAGGGCGGTTATAGCGGTGCAGCAGGATGGAGGACTCCGGCGCGATATTCAGGTAGTTCGGCTGCTCATAGCAGGTTAGCAGCACGCGAAAACCCATCGCCTGCAACACCGGGACGCTCTCATCGGAGATAAAGCCATAGGGATACGCAAAGGTGACGGGCGTCGTGGCGCAGCGGTCGGTGAGCAGCTCCTGCAGGCCGCCGATGTCCTCCTCCAGCACCTTTGCGTAGTCCTCCTCCGACTCCCCCGGATTGATTTTGCAGCCCGCGCGTTCACCGCTTGCGTCGTGCATGTCGTAGGTGTGGTTGCCAATCTCAAAATATCCGCTGTCCTGCAATTCCGAGATCTCCTCCCACGTAAGGTAGGAGTAATTCGGGTTGTGCGCCTGCTCCTGCGTGGATTGCTCCGTAAACGCCCCCTCCACATTGACGATTGCCTTCAAATCCATCTCCTGCATGATGGGCAGGAGATACTCCTTGATGTTATAGTGCCCGTCGTCAAACGTGACGAGCACCGGCTTTTCCGGCAGGGGGACGCCGTAGTCCATAAACGCGAGAATATCGGCGACAAAGACCGTCTGATAGCCGTTTTGCTGCAAGTAGGTCATATCGGATGCAAAGCGCTCGGGCGTGATGATATAGTCGCCCGCCTTACCCGCGTTATCAATGACGCTGTGGTACATAATGACCGGGAGAAAAATATCCTTCTGCGCCGTCAAGGCGGGCATCATCGCGGGCAGCGTGTTCAGGCTCCGGCACCCGGAAAGGCAGACAAACAAAAACACAGGCATGATCAGGAGAACCGCCATCCATCTTTTCTTTCCCATATACTCCATCCTTTTCACATCAATAGAATGCTTATATTTATGCTGCCTGGACGCGAAAAAGAAACGCGGGACAAATCGAATCACCGTTTTTGCTGTTTACCGTGTGGAAGTGCCCGCTTTTTAAACGCCATCAAACGGAACAGGGCAACCGCACGAAAAGATTAAGGAGCAATATTGCCAAAGAGTAGGGAGA